>JASGFV010000252.1:0-4598 GCA_047605365.1 Gordonia sp. (in: high G+C Gram-positive bacteria)
GTCTGACGCAGGAGTCCGACACCAACATCATCAAGCTGCCGAACATCAGCGCCTCGGTCCCCCAGCTGTACGCGGCCATCAAGGAACTGCAGGGCAAGGGCTACGCGATCCCCGACTACCCCAGCAACCCGAAGACCGACGAGGAGCGCGAGATCAACGCGCGCTACACCAAGTGTCTCGGCAGCGCGGTGAATCCCGTTCTGCGTCAGGGAAACTCGGATCGTCGTGCGCCGAAGGCGGTCAAGGAGTACGCGCGCAAGCACCCGCATTCGATGGCCCCGTGGTCGATGGCCTCACGCACCCACGTCGCGCACATGCGGCACGGCGACTTCTACGCCGGCGAGAAGTCGATGGTCGTCGACGGCGACCGCAAGGTGAACATGGAGCTGATCACCTCCGACGGCGAGAAGGTAGTGCTCAAGTCGGGCATCTCGCTCACCGACGGCGACGTCATCGACAGCATGTTCATGAGCAAGAAGGCCCTGCTGGAGTTCTACGAGGCGGAGATGGAAGACGCCTACAAGACCGGGGTCATGTTCTCCCTGCACGTCAAGGCGACGATGATGCGCGTCTCGCACCCCATCGTCTTCGGTCACGCCGTCCGCACCTTCTACAAGGACGCTTTCGCCAAGCACGGCGAATTGTTCGACGAGCTCGGCATCAACGTCAACAACGGTCTGTCCGACCTCTACGCGAAGATCGAGTCGCTGCCGGCCAGTAAGCGCGAAGAGATCATCGACGACCTGCACAAGTGCCACGAGCACCGCCCGGAGTTGGCGATGGTCGACTCGGCGCGCGGCATCTCCAACTTCCACTCCCCCAGCGACGTCATCGTCGACGCGTCGATGCCCGCCATGATCCGGGCCGGCGGCAAGATGTACGGCGCGGACGGCCGCCAGAAGGACACCAAGGCGGTCAACCCGGAGTCCACGTTCTCGCGGATCTACCAGGAGATCGTCAACTTCTGCAAGACCAACGGCGCCTTCGATCCGACCACCATGGGTACGGTGCCGAACGTCGGTCTGATGGCCCAGCAGGCCGAGGAGTACGGCTCGCACGACAAGACCTTCGAGGTTCCCGCGGACGGCGTCGCCAACTTCACCGACGTCGAGACCGGAGAGGTGCTACTGACCCAGAACGTCGAAGCAGGCGACATCTGGCGCATGTGCATCGTCAAGGACGCGCCGATCCGCGACTGGGTCAAGCTCGCGGTCACGCGCGCGCGTGACTCGGGGATGCCGGTGCTGTTCTGGCTGGACCCGTACCGCCCGCACGAGAACGAGCTGATCAAGAAGGTCCGGACCTACCTCGAGGATCACGACACCGAGGGCCTGGACATTCAGATCATGTCGCAGGTCCGGTCGATGCGCTACACACTGGAGCGGGCGATGCGTGGTCTGGACACGATCGCCGCGACCGGCAACATCCTGCGCGACTACCTGACCGACCTGTTCCCGATCCTGGAACTGGGCACCAGCGCCAAGATGCTGTCGATCGTCCCGCTGATGGCCGGCGGCGGCCTGTACGAGACCGGCGCCGGCGGCTCGGCGCCCAAGCACGTCAAGCAGCTCATCGAGGAGAACCACCTGCGCTGGGACTCCCTCGGCGAGTTCCTCGCCCTGGCCGTCAGCCTCGAGGACCTGGGCAAGAAGACCGGCGACAAGCGAGCCGAGGTGCTCGCCTCCACGCTCGACGCCGCGACCGGCAAGCTGCTGGAGAACGACAAGGGTCCGTCACGCACGACCGGCGAGCTCGACAACCGCGGCAGCCAGTTCTACCTGGCGATGTACTGGGCCCGTGAACTGGCGAATCAGACCGACGACGCCGAGCTGGCGAAGCATTTCGGCCCGCTGGCCGACAAGCTCGAGGCCAACGAGGACGCCATCGTCTCGGAGTTGAACTCGGTGCAGGGCGAGCAGGTCGACATCGGCGGCTACTACTTGCCGGATCCGGAGCTGACCGCGAACGTCATGCGCCCGAGCAGCACGTTCAACGAGATCCTGGCTTCGGCCCGCAGCTGAGCGCCCGCCAGGGGGCTTCGACAAGCTCAGCCGGCGGACAGCGGATTCCGCAGACAGCAAAACGGCGCCCCGCCGAGCCTTCGCTCGGCGGGGCGCCGTGTCATTTCTGCATTCAGCCGGCGGTGGTGTGCCGGTCGGCGGAGTCGAGCGCGGAGTCGAGGATCGCCAGACCCTCACGCGTCTCGTCGTCGCTGATGTTGCACGGCGGAACGACGTGGATCCTGTTGAAGTTGGCGAACGGGAGCAGCCCGCCCGCCTTGCATGCGGCGACGACCTCGTTCATCGCGGCACTCGTGCCGCCGTACGGGGCCAGCGGCTCGCGGGTGTCGCGGTCGGCGACCAGTTCGAGCGCCCAGAAGACGCCGGTGCCGCGGACCTCGCCGATGCTCGGGTGACGTTGCGCCATCTCGGCCAGCGCGGGACCGATCACCTCGCGGCCCACCCGCTCGGCGTTCTCCACCATGCCTTCGTCGGTCATGGCGTTGATGGTCGCGACGGCGGCGGCGGTCGCCAGCGGATGACCCGAGTAGGTCAGTCCGCCCGGGTACGGGCGTTCGTCGAAGGTGGACGCGATGTGATCGCCGATCACCACGCCGCCGAGCGGCACGTAACCGGAGTTGACGCCCTTGGCGAAGGTGATCAGATCGGGCACGACGTCGCCGTGCTCGAAGGCGAACCACTTGCCGGAGCGGCCGAATCCGGCCATCACCTCGTCGGCGATGTAGATGATGCCGTACCGGTCGCAGAGCTCCCGGACTCCCTGCAGGTAGCCGGGCGGCGGGATCATGATGCCGGCGGTGCCGGGGATCGACTCCAGGACGATCGCCGCGATCTGGTCGGGACCCTCCATCCGGATCAATTCATCCAGGTAGTCGAGCGCGCGCTCGCACTCCTGAGGCTCCGTGGTGGCGTGGAACCGGCTGCGGTACAGGAACGGGCCGAAGAAGTGGACGGTGCCGGCGGAGCCGTAGTCGTTGGGCCAGCGACGGGGATCGCCCGTCAGATTGACCGCGGTGTCGGTGCCGCCGTGGTAGGAGCGGTAGCGCGACAGGACCTTGCGGCGGCCGGTGTGCAGACGCGCCATGCGGACGGCGTGCTCGATCGCGTCGGCGCCGCCGTTGGTGAAGAAGACCTTGTTCAGGTTCTCCGGGGTGCGCTCGGTGATCAGCCGGGCTGCCTCCGAGCGCGCGTCGTTCACGTACTGCGGAGCCACGGTGCACAGCTTTGCGGCCTGCTCGGCGATCGCCGCGACCACCTTGGGATGCTGGTGGCCGATGTTGGTGTTGACCAGCTGCGACGAGAAGTCGAGCAGCCGGTTGCCGTCGCCGTCCCAGACGTAGCTGCCCTGGGAGGCGGTCACGATCATCGGGGTGATCTTGGCCTGAGCCGACCACGAGTGGAAGACGTGCTTGCGGTCCAGGTCGTAGCCGCGGCGGCCGGCCTCGAGGTCGATCTGCGGCGCGGCGTCGGCGGTAGCCGTCTGCGGGGTCATGGGATCTCCAATCCGTCGATGTCGGCGCCGTCAGGCGTTCTGCGGGAAGCCGAGGTTCAGGCCGCCGTGGCTCGGGTCCAGCCAGCGGCTGGTGATGGCCTTGGTCCGCGTGAAGAAGTGCAGGCCCTCGGCGCCGTGCGCGTGGCTGTCGCCGAACAGCGACGCCTTCCAGCCGCCGAAGCTGTAGTAGGCCATCGGAACCGGGATCGGGACGTTGATGCCGACCATGCCGACCTCCACCTCGTTCTGGAAGCGGCGGGCCGCTCCGCCGTCGTTGGTGAAGATGGCGGTGCCGTTGCCGTACGGGTTGGTGTTGATCAGGCCGAGGGCCTCGTCGTACGACTCGGCGCGCACCACCGACAGGACCGGGCCGAAGATCTCGTCGGTGTAGACGCTCATGTCCGGGGTGACGTTGTCGAGGAGGGTGGGGCCGAGCCAGAAGCCGTCGGCGGTCTCGCCCTCCTGGGTCAGGGTGCGGCCGTCGAGCACGACGGTGGCTCCTGCGGCCTCACCGGCGTCGACGTAGGAGGCGACCTTGTCCCGGTGCGCCTTGGTGACCAGCGGGCCCATGTCGGAGTCCTCGGTGCCGTCGCCGGTCTTCAGGGTGCGGGTGCGCTCGGCGATCTTGTCGACGAGGGTGTCGGCGACGTCGCCGACGGTGACGCACACCGAGATCGCCATGCAGCGCTCGCCTGCCGAGCCGAATCCGGCGTTGACCATGGCGTCGGCCGCCAGGTCGAGGTCGGCGTCGGGCAGCACGATGGCGTGGTTCTTGGCGCCGCCGAGGGCCTGGACGCGCTTGCCGTTGGCGGTGCCGGTGGCGTAGACGTACTCGGCGATCGGGGTGGAGCCCACGAAGCTGACGGCCTTGATCTTCGGGTTGGTCAGCAGCTCGTCGACGGCGACCTTGTCGCCCTGCAGGACGTTGAACACGCCGTCGGGCAGGCCCGCTTCCTTCCACAGCTCAGCCATCCACAGCGACGCCGACGGATCCTTCTCCGAGGGCTTGATCACGACGGTGTTGCCGGCTGCGATGGCGATCGGGAAGAACCACATCGGGACCATCGCCGGGAAGTTGAACGGGC
>JASGFV010000253.1:0-4569 GCA_047605365.1 Gordonia sp. (in: high G+C Gram-positive bacteria)
TGGCATGTTGGAACTGACCGGATCGACCGCACTCGTCACGGGCGCGAGCAGCGGAATCGGCGCGGAGTTCGCCGCGGCTCTGGCCCGCCGGGGGAGCGACCTGATCCTCGTCGCACGTCGTGAGGACCGGCTGCGCGCACTCGCCGAGCGGCTCGCCGCCGAACACGGCGTCGGGGCCCGCGTCATCGCGGCCGACCTCGCCGACCCCGCGGATCTCCAGGCGCTGATCGCCGAGGTCCGCGACCTCCCGATCGACGTGCTGGTGAACAACGCCGGCTTCGCCACTCACGGCGCGTTCGCCGAGCAGAAGCCGCAGCGGATCCACGACGAGATCGCCGTCAACGTCCTCGCCCTGGTCGCACTGACGCGCACGCTGCTGCCCGGCATGATTCAGCGCGACCGCGGGGCCGTGGTCAACGTGGCCTCGACGGCGGCATTCCAGCCGATCTCGCATATGGCGGTCTACGGCGCGACCAAGGCCTTCGTCCTCTCGTTCACCGAGGCGCTGTGGGGCGAGACCGAAGGCAGCGGCGTCGACGTCGTCGCCCTGTGCCCCGGGGCCACCGACACCGAGTTCTTCGACGTCGCGGGCGAGGCGGCGAGCGTCGGCGGCCGCCAGAGTCCGGAACAGGTGGTGGCGACGGCGATCCGGGAGCTGGATCGTCGTCGTACGGCCCCGAGCGTGGTGTCCGGGGCGGCCAACCGGTGGTCGTCCAGGCTTCCGCGAGTCTTGCCGCGCCGCACGACGATTCGCGTGACCCGCAACCTGGTGGCCCCGAAATGACCATGCACGGGCTGGTGCCCAGCACGCTCGGCGACGCCGCGTCGATGACCCATCACCTGCGCACCGAGCGCACGGTCCGGGCGTCGGCCGACCGCGTCTTCGAGGTCCTGGCGACCGGTGAGAATCAGTGGGAATGGGCGCAGGGCTACCGGTCGACCACCTGGTACGACGACGCGCCGCACGGGACCGGCTCGGTGCGCGACATCCACCTGCGCTGGATCACGGTGCGCGAACGGTTCCTGGCCTGGAAGCCGGGCCGTCGTTTCGCGTTCTCCTCCGACGCGATGTCGATCCCGTTGGCTAGGCGCATGATCGAGGACATCGCTGTGGAGCCGCTCGACGACGACGCGTGCGTCCTGCGCTGGGCGGTACACCTCGACGTCGCGGCGGCGCTGACGCCGATCGCGGGGAAGCTGGTGCCGAGAGTCTTCGGGCCGATGTTCGAGGACTTCGCCGCCGGGCTGGCGTCCTATTCCGAACTGCACCCGGCATCGTCGAAGCCGGGGGTGCCCGGGTCCGGCGGCGAGTAGCGTCCGGAACGAACGGAGGACGCGCCCATGACGCTCGGCTACAAGGATCTGCTGGCGAGAGCCGATGCGGTCGTGACTTCGATCGAGATCGACGACGCGCTCGACGCCTACCACTCGGACGACACCGTCTTCGTCGACATCCGCGACCCGCGCGAACTGGAGCGGGAGGGAATGATCCCCGGTGCGCCGTCGGGCCTGACCCGGGCGGCTCAGTGCGCTTCGGTCAGACCGACCGATGGGAAGAACACGTACGTCGTGTTGTTGCGCTTGACAGTGCCGTAGATGGCGCACAAGACCAGGCCGGGGCCCGTCTCGACGACGCCGCCGCGGACGCCGTTCGACGGAATCACCGACAGTGCGCGCTTGAGGGCGCCGATAGGCGTGGTGTACGCCGACGCCGGGATGGGGGCGGCCTTGGCGTGGCTGGCCACGGCGTCGAGCACGGTGTCGATGAGCCCGCCGAGCGGAGTGTCGAGCCCGCCGCGCATGGTATTGAGGTTCAGCCAGGCGACGCGGATGCCCGTCTTGTCGCCGAAGTCGGCGAACACGCCGCCGACCGGCACGAAGCCGCAGAGGATCTCGCCGCGCCGGACTGCGTTGAGACTGATGCCTGCGACATTCAGATTCCCGACGCCCGGGGTGTACGGACCGGCGACCGCGCCGCCGACTCCGAACGGGAGCGTCAGGTCGGAACTGAATCCGAGGGTGGGGGTGAAGGCGTTGATTCCGAGCTGGCGCAGCAGCTTGTTAGCCGCGGTCACGCCCTCTTCGGGGATCTGCGGCGGCTGCACCGGCGCATAGCTTCGGGCGGTCTGAAGTGCCCGACTGGTCGGGGCGGCCAGGGCCGACGTCGCGGCACCGGAAGCACGCGAGACCATCGTCGTCGTCTGGGCGGCCACGGAACTCAACCGGCGCGAACTCATCTCGACTAGGGAGGGCACGGGTCGAATGTTACAACGCGAATTGGCAGAGTCGGCATGCTCGCGCGTGAGATCTTGCCCACCGGCACAATGGAATGACGACGATCAGGAGGCCCCTCGTGCAGAAGATCATCCCGAACATCTGGTTCGCCGGGAACGCGGAAGAGGGCGGGGCGCTCTACGCGTCGGCATTCCCCGGCGCCACGTCGACCGTCACCGCGCGCTATCCCGAGGAAGGCCTACTGGACTTCCAGAAGGAATTCGCCGGGGCGTCGCTGACCGTCGGCGTGGACATCGACGGCTTCCGGCTGCAGCTGATCAACGCCGGGAACGACTTCCGGCCCAACCCGTCGATCTCGTTCATGGTGAACTTCGACCCGTCGCGCGACGAGCAGAGCCGCGAGCACCTCGACGCTGCGTGGGAGGCGCTGTCCGAGGGCGGCACGGTCCGGATGGAGCTGGGGGAGTACCCGTTCAGCCCGCGCTTCGGATGGATCGAGGACCGGTTCGGCGTCTCGTGGCAGCTGATCCTCACCAACCCCGACGGAGATCCGCGCCCGTTCGTGATGCCGGCGTTCCTCTTCACCGGCCCGGCGCAGAACAAGACCAAGGCGGCCGTCGCCAAATACACCGAGCTGTTCGACGGGACGATCGGCACCGTCGTCGAGCACACCGCGCAGACCGGTCCGGCCGCCGCCGACGCGGTGATGTTCGCCGACTTCACCCTGGGCGACGAGTGGTTCGTCGCGATGGACGGCGACGACAGTCACGACTTCACCTTCGGGCCCGGCGTCTCGCTCCAGGCCGACTGCGCCGACCAGGCCGAAATCGACACGCTGTGGGAAGCGCTGTCCGCGGTGCCCGAAGCCGAGCAGTGCGGCTGGTGCGTCGATGAGTTCGGCATCAGCTGGCAGGTGTGTCCGGCGGCGATGGACGAGCTGATGATCAGCCCCGCGGCCTACCAGGCGATGATGCAGATGAAGAAGATCGTCATCGCCGATCTGAAGGCGGCGGCGGAGGAGCCCGGTGACTGAGTCGGCAGCGCCTGAATCCGGGCGGATCGTGGCGGTGTGCGTGGTCGCCGAATTGCATCCAGACAGCGGCTCCGTCGGCGTGACCGCCATCGACAAACGGGTCGTCGACGGTCCGGTCAAGGTCGGCCCGCTGGGTCTGCGGGCCGACGTGCAGGCCGACCGCAAGCACCACGGCGGCCCGGACAAGGCCGTCTACGTGTACGGGCAGAACGACGCCGACTTCTGGTCCGGCGAGCTCGGCCGCGACCTGCCGCCCGGCTGGTTCGGCGAGAACCTGCGGGTGTCCGGGATGGACGTGAACGCTGCGCGGATCGGGGAGCGGTGGCGGATCGGCGACAAGCTCGAAGTGGAAGTCACCTCGCCTCGCGTCCCGTGCCAGACGTTCGCTCGCTGGGTGGGCGGCGACGACGCCCGCGGCTGGGTCAAACGCTTCGCCTCCGTGGGGCGGCTCGGTCTGTACCTGCGGGTGGTGAAGTCCGGGCCGGTGCAGGCGGGCGACGCCGTGGTCGTCGTCGACCGTCCCGACGACGCGCCGACCGTGCTGGAGGAGTTCCGCGGGACCGCGTGAGCGCCGGGCGCACCCCTCGTCGGAGGTCGTCGATCTGTGCCTGCCGGATCGCGTCGAGGTCGGTGCCCCTCGATCACGGTGGCGGGCGTTGACGCGTTCGGTGCCGAAAAGTGTCCGCTGCAGCTCACTCGACGGATTCGGCGACCACCTGACCGCAGCACCGGATATCCACGCGAGTGTTGCAATAATCGGGCAATGACGGTACTCCCTCGATCGGGAACACTACTCGAGCAGCTACCGCGGTTCTCGAAGTTCGATCCGGGAGCAGACGGGGAGGGGAGCCTCGACCCACTAGGCTTGTCCGCGATCGGCGACCGTCTCGCGGAGCGGATCGCGCCCGGCGTCCGCGCCCGCATGAGCAACCCGCGGTTCGTGACGGTTGCGACCATCGGAGCTCTCGCCTGTGCGCCGTTGGCGAAGGTCCGTGCCGACGACGGCACCACCTACGACATCGCGTACGAGTGGCTTGTCGTGGAGGCTCTGGTCCGCCGTCGCGATCGGGCGGAGCTGATGGGACTGCCGGGAGCGCAGAAGGTGCGGCGCGCACAGACACTCGGCGAGCGTGTTCACAAGGGCAACTACCTGAGCGGTCCGCGCGTCTTCGGCTTCACCGGCGTGTACCGGCCGTTCGCCAAATACGCGAACGTAATCGTCGACGGCCGAACCGGCGCGGAGGCGGATGCACTCGTCTGCGCGTGGGAGGCGGACCAGGGCGTCGCCGGCTTTGTTGCCG
>JASGFV010000254.1:0-4526 GCA_047605365.1 Gordonia sp. (in: high G+C Gram-positive bacteria)
CCTGGAAATCAGTACGACCCAGATACTCCAGCTCACCAGCACCATTCCAGCGCACCAGATCACCGGTCCGGTACAACCGAGAGCCCGGCTCCCCGAACGGATCCGCCACGAAACGCTCGGCAGTCAGATCCGGGCGATCGGCATAGCCGCGCGCCAACTGCACTCCGCCGAGGTACAACTCGCCTGCCACACCCGCGGGCACCACACGCAACCGTGCGTCCAGCACCACCGCGCTGCTGTTCCACACCGGCACACCGATCGGCACCGAGGTGTCCTCGGCCCGCACTTCTTCGATGGACTGGTAGGTGATCTCCACCGCCGCCTCGGTGGGCCCGTACAAGTTGTAGAACAGCGCGTTCGGCCACAGCCTCCGCGCCGGAGCCGCCACCGCAGGGGGAAGCGCCTCGCCCGTCGTCGACACGATTCGGACCGAATCCAGCGCCGACAGCATCTGCGGCGGAACCACATCGAGGAACACCGACAACATCGACGGGACGAAGTGCACCATCGTCGCTCGCGTACGTTCGATCTCCGACGCGACGTACAGCGGGTCCAAATGCCCGCCGTCCTTCAGCACCACCAGGGTCGCGCCGACCATCAACGGTGCGAACAGCTCGGGGACCGAGCAGTCGAACGTGTACGGCGTCTTCTGCAGCACGACGTCGGACTCGCCGATCGGCAACTCGTCCAGACCCCACCACAATCGGTTCAGCACGGCTTCGTGCGGCAACGTCACGCCCTTCGGCATGCCCGTCGACCCCGAAGTGAACAGGGTGTACGCGGCCGAGCTTCCGCGAACCTCGCTCCCCTCGTACGACGTATCAGTGAGATCGCGTTCCGACGCGAGCGACTCGTCGATCGTCACCAACGGCACACCCGAATGCTGAGCTGCGCGAACAGTATTCGCTGCACGCTCGAGGTCGGAGACCAGGATCAACCGCACGTCCGCGGTGCGGACCATGTACTCGACTCGGTCGACCGGCGCCCCCAGATCGAACGGGACGTACTGTCCGCCGGCGGCGACCACGGCGTGGATCGCGACCATCATCTCCACCGATCGCGGAACGGCCACACCGACCGCTACGTCGGATGAGACTCCGGCGTCGACCAGACGTCGCGACAGCGCGTTGACGCGGGCACCGAACTCTCGATAGGTCACCGTGCGATCGCCGAACACGAGAGCCGCGGAGTCGGGAGTGCGAGACACCTGTGCGAAGACTGCGTCGCCTACCGACACGATCGCCGGCAACTCGACGGCAGCGCCGCGCGAGGCGTCGAGCACCTTCGACTCGGCTGCCGCCGACAACAGCTGAATGCCCCCGACGGGGTCACCCGGCTGTGCGATGACCGTCCGGATGATCTCCTTCAGGATCTCCGCGTACACCGCGGCCTGTTCGGTATCGATGAACGTCTCGAGGTGCCGCAGGTGAACGGTGAGTCGATTCTCCTGCTCCATCGTGACGAACGTCAGGGTGTAGTGCGTAGCATCTCGACCGGTCACTCCTCGCAATCCGAGCGCGTCGCTCTGCGCGTTCTCGATCGAGTTCATCTCGACCGGGTAGGACTCATGGATGACGAGGGTGTCGAAGTCCACGGCCTGCGGGCGAATCCGCGCCAGCGCCGGAAGACCGACGTCCTGGTGGTCGAGAACCTGGGCCTTGTCACGTTGAACGGCGTTGAGGATCGTCGTGAAGGGGGCCGAGGGATCGACGTCGACGACGACCGGCAACGTATTGATGAACAGTCCGACCATCCTGTCGGCGCCGTCCAGGTCTGCCGGCCGGCCGGACACCGTCTCGCCGAAAGTGACGACACGGTTGCCCGTCACCTCAGCGAGGAACACCGCCCACACTGCCCGCAGCACTGCCGACACCGTCACACCGTTGTCGCGACCCAGCCTGGTGATCTCAGCCGTCTGCGCTTCGTCGAGGGTGAACTCGAAATTGTCGGGAATCACCTGGCTGCCGTCGCCGCCACCAGTGGCGACCCGAGTCGCTCCCTCTGCGAGTTCGAGAACCGGAGCCCATGCGGCCAGCGCAGCACTCTCGTCGAGACGTCCCACGTTCCTGGCGTGATCAGCGAAACTGACCTCGCCCGGCTGGGTGTAGGGAGTGCCGGTCGCATACAACGACAGCAGATCGGCCATCACGATCGGGCCCGACCAGCCGTCGAAGAGCAGGTGATGGTTGGTCACGACGAGGTCCGCACCGTCGTCGTGCCGAACCAGAACGACCCGGATCAACGGCGCCGCAGCGAGATCGAATCGCCATACGCGTTCAGCGTCGGCGATGTCACTGATCCGCTGAGTGCGCTCGTCGGCCCCGACCCCGGACAGGTCGATCACGTTGACCGGAATGGAAACGGTAGACGGGACGACGACCAGCGGTGCACCGCTGCTCGCGACGATGAAGCTCGACCGGAGAGTCGGATGGTGTGCAGTCAGCGCGGAAAGTGCCGCGCTCAACTGCGACTCGTCCAGTGCGCGGTCGAATCCGACGGTCACCTGGGCCAGGTAGACGTCGAGTCCGTCGGGTCCGACGATCTGCGATTGGAAGAACAGACCGCGCTGAAGGGGCATCAGCGGCCACACTTCCGCGCCCGGATGCTCGATCCGTACCTTGTCGAGGTCGTCCTGTGTCGCACCGGATCCCGGCACGTCGGACGGCGACAGTCCGAGGTCTCCGTCCTCCGCGGCTTCCACGATCGCGGCCAGCTCCGCAGACCATCGCTCGGCGAGATCCTCAGCGTCCTCGCGACCGAGCAGCGTATTCGGGTACCGAACCCGGACTCGCAAGAAGCGCTCGTCGCCCTCGACGACCGTCATCGCATCGACGTTCAGCACTGCCGCGACTGACATGCCACCGCCAGCAGGCGTCGGCAGCGTCAAGTCCGGGGCGTCCGGCGCCGCACCGAACGGAGCCTCGACCCCGTCCGATCCACCGGCACCGAGGTAATTGAACAGAATCGGAGGAAGCGGCCGCCGTGCCACTTCACTGTCTGGGCGGCAGTAACGCAGTTGCCCGAAGCCGAGCCCGCTGTCAGGCATCCCGAGTCGTTCCTCTTTCGCCGCCTTCACCGCGTGGACGACGTCGGACGACGGGTCAAGCTCCATCGGACTGATCGAGGTGAACCAGCCGACGCTGCGCGAAAGGTCGGCGCGGCGCGGGGTGTCACCCGCCTCCAGCACTTCCTCGATTCGACCGTGTCCCTCGACCATGACTTTGATCGACGTGGCGTCGACGATTCCACGGGCCGACTGCCATGAACGCACTGCGCGCGCGAAGGTCCCCAGAAGCACGTCGTTGATCGATCCGCTGACGGCCGCCGGCACCCGGCCCACCACCGCCTTGCTGAGTGCCGGGTCGACGCGATGAACCACGGCGTCGACGGTCGAGTCCCGGTCCCTGACCGGATCCAGCACCACCCCGAGATCGGTGGTGCGGGCCGGCAACCGATCGAGCCAGTACGCAGTCTGGCTTTCCGCATTCGCAAATCGCGACCGCACCGCTGCGGCCCAGGCTCGCTGCGAGGTGGCCTCCGGACGGAGCTCATAGTCGCGTCCTTGCTGCCGCTGCGCCCACGCGGTGATCAGATCCTCGACGATGATCGGCCACGACACCGCATCCACCCCGAGGTGATGAACGACGAGAGCGATCCTGCCTGCTCCGTTCGGATCGACCAGAAGCCCGACTCGCACAATCCGGCCCGACACGGGTTCCAGGGACGCGCACAGGCGCGTGTAGACGTCCTGCAGATCGGCGTCGAATGCACCGGTGCCGACCAGGTGGCGCGACTCGACCCGCTCGACCGCATGGTCCCGATCGAACGGGTTTCCGGCCCGCAGCTGCCAGGCGCCCGACTCGTCAAGCGCCAGGCTCGCTGTCAGCATCGGGTGAGCAGCGACGACCGCACCGATCAGGTCCGCCAAGTCACTCGTGGTCAGCCCCTCCGGAGCGACCAAGACAGCCGACTGCACGAACATCGTGAAGTCCTCGGAAGCAGCCGAATGCTCGATCATCCAACTGGCGATCGGAAGCAGTTCAGACTCACCGGAACCGCCGCCCGGGAGTTCTTCCAACGACTGCATGTTCCGGCCTGGAGCAGAGACCAGCGCGGCCATCCGGCGCACCGTCGGATTCTCGAAGATCTCCCGCGGCGACAACGACAGCCCCGCGGCCCGCGCGGCCGATGCCAATCGAATCGACGAGATCGAATCGCCGCCCAGAGCGAAGAACGACTCGTTCACTGACACCCGGTCCAGTCCCAGCAGACCGGCAACCACCGACGCCAGCGTCTCCTCGACAGGATTCTCAGGCGGCAGGTATTCGGCTTCGGCGCCGCCGAACTCCGGTGCAGGCAACGCCCGCCGATCCAACTTGCCGTTCACCGTCAACGGCAACCGATCAACCACCATCACCACCGCCGGCACCATGTACCCCGGCACCCGAGCCCCCACCCCCTCACGCACCACCGACACATCCAACCCGGCATCAGCGTCAGCCTCGGCGACCACATAGCCGACCAGC
>JASGFV010000255.1:0-4491 GCA_047605365.1 Gordonia sp. (in: high G+C Gram-positive bacteria)
GCGCCTTGGACAGCTCGGTCTTACCGACGCCGGACGGGCCGGCGAAGATGAACGAACCGGACGGACGCTTCGGGTCCTTCAGACCGGCACGCGTACGACGGATCGCCTTCGAGACCGCCTTGACGGCGTCCTCCTGGCCGATGATCCGCTTGTGCAGCTCGTCCTCCATGCGGAGCAGACGGGTGGTCTCCTCCTCGGTGAGCTTGAAGACCGGGATGCCGGTCCAGTTGCCCAGGACCTCGGCGATCTCCTCGTCGTTGACCTCGGCGACGACGTCGAGGTCGCCGGCACGCCACTGCTTCTCCCGCTCGGCACGCTCGCCGATCAGCTGCTTCTCCTTGTCGCGGAGGCTGGCGGCCTTCTCGAAGTCCTGCGCGTCGATCGCCGACTCCTTCTCCTTGCGCGCGTCGGCGATGCGATCGTCGAACTCGCGCAGGTCTGGCGGAGCGGTCATCCGGCGGATGCGCATGCGCGCGCCCGCCTCGTCGATGAGGTCGATCGCCTTGTCCGGCAGGAAGCGGTCGTTGATGTAGCGGTCGGCCAGCGTGGCCGCCGCGACCAGCGCGGCGTCGGTGATCGACACCTTGTGGTGCTGCTCGTAGCGATCGCGCAGACCCTTGAGGATCTCGATGGTGTGCTCCACCGACGGCTCGCCCACCTGGACCGGCTGGAAGCGTCGCTCCAGGGCCGCATCCTTCTCGATGTACTTGCGGTACTCGTCGAGCGTGGTGGCGCCGATGGTCTGCAGTTCGCCGCGGGCCAGCTTCGGCTTCAGGATGCTGGCGGCGTCGATCGCGCCCTCGGCCGCGCCCGCACCGACCAGCTGGTGCAGCTCGTCGATGAACAGGATGATGTCGCCGCGAGTGTTGATCTCCTTGAGGACCTTCTTCAGGCGCTCTTCGAAGTCGCCGCGGTAGCGGCTGCCGGCGACCAGCGAACCCAGGTCGAGGGTGTAGAGCTGCTTGTCCTTCAGCGTCTCCGGGACGTTGCCGGAGACGATGGCCTGCGCCAGCCCCTCCACGACGGCGGTCTTGCCGACGCCGGGCTCGCCGATCAGCACCGGGTTGTTCTTGGTGCGGCGGCTCAGCACCTGCATGACCCGCTCGATCTCCTTCTCGCGGCCGATCACGGGGTCGAGTTTGCCCTCGCCCGCGGCGGCGGTCAGGTTGCGACCGAACTGATCCAGGACCAGCGACGTCGACGGGGTGCCCGAATCGGACGACCGTCCGCCGGTGCCCGCCGTCTCCGGCTCCTTGCCCTGGTAGCCGGACAGCAGCTGGATCACCTGTTGGCGGACCCGGTTCAGGTCGGCGCCCAGCTTCACCAGGACCTGCGCGGCGACGCCTTCACCCTCGCGGATCAGGCCCAGCAGGATGTGCTCGGTGCCGATGTAGTTGTGGCCCAGCTGCAGCGCCTCGCGCAGACTCAGCTCCAGGACCTTCTTGGCACGCGGGGTGAACGGGATGTGCCCGGACGGAGCCTGCTGGCCCTGTCCGATGATCTCCTCCACCTGGCTGCGCACGGCCTCGAGCGAGATGCCCAGCGATTCGAGCGACTTGGCGGCGACGCCTTCACCCTCGTGGATGAGGCCCAGCAGGATGTGCTCGGTGCCGATGTAGTTGTGATTGAGCATCCGCGCTTCTTCTTGCGCGAGCACGACGACTCGACGAGCGCGGTCGGTGAACCGTTCGAACATTGTTCTCCCTAGATTGGTGCCGTCCCCGGCAGCGTTGCCAGTCGAAGAGTTGGCAATACATGTCGCCTGATCTTCACTGTAGTGGTCGCTGCGCGGTGTGCAGCGGTTACTCCCTCGCCATCGGGGGTCTGCCGTTGTCAACGTCGCACGCTAGGGGTATGTTCCCGGCCCGATACGCCCTGAGCGAACGCGGCGCAAGGTGGCACAGATCTCTGAATTCCGCGGCCGAACACGAGTTGTCCACAGGTCTGATCCTGGGTCGCGGCATCGCCCGACCGACAGCCGGCCTGACGTCCTCCGCGCGCGTGGTTGACTGATCGGCATGTCTCTCCGGTCACGTCTGCCCAGTGGTCGTCTGCCGTTCGGCATGGGCACCGTCGCACTGATCCTGTCCGTACTGCTGGTGGTGACCGCCGGGCTGGTGATGTGGGGCTCCCCCGACGACGGATACGGCGACGAAGACGGCGCCCTGCGCGCCTACGACGCCGAGCCCGCCACCGCGTGGACCGTCGACGACACGAATCTGAAGGGTTTCACCGGCGACGGCACGATCACCGTCGCCGACCACTCCGGCGACGACTGGCTCGTCGCCTACCCGAGCGGATTCGGCCGATCGTTTCAGCTGGTCGACGTCAAGACCGGCAAGCAACTCTGGTCGCAGCCGATCCGGGTCGGCCTCGGCGACTGCGCGTTCAACCGGTCCGGCGAACTCGGCTGCGCGGTGAAGCTGGGACAGGTCGCCAACGGCTTCTACCTGGTCGACCCCGACGACGGGTCGATGCGCAAGACCGACGAACTGCGCGACACCGTTTCGGTGACCGGCGTCGGCGACGACTTCCTGCGCGTCAACCAGATCGGCTACCAGGCCGCCCTGCGCGACCCCGAGGGCCGCCTCGTGTGGGACCGGACGTTCGCCGCCACCGCGACGCCCGAGCTGCGCGACGGCGTGCTGACGGTGACGACGGCGGACGGGTCGTCGTACGTCCTGGACCAGCGCACCGGCGACGACCAGCTCGGTTGCACCGACTGCGAACTCGGCGTCTACCGCAGCGGGGTGACGGTCATGCGCACCGAGATCGACCGCGAATCCGTCGCCGTCCACCCGCGGACCGGCGACGACGTGGGTCGCGCCGTCCGGACGGCCGCCGGTCTGGAAGTGGTGGCCGGGCAGTCGACGCTGCCGGTGCTGACCGGGGCCGGTGCGCGGCAGATGCAGGTCAGCGACGGTCACTACGAGATCGTCGACCCGGCCACCGGCGCCGCGCGCTGGCAGATCAGCGACCCGCAACTGTCCAAGGTGCACGCCCGTCCCTGCGGCGCCACCGTCAACTTCGCGCGCAAAGACCGCTCCCGGGTCTTCTTCGATCTCGCCTCCGGCGACCGGCTCGGCGAGATGCCGGCTCCCGACATCGACACGCCCGACCGGAACCTCGACTACCTGTCGTGCGTCGGATCGTCCGGCGACGACGTCGTCGTCTACGCCAGCCGCGATCAGCTGACCGCGTTCCACGCACATTCGGGGAACGTCGCGTGGGAGCTGCCGATCGACGGGACCGCGGCCGATGTGGACGGCTACCTGGTGCTGACGCAGGGGACCTCGCTGAGCGTGCTGCGGGCCGGCTGAGCGAGGCGGCTAATCGAGGAACGCCTGCAGCGCAGCCGAGTACAACGGGACGTCGCACGCGCCCATCAGCTCGCGTGCACTGTGCATGGCGAGCTGCGGGGCCCCGACGTCGACGGTCAGCAGACCGGTGCGGGTTGCCGTGAGCGGGCCGATGGTCGAGCCGCAGGGCAGATCGGCGCGGTGGATGTAGCGCTGCAGCGGCACCCCGGCGCGCTCGCAGGCCAGGGCGAACTCGGCCTCGCCGATCGCGTCCGACGCATAGCGCAGGTTCTGGTTGACCTTCAGGACCGGGCCGCCGCCGACCGCGATCTGATGCGACGGCTCGTGCCGCTCAGGATAGTTGGGATGCGTGGCGTGGGCCATGTCGCCGGAGGCGCAGAGGCTGCCGGCCATCGTGCGCAGGTACTCGCCGCGGTCGCCGCCCAGACCGGCGACGATCCGCTCGCACACGGTCGCCAGCAGGTCCGACGACGCGCCGCGCTCGGAACCCGAGCCGACCTCTTCGTGGTCGAACAGCGCCAGCATCGGGGTCGCGGCGCCGGCCTCGGCGTCGAGCAGCGCCTGCAGACCCGCGTAGCAGGTGCCCTGGTTGTCCAGGCGCGGGGCGCTGAGCAACTCGCTGTCGGTGCCGATCAGGCGCGACGGCTCGACGACATGCGTCATCAGCTCCCAGCCGAGGACGCTCGACGGGTCGAGCCCGGCGCGCTCGGCGATCCAGTCGACGATCGGCGTGGTGTCCGCGACCGCGCGCACGGCGTCGACGTGCCGCTGGGGATCCAGATGCACGCCCTTGCGGTCCTCGGACAGGTGGATGGCCAGCTGCGGAACCCGCAGGATCGGCTCGTCGATCGCGACCAGCGTGTGCGCGACGCGCCCGCCGTCGGAGTAGGCCAGCCGGCCGGACACGCCGAGGTCGCGGTCGAGCCACGAGTTCAGCCACGCCCCGCCGTACGGTTCCAGCGCGACCATCGGCAGGCCGGCGCTGAACCGGTCCGGGTGCTGCTTGAACCGCAGATTCGGGCTGTCGGTGTGACCGCCGACGATGCGCAGCGCGAGTCCCTCGCCGAGTCGGGCGGCCGAACCGTCCCACGCCACGATCGACCCGCCGCGGATGACGTACCGGCGGGCGGCGCCGGCGCCGGCCCACACCGCCGGCTGGTGCCGCCGCGAG
>JASGFV010000256.1:0-4450 GCA_047605365.1 Gordonia sp. (in: high G+C Gram-positive bacteria)
CTCGCGGGTGTCGAGGTCGACCGCAAGGTGCTCGCCGACATCGCCGTGACCGACCCGGCGGCCTTCACCGGCCTGGTCGAGGTCGCTCGCAAGGCGCTGCCGGCCGACGTCAACGCGCCGGCCGCCTGATCGCGATCGCTGCGACTGACTCGAATCGACCCGCGATGGAGGTTCTCACCGAACGTTCATCGCGGGTCGTTTCGTTGACGAAACTTCATCGGGCCTCGGTGCGACGCGCCGAAGGCCTGTTTCTGGCCGAGGGATTCAACGCGGTCGACGCCGCGCTGGCCACCGGCCGCGCCCGGCAGGTGCTGGTCCGCGTCGATCAGCGCGATCGGTTCGACGACGTGCTGGCCCGCGCCGACGCCGCAGGCGTGCCGGTCCACGAACTGAACGCCCGCGCCGCGGACAAGCTGGCCGAGACCAGCACGTCGCAGGGAGTGTTCGCCGTCTGCGAGCTGCTGACCGTCGCGCTGCACGACGTGCTCGCCGCCGAACCGCGCTTCGTCGCCGTCGCCGTCGAGCCCCGCGAGCCAGGCAACGCCGGCACCCTGATCCGCTGCGCCGACGCGATGGGCGCCGACGCCGTCGTGCTGCTCGGCGATTCCGTCGACCCGCACAACGGCAAATGCGTGCGCGCCAGCGCGGGCAGTGTCTTCCACGTGCCCGTCGTCCGGGAGTCCGACGTCGACGGCGCGCTCGCCCGGATCCGGGAGCATGGCCTGTCGGTATTGGCGACTGCTGCCGACGGAGAACTGTCGCTCGATGATGCGGAGGAGCGGCTGCGGACTCCGCACGCCTGGCTGTTCGGCAACGAGGCGCACGGCTTGTCCCCGGAGGTTCAGGCGGCCGCTGACCATCGGGTGTCGATCCCCATTCGCGGGCGTGCCGAAAGCCTGAATCTGGCCGCCGCGTCGGCCATCTGCCTGTACGAGAGCGCGCGAGCGCAATCCCGCTAGTCGTACCCGGCCCCGACCGGCGGGTGCCCGCCCCGGGTAACAGCCCGGAAATCTCGCCGGGCTAGCGTGCTCGTCATGCACGTCTTGTTCAGCTACGGAACCCTGATGGACCCGGTCGTGCAGCAGGGGGTGTTCGGTCGGGAACTGCCGACCGTCGCCGACGTGTTGCCCGGTTTCGTCGTCGACACCGTCGAGATCACCGATCCCGACGTCGTGGCGCTCAGCGGACTGTCCACGCACTTGGTGCTGCGTTCCGGACCGGCCGACTCGGAGGTTCCCGGCGCGCGACTGATGCTCGACGACGACGATCTGGCAGCCGCCGACCGATACGAGGTGGACGACTACCAGCGTGTCGCCGTGCCGCTGAAGTCCGGACTGACAGCCTGGGTGTACCTGGCGGCGAGCGACGTTCCGGCGACCTGATCTCACGGTCGCCGGAACTGCACTCAGGACTGGCCGAACTCGACCTTGGCCGGCGTGGTCACCTTGTTGCTGGTGTTGCCGGGGGCTCCGACTTCACCGTCGTTGTTGGTGCCCCAGCAGTAGACGTCCTTGCCGGCGCGGGCGCAGGTGGTGCTGAATCCCGTCGACACCGCGGTCACGTCGGCGATGCCGTCGACCTTGTTCGGGGTGTTGACGGTGTTGTCGCTGGTGCCGTTGCCGACCTGGCCGAACGAGTTGTTGCCCCAGCAGTAGGCGTCGCCGTCGACCACGGCACACGTGGTGTCGACCGAGTTGGACACGGACTTCACACCGCTCGGGAGGCCGGCGATCCGCAGCGGAGTGGACTGCGAGCTCGGAGTGTCGCTGTCGTCGGAGAACTTCGCGCCCCAGCAGTACACGTCGCCCTCGGAGGCCGCACAGATGGTGTTGTAGTCGGTCTTGTCGACGTTGGTCACGCCGATGGTGACCGAGGTGACGTCGGTGAGCTGACCGATCCGCTGCGGCGTCTTCTGCTGCGAGCTGTCGGTCGAAGCGAGCTGGCTGGACGAGTTGGAGCCCCAGCAGTAAAGCTCCTTGTCCTCAGTGATCGCGCAGGTGTTGCCCCTCTTGGTGTAGATCTGCGTCACGTTCGCGATGCCCGGCACCTTCTGTGGGGTCTTGGACTCTTCCGGGATCGAGCCGCCCTCGCCATTGGCGTTCCAGCCCCAGCAGTACACGTCGCCGGCCGAGACCGCGCACGTCGTGTAGTAGTCGGTGCTGATCGCGGTGACGTCGGTCAGCGGGAGCTTGATGGGGTTGGTCTCGGACGTCGTCGACTTGCTGTTTCCGAGCGCGCCGAAGAGACCTGAGCCCCAGCAGTATCCGGCTCCGTCGGAGACGGCGCAGGTGGTGACGTCGTTGTCGTTCGTGTCCGACGTGGACACGTAGCCGCCCATCGAGACCGCGGTGACCTTGGTCAGAGCCGCGACCTTCGTCGGCGTGCGGGTGGCGTCGGTGTTGCCGTTGCCGAGCTGGCCGCTCTGGTTCTGGCCCCAGCAGTACAGCGAGCCGTCGGACACTGCGCACGACGAATCGAGGGTCAGCGCCTGCAGCATCGCTTCGGCGGCATAGTCCGGGCCGGCGGGTCCGTCGTCGCCCTTGGGCCACCACAGCGGAGACGTCGCGGCGATGGCCACGATCACGACAAGCGCCGCGCAGAGGCCGATCCACAGTCCGCGACGGCTCTTCTTCTGCGGTCCCGGGGCGTTGGTCCACTGCTGGCCGGGTCCGTAGCCGCCAGGCGGCATCTGACCGAACTGACCGAATTGCTGGGGCCCGGACTGGTGATATTGACCGTAGGCGTTGGTCGTCTGCGTCGGCTGACCGTACTGCTGCCCGAAGGGCGCCGACTGGGGGCCCGAGTGCGGGCCGGCGGTCGGCGGCGCCGGAGTGTGCGGCGGGGCGGTGTTCGGGCCTGACGTCTGGAAGCCGATCGGAGCCGGTCCGGACGGGTACGAGGTGGGGGCAGGAGTCGGCGGCGGCGTGTGGCCCTGGGCTCCGTGGGTGTGCGTGAGGGCCTGGCGCAGCTCCGCCGCGAACGACTTGCAGTCCGAGTAGCGGCTGCCCGGATCCTTGGCCATCGCCCGGGCGAGCACCGGGGTGAGGGCGGCGAGGTCCGGGCGCAGCTCGTCGAGCGCGGGCACCGGCTGCTGGATGTGCGCCATCATCAGCGCGACGGCGCTGTCAGCCTGGTACGGCGGGCGGCCCGACAGCAGGTTGTAGACGGTGCAGGCCAGCGAGTACTGGTCGGACCGGGCCGAGGCCGGTTCGCCGCTGATGATCTCCGGGGCGGTGTAGGTGACGGTGCCGACGATCGAGTTCGCGGCCGTCAGCTGCGGGGAGTCGGCGAGCTTGGCGATGCCGAAGTCGAGTACGACGGCCCGATTGAGCGACCCGTCGTCGTTCCGGGTGACCACGATGTTGGCCGGCTTGATGTCGCGGTGCACCACACCCTTGCGGTGGGCGTAGTCCAGGGCGTCGGCGACCTGGGACACGGCCTCGATCGTCTCCACCGGCGTGAGCGCGGCGCTGCCGAGGTCTGTGCCGTCGACGTGCGTCATGGTGAACCAGGGCAGGTCGTCGGCGACGCCGTAGCTGTGCACGGTGATGATGCTCGGATGGTCGAGCGCGGCGACGGTGCGGGCTTCGCTGGCGAAGCGCTGCTGGAAGTCCTCGTTGCCGGCTCCGGCGACGTTGATGATCTTCATCGCCTCGCGGCGGCCGAGTTGCGGGTTCTCGACCAGGTAGACGTCGCCCATGCCGCCAGATCCGAGCAGTGAGACGACGCGGTATCCGGCGATCAGCGTTCCAGGTGAGGCGGACACGGTACTCCAGTCATAGGCGGTGGATGTTGGGGATACGCTACCCCGCCCGTGTCCGAAATTGCGGACCTGCGCCATTCGGATGATCGACCGGCCGTGTCGGGTGCCGGCCGATCATCCGTCGAGCGTCAGAAGTCGATCTTCAGGGGAGTCGTCTGCGGTGACCGGGCCGGTACGAGAGGGATCCACCTGCCGGCGGCGTGACCTGTCTCTGCACCCTCAGCCCCAAATGCAGTCAACACGTGGCTGCTGCCCGACCTCGGACTGATTCCCTGTCGGCACGGGGAACCGATCGAGCCGGGCCGCCCGGATCCGGCCCAGGAGAAGCGCCGTAAGCAGACCCGGACCGAAGCCGAACACGCCTACCGGATGCGGGAACGTGCGCATCATCGTCGTGCCCGGCGCTCCCCGGGCTGGACCGGGTCCCCGGCGTCGAACTTCGACTCCTACGAACCCATCCCGTTCTGAACGGATGTGCTCGACGGCCTGCAGTCATCCCGATCTCCGGGCTTCTGTGCAGGTCGACTAACCTTGACCTCATATTCGCAGCCAATTGCAAGGAGTCCCGGGTCCGTGTCTGCTGACGCACACGCTATTGAGTTCCCGTCCGCGGAGTCGCTCGACGCCGCAGTAGAAACCGCGGTCGCGGCGTTCGCGGAGGCGGGCGGCCTGGAGGCCCTCGCGGAG
>JASGFV010000257.1:0-4434 GCA_047605365.1 Gordonia sp. (in: high G+C Gram-positive bacteria)
GCACAACTTCCCGATGAGCTCGCCGGGCATCCTGGGCGCGATGGCGGCAGGCGGCACCGTCGTGCTGACCGCGTCGCCCGCACCGTCCGTGGCGTGGGAACTGGTGCAACGCGAGAAGGTCACCATGACCGGCTTGGTGCCGCCGCTGGCCCGGCTGTGGACGCAGACCGCGGAGGCCGGCGCCGGCTTCGACCTGTCGTCGCTGGAGACCGTTCAGGTCGGCGGAGCCCGCTGTCCGGACGAACTGGCGCGCCGGATCGGCCCCGCGCTGGGCGTCACCCTGCAGCAGGTGTTCGGCATGGCCGAGGGCCTGGTCTGCTACACCCGGCTCGACGATCCGCTCGACGTCGTGACCAGCACGCAGGGGCGGCCGATGTCGTCGTACGACGAGCTGCGGCTGGTCGACGAGGACGGCGTCGAGGTGACCGAAGGACCGGGCTTCCTCGAAGTGCAGGGCCCGTACACGATCCGCGCCTACTGGCAGGACGCGAGCCCGCAGTCGTTCGCCGACGACGGCTGGTACCGCACCGGCGACATCGTCGAGATCACGCCCGAGGGCAACCTGATCGTGCGCGGCCGCGGCGGCGACCGCGTGAACCGCGGCGGCGAGAAGGTCTCCGCCGAGCAGCTCGAAGAGCAGCTGCTGGCCCATCCCGGCGTGCAGGACGCGATCATCGTCGCCGCGGCCGACGAATACCTGGGCGAGCGGACCGTCGCCTATCTGATCGCCGAGGATCCTGCCGATCCGCCGACGCTGCCCAAGATCCGGGCCTTCGTCCGGCAGGCCGGTCTGGCGGAGTGGAAGCTGCCGGACGCGGTCAAAGTGGTCGAGTCGTTCCCGGAGACCGGGGTCGGCAAGGTGAGCCGCAAGCACTTGAGGACGCTGCTGGCGACGTAGTCGGCGGATATTCGGTGGACGACGCCGGCCGGGTCCGGCTAGCGTCGTCGCCAGGCCGTGACAGTCACGACGAGGAGGTGAGACCCATGCGCGTAGCGATACAGCACGCATCAGTTCAGTGGGTGCTCCCACTCGAGTGCACGGTCGGCTGATCCTCTTCACGAGTGCCGCCGGGAGCGCCTGTGTTTTCACACAGCTTTGAAAGGCTCTCGCCATGCACTTCCTCTCCACACAATCCTCGCGCGGCATCGTCGAGCGCGACTTCCTGGTCGACGGCGTCCCCGGCGTCCTCTGGTCGCCGGAATCACCGGCAGACCGATCCGCGGTCCTGTTCCTGGGCCACACCGGCGGCATGCACAAGCGCGCCCCCGGGCTGGTCGCGGCCGCGGCCCGAGCCGTCGCCCGCGGCCTCACCGTCGTGTCGCTGGACGCGCCCGGCCACGGTGATCGCCTCGCCGACGAGCAGGTTCGGCAGGCGTCCGCCGCCCTCCGCACGGCGCTCGAAGCCGGCGCACCCATCGGCCCGGCGGTGATCGCGCACGACGCGGCTGTCGCCGCCCGCGCCGTCCCGGAGTGGCGCGCGCTGCTCGACGCGATCCTCGCGCTGCCGGAGTTCGACGGCGCTTCGGTCGGATTCGGCGGCGTGGGACTCGGCGGTGTCACCGGCGTTCTGCTGGCCGCTGCCGAGCCGCGGATCACGGCACTGAACGTGGCCGACGTCTTCGTCGGCGACGAGGTCCTCGATGCAGCATGCCGCGTCAGCGTCCCGGTACTTCAGCAGACGCCGTGGGACGACGAACACCTCGACCGTTCGACTGTTCTGGCGCTGTTCGACGCCTTCGCCTCGCGGCAGAAGACGCTCGTCGCGCACTCCGCCGGACGTCGGATTCCGAGGCCGGTCTCCGACGGGGACTCGTCGACGGAGTTCTTCCGCCGGCACTTCACGGGTGCCGAGTCGGCGGCGTAGTCGGCCGGCCTCGCTGTCCCTACCTGGACGTATAGCGCGGGCCGACCGGCGACACGCCGGGCAGACTCTCGTCTACGTCCGGGCAGGGACGGCTTCCCGGGGTTCGTGGCGCACAGCGTTCAGCGAACGCATGGAGAGCGCGGCGACTACGGCGAGGACCAGCAGGCCCAGACCGTAGAAGACGATGGCGGTCGACGGGGCCCAGATCGAGCCCAGCGCACCGGCCACCAGCGATCCGACGGTGACGCCGCCGACTTCCTGCGCGATCCAGATGCCGTTCACGCGGCCGAGCAGCGGCCCCGGCGTGTGCTGCTGGATCAGCGAGTAGCGGAGCACCTCGCCGATCGCGTCGAGGAATCCGACGGTGCCCAGCAGGACCAGCGCCACGATGAGGAGCGGTGACAGGCCGAACAGCACCTGGATCGTGAACCCGGCGGCCAGCACTGCGAGCAGCAGCGTCCCGGGCCGGCGGACCGAAGAGAGCCAGCCGCTGGTCAGCGCGGAGATCGTGGCGCCCAGCGCGACCGCGGCGAACAGCAGTCCGGTGGCCCGCGAGTCGCCGCCGAAACGTTCGGCGACCAGACCGGGGAGCAGCGCGACGATGCCGGCGCCCAGCATGCTGAGCACGCCGAGCACGATCACCGAGCCGACCACCGGCTGGTGCCGGAGGAACGCCGCCAGTGACGGGGGCGCGTCGGCGGCCGAGTCGTGCGCTGCGGACTGATCGCCCGCCTGCGGCTCGGCGACGGCGTCGTCGGAGACAGAACCTGCGGACCCGGAACTCTCAGAACCGGGACCCTGCAAGCCGGCGTTCGCCTCGGCGTCGACCGCCTCGGCTTCGGGCGCTCCATCGCCGGAAGGCCCGTCACCAGCAGCCCCGAGCACCTCGGCGTGCGGCGGCATGGACGGCAGACCCAGCAGAATCAAGACGGTGAAGGTGGCCAGCACCGCGGCGACGGTGTACGTCCATCCCACTCCGAACCCGGCGATCAGGAATCCGGCGATGCCCGGCGACAGCGCGCCCGCGATGCGGACGCTCAGCGAGCTCAGCGCACCGACGGCGACGAGCAGGTCACGGGAGATCAGGGTCGGCACGGCGGCCATCAGGGCAGCGGCCGACAGTGCGCCGATCAAGCCGTCGAAGGCGGCGATCCCGTACACGGCGGCCGTCGACGGCTCGCCGCCGAAGGCACCGAACGCGTTGGCGGCCAGCGCTGCGAACGAGACGGCCGCCGCACTGCGGCCGACGAGGATCAGCCGCTTGCGGTCGAACCGGTCGGCCAGCACGCCGCCGGAGAGCATGCCGACGAACGTCATCGCTCCGGTCACGGCGGTCGCCGCGCCGACCTGGAACGACGACCCGGTCAGCTGATACATCTGCACCGGAACGGCCACCAGCAGCAGGCCGATGCCGATCAGGGAGATGCACCGCGCGATGAACACCCGCCGGAAGGCGACGCTCTCACGCAGCGGGGTGACGTCGATCAGCAGGCCACGGACTTTGCCGCTCACAGTTCTCCTTCGTTGACGCTGTCGGTGATCTCGGCGAGCCCGGCCAGCCAGCGCTGTGCCAGACCCTCGACGGTGGTCTCGTCGACCACGCCGGGCTGGTAGCGCCAGATCGCGTCGAGCCGGGTTCCGTCCGGTCCGTCGAGCGTCGTGACGTCGACGATCAGACCGTAGCCCGCGGGCATGGCGTCGTCCGGTCCGATCTCCGACGACTCCGGAGCCATGCCCCAGTCGCCGAACTCGAACGAACGGTACCGGCCGAGGTAGTTGAACTCGATTCCGGCGGCGGGCAGGTCGGCCCCGTCCCGGTAGCGGAGCAGACCGTAGCCCACGCCGCCGTCGGGCGCCCGGCCGCGCCAGGCGGCGATGTCGCGAGCCTGCTCGGTGGCCGAGCGGTCGCCGCCGACGGGCACCGGGGCGACGGCGGTGAACCAGCCGACGGTGCCGGTGAGGTCCGCGCCGGGGACCAGATGCTCTTCGCGGCCGTGGCTCTCCAGATCGACCAGCACCGGGGTGTCGAGCGCGGCGCCGAACGCGCCGAGGAGCGCGTCGTCGACGGCGACGCCCAGCCGGGCCGGAGCCGGGCCGAGGATCTTGCCGGCGACCGCCGCGTCCACCGACACGCGGTGCACCCGGGTGTCGCCGCTGCGGTCGAGCGCCGGATCCAGGGCCCGCGTGAAGAAGCCGGGAAGCGCCGCGCCGTCCAGCTCGCGCCACAGCGACAGTTCGGCGGACCGATCGAGCTCGACGAGCTTGCGCGCCCATCCGCCGAACGACGTCGGGGCGGCCGGCATCGACAGTTCGGTGACGGAGACCCCGGACGCGAGCTGCTGGTAGGCCGAGATGAGCTCGGGCACCAGCACGCGCCACGACACGCCGTCGACCACCAGGTGGTGGATCTGCAGCAGCAGGCGGCCGGGCTCGTCGTCCCAGTCCAGCCACACCGCCGACACCATCGCCCCCGATTCCGGGTTCAGGCGGCTGCGCGCAGCGATCGCCGCCGCGGTGACGTCCCTGCCGTTCTCGCACACGACGATCGGCGCCTGCGCCGATCCGGCCG
>JASGFV010000258.1:0-4426 GCA_047605365.1 Gordonia sp. (in: high G+C Gram-positive bacteria)
CCGTGCCGCGGCCCTGCGGCCCCCGGCCCCGCCGACCCAGCGTCCGACGATCACCGCCGACCCCGAGCCCGCGCCCAAACGCAAGTGGGGCTGGCCCGTCGCCATCATCTCGATCCTGGTGCTGATCGCCCTGCTGGCAACGGCGTTCTTCGTCGTCCGCTCCAAGGTGATGCAGAGCTACTACGTCGCCTCGTCGAACGGCGACGTGGTCATCATGAAGGGCGCACCCGGACGGGTGATGTTCCTCAGCCTGAACACGCCGTCGCAGAAGGTCTGCGTCAGCGACCTGAACACCTCCGAGCCGGGCGTCACGTTCCAGAACGCCGACGCGAACTGCCAGGCCATGCGCGTCGAGGACCTGACCGGCATCGGCCGCAACACCGTCGAGTCCAACGGCATCAAGAACCTGTCGCAGTCCGACGCGCAGGACCGCGTCCGCGACCTGAAGTTCCTGCCGATCTGTGAGCAGGCCCCCGCTCCCGAGCCGAGCACTCCGCCGACCGGCTCCGGCGAACCCAAGCCCGACGTATCCAAGACGCACGAGGAGCCCAAGCCCTCGGAGCCGACCTCGACGACCGCGTCGCTCCCCCCGCTCGACACCACCGGACCCGACGGCAACCGGATCTGCCGGGGTAACTGACATGAGCGCTCCCTCGATCGCCGCACCGACCCCGTCGGGCGGCAAAGCACCGAAGTCGACGGGCGGACGGCCCAGTCGCACCACCGAAGTGGTGCTGCTGATCGCTGCCCTGGCTCTGGTGACGATCGCGCTGCTGATCGTGGAAGGCAGCCAGGAGCAGTCCATCAGCCCCGACATCATCAAGTTCATCGTCGCCTACGCGGTGCTGTTCGCCCTGGCGCACCTGGTGATCCGGTTCTTCGCGCCGTACGCCGACCAGACGCTGCTGCCCGTCGTGGCCGCGCTCAACGGACTCGGCCTGGTGATGATCCATCGCCTCGACCTCGGTTCGGCGCGCACCGACGAGCTCGCCAAGCAGGTCGAACGCACCCACAACGCCGACCAGCAGCTGCTCTGGGCGTTCCTCGGGATGACCGCGTTCGCCGTCGTGCTGTTCTTCCTGCGCGACCACCGCACCCTGGCGCGATACGCCTACACACTCGGAGCGGGCGGCCTGATCTTCCTGGCGCTGCCGGCGATCCTGCCGTCGTCGCTGTCGGAGATCAACGGCTCCAAGAACTGGATTCGCACCCCGGTGTTCAGCATCCAACCGGGCGAGTTCTCCAAGATCCTGCTGATCATCTTCACCGCCGCGTTCCTGGTGTCGCGCCGCGACATGTTCACCACGGCCGGCAAGCACTTCCTCGGCGTCGACTTCCCGCGCGCCCGCGACCTCGGCCCCCTGCTGGGCGCCTGGGCCATCGCCGTCGGCGTCCTCGGCTTCGAAAACGACCTCGGCCTGCCGCTGCTGCTGTTCGTGACGCTGCTGGCGATGCTGTACATCGCCACCGAACGAGTCAGCTGGGTGATGCTCGGCGTCTCCATGTTCGCCGTCGCCGTCGTCGCCGCGTACTACGTGTTCCCGCACTTCCAGGTGCGCGTGCAGATCTGGCTCGACCCGTTCGCGCAGTACGACACCTACGGCTACCAGATCGCGCAGAGCCTCTTCGGCCTCGCCACCGGCGGCTTGTTCGGTACCGGGCTGGGCTCGGGACGGCCCAACATCGTGCCGTTCGCCAACACCGACTTCATCCTCACCTCGTTCGGCGAGGAGCTCGGCCTCTTCGGCCTGGCCGCCATCACCCTGCTCTACTTCATCTTCGTCTACCGCGGCCTGCGCACCGCCGTCACCGTGCGCGACAGCTTCGGCAAGCTGCTGGCCGCCGGCCTCTCGTTCACCATCGCCGTGCAGCTGTTCGTGGTGTTCGGAGGCATCGCCAAGCTGATCCCGCTGACCGGTCTGACGTCGCCCTTCCTCTCGTACGGCGGATCGTCGCTGCTGGCCAACTACCTGCTGCTGGCGGTGCTGGTGCGCATCTCCAACGCGGCCCGTGAACCCGACGCACCCAAGCCGCGCCGCCAGCCGAACGGCGGCGGACTCGAGGCCATGGCGACCCAGGTGGTGCCGCGCGCATGAACAGACCCATCCAGCGCGTCGGGATCGCCGTGATCGTGATGATCGTGATGCTCCTCGCCAACTCCACCTACGTCCAGGTCATCAAGGCCGACAAGCTGCGCAACGACTCGCGCAACTCACGCGTCCTGCTCGACGAGTACTCGCGTCAGCGCGGTGCCATCGTCGCCGCCGACGGCACCGTACTCGCCGAGTCCGTGGCCACCGACAACCGGTTCAAGTACGTGCGCCGCTACCCCACCGCGCCGAACGCGTTCGCGCCGGTCACCGGGTACTTCTCGTATGTGTACCGCGCCGACCGCGGGCTCGAGCAGTCCGAGGACGGGGTCCTCAACGGCAACGACGACCGGCTGTTCACGCAGCGGTTCATGGACATGTTCTCCGGCCGCGACCCCCGCGGCGGCAACGTCGTGACCACGATCGACCCGAGGCTGCAGATCGCCGCCTACAAGGCGATGGGCCAGGGCCAGTGCGACGGCCCGTGCCGCGGCGCCGTCGTCGCCCTCGAGCCCAGCACCGGCAAGATCCTCGCGCTGGTCTCCACCCCGAGCTACGATCCGAACACACTCGCCACCCAGGACTTCAAGTCTGCGGAGCAGGCCTGGTCGGAACTGAACCGCGACGACAAGCCGTCGCCCCTGGAGAACCGGGCCATCACCACGCTGTACCCGCCCGGCTCGACGTTCAAGGCGGTCACCACCTCGACCGCACTGAAGGCCGGAATGCCCGCCGGCACCCGGCTCACCGCCGCCGCGCGCATCCAGCTGCCCGACTCGAACACCTATCTGCCCAACGACAGCGGCGAGACCTGCCCGAACTCGTCCGGCGGCACGGTGACGATGACCCAGGCCTTCCAGTACTCGTGCAACACCGCGTTCGCGCAGCTGATGATGGACAAGGTGCCGGGCGATCCGTTCCAGAAGTTCGCCGACACCGCCAAGCAGTTCGGCATGGACGAGGATCCGGCCGGCATCCCGATGGACGTCAGCAAGTCGACCATCGGCGACCTGAACAACGACAAAGCCGCACTCGGCCAGGCCGCCATCGGCCAGCGCGACGTCCGGCTCACCGTGTTGGAGAACGCGATGATCGCCGCCACCGTCGCCAACGGCGGCGTCCGGATGCGCCCGTACCTGGTCTCCAAGCTCCAGACCGCGGATCTGCGGACCATCTCCACGACGGCCCCGTCGGCCCTCAACCGGCCCCTCACCCCGGAAGAAGCTGACACACTGACCGACATGATGATCCGGTCCGAGCAGTCGATGTCGAACGCGCAAGCCGGCATCGCCTCGAAGACCGGTACCGCCGAATCCGGCTCGCGTGACGTCCCTTATGCCTGGTACATCGCCTTTTCGCCCAGCTCGAACCCACGGATCGCCGTCGCGGTGGTCATTGAGAACGGCAACCGCGGAGCAAACTCTTACGGCGGCACCATCGCCGCCCCGATTGGACGAGCAGTAATGAACGCATATGCGGGAGGTGGCCGATGAGCCTCCAGAACGGGACCATCATCGCCGACCGGTACCGACTGGTCCGGCTGATCGCGACCGGCGGCATGGGCCAGGTCTGGGAAGCACTCGACACCCGGCTGGGCCGGCGCGTCGCCGTGAAGGTGCTCAAGGCCGAGTACTCCAACGACTCGGACTTCCTGGAGCGCTTCCGCAAAGAGGCTCAGACCACAGCGCGCCTCAACGACCCCGGCATCGCGAACGTCTTCGACTACGGCGAGACGCCCGACCGCAACGGCGGCGACCCGCTCGCGTACCTCGTCATGGAACTGGTCGACGGCGAGCCGCTGAACTCTGTCATCAGCCGAATGGGCAAGCTCTCGCTGGCCCACACCCTCGACATGCTGGAGCAGACCGGCCGCGCCCTGCAGGCCGCGCACGTCCAGGGCCTGGTGCACCGCGACGTGAAGCCCGGCAACATCCTGATCACGCCCACCGGGCAGGTCAAGATCACCGACTTCGGCATCGCCAAGGCGGTCGACGCCGCGCCGGTCACCCAGACCGGCATGGTGATGGGCACCGCCCAATACATCTCTCCGGAGCAGGCCACCGGCGGCGACGCGACCGCGGCGTCGGACGTGTACTCGTTGGGCGTCGTCGGCTACGAGGCGCTGACGGGCCGTCGTCCGTTCACCGGCGACGGTGCGATCACCGTCGCGATGAAGCACATCCAGGATCCGCCGCCGCCGCTGCCGGAGACCGTTCCGCTGCCGGTCCGCGAGCTCATCGAGATCACCCTGGCCAAGGATCCGACGCACCGCTACGCCGACGGCGGCGAGTTCGCCGACGCCGTGGCCGTCGTTCGGGCGGGCGGACGTCCGCCCG
>JASGFV010000259.1:0-4413 GCA_047605365.1 Gordonia sp. (in: high G+C Gram-positive bacteria)
GCTCTACATCCTCTACACCTCCGGCACCACCGGGAAGCCGAAGGGCGTGGTGCGCGACAACGGCGGGCACGCCGTGGCGCTGACCTGGTCGATGAAGAACGTCTACGACGTCGCACCCGGGGAGGTGTGGTGGACGGCCTCCGACGTCGGCTGGGTGGTCGGCCACTCCTACATCGTGTACGGGCCGCTGTTCGCGGGGGCGACGACGGTCATGTACGAGGGCAAGCCGGTCGGCACCCCGGACGCCGGGGCGTTCTGGCGAGTGATCGCCGAGCACGGCGTGGTCGCGCTGTTCACCGCCCCCACGGCCATCCGCGCCATCCGCAAGGCCGACCCGGACGCCGCGCTGCTGGCCGGGTACGACACGTCGTCGCTGCGCACGCTGTTCGTCGCCGGTGAACGGCTCGACCCGGACACCTTCTTCTGGGCCAGCGAGAAGCTCGGCGTCCCGGTGGTGGACCACTGGTGGCAGACCGAGACCGGCTGGGCGATCGTGGCGAACCTGCAGGGCCTGGAGCCGATGCCCATCAAGGCCGGCTCGCCGACGGTCTCCGTGCCCGGCTACCGCGTCGAAGTGCTCGACGCCACGGGCGGCCCGGTCGCGCCGGGTGCGGAGGGCAACATCGTGGTGCGGCTCCCGCTGCCGCCGGGGACGCTGGCCGGACTCTGGCGCGACGAGCGGCGCTTCAGGTCGTCGTACCTGGACGCCTTCGACGGCTGCTATCTGACCGGCGACTCCGGATACATCGACTCCGACGGCTACGTCTTTGTCCTCGGCCGCTCCGACGACGTCATCAACGTCGCAGGTCACCGGCTGTCCACCGGCAGCATCGAGGCCGTGGTCGCCACGCATCCCGCCGTCGCCGAATGCGCCGTCGTCGGCATCCGCGACGATCTCAAGGGGCAGCGTCCCAGCGGCTACGTCGTGCTCAAGTCGGGTGTCGAGATCGACGACGACACACTGCGCGCCGAGTTGGTCGCCAAGGTGCGCGAGGAGATCGGCGCGGTCGCGACCTTCCGCGACGTCACCGTGGTGCCTGCGCTGCCGAAGACCCGTTCGGGCAAGATCCTGCGCAAGACGATGCGGCAGATCGTCGACGGCGACGAGTACGCGGTGCCGTCGACTATCGAAGACCCCGCGGTGCTCGAGGCGCTGGCGCAGCAGCTGCGCCCGTAGCCGAGGACTCTGCCAGCGATCGCACAGGGACCAGCCGGGGAGTTCGGAGGTTTCTCGCGCAGACTCGGGCCGGTGAATGACATGCAGAGTCGGCACTGGTCGTCGTCGAGGTGGTTCCGGATCGCGGTGATGATCGCACTGATCGCGGTGGGCCTCGGCGTCCGCTATGCGTTCCGGGACGAGCGCACGATGGACTACGAGGCCTTCCTGAGCCGCTGGTACGACACCCTCGAACAGCAGGGCACGGACGCCTTCCGGACCAAGTTCGCCGACTACAACTATCCGTACCTCTACTTCCTCGGCGTGCTGGCGTGGCTGCACGTGCCGTCGTTGATCGGGATCAAGCTGGTGTCGGTCGCGTTCGACTTTCTGCTGGGCTTCTTCGCCTACCGGATCGTCGCGCTGCGTACCGACCGCTTCTCGCTGAAGGCGCTCGCCTTCGCGCTGGTCACGTTGCTCCCGTCGGTGGTCGTGAACAGCGCCTACTGGGGCCAGGCGGACGCGATCTACTCCGCGTTCGCGCTCGGCGCGGTGTACTTCCTGATGCGCAGGAATCCGTGGTGGGCGTGCGTGTTCTTCGGTATCGCGCTGGCGTTCAAACTGCAGGCGATCTTCCTGCTGCCGCTACTGCTCTGGCTGGTGCTGCGCCGCCACATCCCCTGGTACACACTGTTGGCGGCGCCGGTCGCGTTCGTGCTGCTCGACGTGCCCGCACTGATCTTCGGGGCCCCGCTGCACGACGCGGTGTCGGTCTACGCCGACCAGACCGGCTCGTACCAGAAGCTGACTCTCAATGCGGCGAACCTCTACCAGCTGATTCCGCTGTCGGGCGACGTGACGTGGGTGGCCCGGACCGGGATCGTGGCGGCCGGCGCGCTGGTCGTCGCCTTCCTGGCGTGGTCGGTGTGGAAGAAGCCGGCGGTCACGTCGTCGTCGATCCTGGTGGTCGCCACGGCCAGCGCGACCATCGTGCCGTTCCTGCTGCCTGCGATGCACGACCGCTACTTCTACCTGGCCGAGGTGCTGTCGGTCGTGATGGCGTTCTATCTGCCGATGCGGTACTGGATCATCCCGGTGCTGATCCAGGCTTCGGCGATCGGCGTCTACTACAGCTCGCTGGCGGGCGGTCAGGGGCAAGGCTTCGGCGGAGCGGGTCGCCCGAACGGTGTGCCGGCCGGCGGACAGCCCGGCTCGGGTGGTTCCGGCGGCATGGCGCCCGGCGGCGACGAGCATGGCCGTCCCGGCGGCGGTGGGGGACACGGCGGCGGCGGGAATCCGGGCGGCATGCCGGGCGGTTCCGGCGGCGGCTACACCTCCGGGAAGGGCGACGGCCTGCTGTCGTTCTGCGCCGCGATGACCGCGGCGGCGGTCCTCGGGCTGCTCGACGCCCTGCGGACGCGGGTGCGGCCCACTCGCGACACGAGCGGCGGGTCAGCCCAGAACGCCGCGCCGCAGCAACGCTCTCATGGTGAGCACGGCGGCCTCGGTGTCGATCGCCGGGTTCAGGGTGTGTTCGACGATGACTGCGTTGACCGCGCCGATGTGGGCGGCCCAGTGCAGGTCGGCGGCGGTGCCGACGGTCAGTCCGCGTTCGGCGGCCGCGGCGACCGCTGACACGAGCATCGCGCCCCAGACCCCGCCCCGGCGGAATGCCGGAGCGGGGTTTCAGGCGGAGAAGATCGCGTCAGCGCAGTTCGGCGCTCGTCTTGTCGAGCACGCGACGTGCGATGATCAACTGCTGGATCTGCTGGGTGCCCTCGAAGATGTCGAGGATCTTCGAGTCGCGGGCCCACTTCTCCAGCAGGAGACGCTCGGAGTAGCCGAGCGATCCGGCCAGCTCCACGGCCTTGTTGGTGATGTCGGTGACGGTGCGCCCGGCCTTGGCCTTGCTCATCGACGCCTGCAGCGAGTTCGGCTGCTTGTTGTCAGCCATCCAGGCCGCGCGCATGGTCAGCAGGTACGCCGCTTCCCAGTCGGCTTCCATCCGGATGAACTCGGCGGCCGCGGCCGGCTGGTCGATGGCCGGACGGTCGTAGTCGATCTCGATGCCGGCCTCTTCGAGCAGCTTGCGCAGGTCCTCCAACGCGGCCCGGCCGACGCCGACGGCCATTGCGGCCACCAGCGGGCGGGTGTTGTCGAAGGTCTGCATGACGCCGCCGAAGCCCTTCTTGACGTCTACTTCCGGCGAGCCGAGCAGGTAGTCCGACGAGATGCGGCAGTCCTCGAAGCGGATCACCGCGGTGTCCGAGGCGCGGATGCCGAGCTTCTCCTCCAGACGCACGACAGTGACGCCGGGGTGCTCGCGGGGAACCACGAAGCTCTTGATCGCGGCGCGGCCCAGGCTCTTGTCGACCGACGCCCAGACCACGATGTGGCTGGCGCGCGAGCCGGCGGTCACGAAGATCTTCTCGCCGTTGAGGACGTAGTCGTCGCCGTCGCGGCGGGCCGTCGCGGTGACGGCCGCCGAGTCGGAGCCGAAACCCGGCTCGGTGATGGCCATGGCGGCCCACACCTTGCCCAGCATCTCCAACTGCTCGTCGGTGGCGACCGCGGCGATCGCCGAGTTGCCGAGACCCTGGTAGGGAATCGACAGCATCAGGCCGACGTCGCCGTAGGAGGCTTCCATCGAGTTGATGACCGACTGCATGTTGCCGCCGTTGGCGACATAGCCCTCGGGGCGCTCCTTGGCGACGTCGCCGCGGCCTCCGGCTGCACCGGCGCCCGCGGCGCCGGCCTCAGCGAGGCCGTCGTACAGCGCGGCGAGCGTGTCGAGCTCGATCGGGTACTCGTGCTCGGCGAGGTCGTACTTGCGCGAGATCGGCCGGAACACCTGCAGGGCCGCCTGGCGGGCCTGGTCGATGTTGGCGTTGAACTTCTTAGGCAGTTCGAGGTTGATGGCCATCAGAGGACCACGATTCCCTCGCCGAGGCCGGCGCCGCGCAGGTCGCGGTACCAACGCTCCACCGGGTGCTCCTTGGTGAAGCCGTGGCCGCCGAGCAGCTGCACGCCGTCGAGGCCGATCTGCAGGCCCTTGTCGATGGTCAGCTTGCGGGCCAGCGCCGACTCACGCGAGAACGACAGGCCCTGCTCCGCGCGGGACGCGCCGCGCAGGGTCACCAGGCGGATCGCGTCGAGCTCGGTGGCCATGGTGGCGACCATGAAGGCCACTGCCTGACGGTTCGAGATCGGCTCGCCGAAGGCTTCGCGCTCGTTGACGTAGGGGATCACGTAGTCGA
>JASGFV010000260.1:0-4339 GCA_047605365.1 Gordonia sp. (in: high G+C Gram-positive bacteria)
CGCCCAAGTCGGGCTATCCCGGTCACGCCGCCTACCGCGACTTCCACACCTACGACCACGAGACCGGTTTCAAGTCGGTCCGCGTCACCGGAAAGAACGTCCCAGCCGAGCAGAAGAAGCAGTACGACCCGTCGCTGGTCGACCCGGTGATCGACAAGCACGTCGACGACTTCATCGGCTGCGTCCGCGACCGGCTGATCTCCGAGTCGGCGCGGATCGGGCGCGACGCGCTGGTCGTCGCCGCCTTCGACACCGAGCTGTACGGCCACTGGTGGCACGAGGGCCCGATCTGGCTCGAACGCCTGCTGCGACGCCTGCCGGAGGCCGGGATCTCGGTGGGCACGCTCGCATCGGCCCGCCGCGACGGTTTCGTCGGCGATCCGGTCCAGCTCGACGACTCGTCGTGGGGCTCGGGCAAGGACTGGCGAGTCTGGGAAGGACCGCAAGTGCAGCATCTGGTGCAGCTGAACTCCGAGGTCACCGACACTGCGCTGGACAGTCTGGACAAGCGGCTCGACGGTGCGACGACACGCGACGAGGTGGCCGATCAGATCCTGCGCGAGACGCTGATGACCGTGCAGTCGGACTGGCCGTTCATGGTCTCCAAAGACACCGCTGCCGGATACGCGCAGGATCGCGCGTACAAGCACGCGCACGCGACGCGCGAGATCTGTGCCGCGTCCGACGCCGGCCGCGAGGAGCATGCCGAACGCCTGGCTCGCAGCTGGCGGCAGGCCGACAACGTCTTCGGGGCGCTGGACGCCCGCCGGCTCCCGACCCGCGACGGAGGTGTCCGATGAGCCGCCCGCTCCCTGAGCCGCCGACGAAGGAGGCGAGTCGAAGGGTCCTCATGGTCTCCTGGGAGTACCCGCCGGTAGTCGTCGGCGGCCTCGGCCGCCACGTCCATCACCTGGCCGAAGCACTGGCCGATCAGCGCCACGACGTCACGGTCCTGACCCGCCGCGCGTCGGGCACCGACGCCTCGACGCATCCGACCACCGACACGCGAGTCAACGGGGTCCGCGTGATCGCCGTCGCCGAGGACCCGCCCGAGTTCGACTTCAGCGTCGACATGATGGCCTGGACGCTCGCGATGGGCCACGGCTTCGTTCGCGCCGGACTGCGCCACCTGACCCGCGGCACGGTCGACGACGCGCCGTGGACGCCCGACGTGGTGCACGCGCACGACTGGCTGGTGGCCCACCCGGCCGTCGCGCTGGCCGATTTCTTCGACGTCCCGCTGGTCGCGACCCTGCACGCCACCGAAGCCGGCCGCCACAGCGGCTGGGTCGCCGGCCACGTGAACCGCCAGGTGCATTCGGTCGAATGGTGGCTGGCCAATGAGGCCGATTCGGTCATCACCTGCTCCACCTCCATGCGCGACGAGGTCGGCGAGCTCTTCGGCCCGCTGCCGGAGACCTCGGTGATCCACAACGGCATCGACCTCACCGCCTGGCGGTTCGGCGAGCGCGTGAAGCACGCCGGCCCGCCGCGCCTGCTCTTCGCCGGCCGGCTCGAATACGAGAAGGGCGTGCAAGACCTGCTCGCCGCCCTGCCCGCCATCCGGAAAGCGCATCCGGGAACGAAGCTCACCGTCGCGGGCGAGGGCACCCAGAACGCCTGGCTCGACGACGTCGCCCGCAAACACAAGGTCGTCAAGGCCGTCGACTTCGCCGGACGCTGCGACCACGATGCCCTGGTGTCGCTGATGCACGAGTGCGATGCGATCGTGCTGCCGAGCCGCTACGAGCCGTTCGGCATCGTCGCCCTCGAAGCCGCCGCCACCGGGATCCCGCTCGTCACTTCGACCGCCGGCGGCCTCGGCGAGGCCGTGCACGACGGCGTCACCGGCCTGACCTTCGAGCCCGCCGACGCCGCCGGGCTGGCACAGGCGACCATCGCCACGCTCGACGACCCGGACGCCGCCGCAGCCCGTGCCCGCCGCGCCCGCGACGTGCTGACCGAAGAGTTCACCTGGCCGGTCATCGCCCGCCGCACCTCCACGGTCTACTCGGGCGCGACGCGCCGGCCGCGCACGCCTCTGGCCCGCCCGGAGATCCCGATGCGTCCCCTTCCGGACCGCGATCCGAACTCCTCACCCGACACTCCCTGAGCTCGTCTCGCCGCTCCCCGAGCCCGTCGAGGGATGCCCGAACTCTGCGATCAGCCCTCAGCCGGACGGGACTCGGCCTGAGCCTGGGCCTTCTTGCGTTCGATGTCGGCCAGCGCACGCTCGAGCTCGGCACGCTGCTCGGCTCCCGCCGCCCACATCTCCTTGCGGTTCTTCACCGCGCGGGCCGGCGCGCCGACGGCGATCGAGTAATCCGGGATCTCGCCCCGCACCACGGCGTGGGCGCCGAGGACGGTGCCGCGCCCGACGACGGTGTTGCGCAGGACCGTCACCTTGGTCGCCACCCACGTGTCCGGGCCGATCCGCACCGGGCCCTTCACGATGCCCTGATCCTTGATCGGGATCTCGATGTGATCGGTCACGTGGTCGAAGTCGCAGATGTAGCACCAGTCGGCGATCAGCGTCGACCCGCCGATCTCGATGTCCAGGTATGCGTTCACGACGTTGTTGCAGCCGAACACGGCCTTGTCGCCGATGCGCAGGCTGCCTTCGTGACAGCGGATCGAGTTGCCGTCGCCGATGTGCACCCAGCGCCCGATCTCCATCCGCGCCAGCTGCGGCGTCGCATGGATCTCGACGTCCCTGCCGAGGAACACCATGCCGCGCAGCACGATGTGCGGGTTGGCCAGGCGGAACCGGGCCAGCCGGATGTAGCGGACCAGGTACCACGGGGTCCATGCCTTGTTGCGGCGGATCCAGCGCAGCGAGTCGAGGGTAAGGAAGCGCACCTGCTCGGGGTCGCGGCGACGGCCGGCGCGCCACCGCGAGCGGTACGAGGCGTTCCACATGGTGGTCATGGACACAAACCCTATTCCAGGCGTCCCCGACGCCGGAACGAGCGGGCCCAAATGCCGCCGCACCGCAATGAAGCGAGCGGTCGCATGTCCCAGACCACGCGCAAGATAGAGTTTTGCCGAGCGGCCGTCGCCCACCGGCCGGCCATCAATGGTGAGGAGCACGATGCAGCACGTCGTCCGGAAGCGCCGGCGCGGATCGATCGGCACGACGATCGTCGCAGCACTGCTCGCCCTGGTGCTGGCCGCCTGCTCCGACGGGCACGTCGACGTGCGCCCGATGCCGGCGATCGGCTGGCCGACCTACGGCGGCACCGACGGCAACACCAACTTCACCTACGCTCAGGTGCCGGACGGCCTGAAGCTCTCCTGGACCCGCCCGGTCGGCGGCCCCATCACCGCACCGCTGTCGCTCAACGGGTACGGCGACGTCGCCGTCACCTCGCGCAGCACCGCCGGCTGCAACATGTTCGTCTTCGACTCCCGCAACGGCCGCAAGAACTACTGCAAGCGCATGCGGCCGGGCGTCGAGATGAACACCGCGGCGATGGACCAGTACGGCCAGGCGTACATCGGCGAGCAGAGCATGCTCCTGGCGTTCAACGGCGGCGGCTCGATCCGCTGGCGGATGCCGATGATCGGCGTGCCGCTGTCGGCCAAGTTCGCGGGTCCGGGCAAGGTCCTGCTGACGACGACGCAGGGCCAGTTGCTGCTGGTGAACGCGCAGACCAACGTCTTCGAGGCTCCCGAGGTGCGGCTGCGCCCGGACGCCGATCCGGACGATCCGCTGCACGGCCTCGGCGACTGCGTGTCCGGCGGACCGCAGTGCGCTCTCCCGTCGCCGCCCGCCGTCGACCCCGCACACGAACGCTTCTTCCTCAACCATCACCCCGCGGACGGTCCGTCTCAGGTCAAGGCGGTCAGCTATGCCGGCCGCGACGGCAATCGGACGCTGGCCGACCTCTGGACCGCGGACCTGCCCGGCGGCGTCATGGGCCCGGCAGTGTCCTCGCAGGACGGCAAGACCGTCTACGCCTTCAGCCGCTCCGGCAGCCTCTTCGCGCTCGACGCCGCGACCGGCAAGCAGCGCTGGACCTACGATCTCGGCGGCCACGGTTTCGCCACGATGACCGTCTCCCCGGACGGCCTGATCGTGCCGGCCGGCGGCATCGGATCGCCGCTCACCGTGCTCCGCGACGCCGGCGACAAGGCCGAGCAGGTGGTCAAGCGCGACGACCTGCAGACCGTCACGCTGTCGACGCTGACCAATTCGGGCACGGTGTGGACGATCGTCCGAGAGGGCGCCGATCAGCATCTGATGCTGACCGAAGTGTCCACCGAAGACGGCAAGACCCTGCGCTCGCTGGCGCTGCCCGGCGCGACCGGCTTCACCACCGGCATCGCGGTCTCCCCG
>JASGFV010000261.1:0-4327 GCA_047605365.1 Gordonia sp. (in: high G+C Gram-positive bacteria)
ATCACGGCGGGTATCGGCTACTCGGCGAACTAGTGCGTTAACGTGTCAGCCACGCCCTAGCCTTCCACCGCTCAGACCACACCGAGCCAACGGCCGGGGTCTCATCGGTGGGGATCGACATAGCTGACACGTTAACGCACTAGTTCGCCGAGTAGCCGAGACCCGCCGTGATCGCACGGAAACTTGTCCAGGTGGCCCACGTCAACAACATGATGGTCGCGATCAGCCGCGTGATCGACGCGACCGTCTTCATTGGCTCGCTGCACGCTGAGAGCGGATACATAACCACGGGTTCGATACCGGGCAGCGGCATGGTCATCTTCGGTCCCTGGCAGCCCTGCGATTCGGCTTCCCATGCTGCAGCAACCCCGCCTGCAGCGTTGGTCCACGGCTGGACGGGTGCACCAATGGCGCCTTTGGCCTGACTGATCAAACCGTTGATGTTCTGATCGTTGCCGACCAATGCACAAGTTGTTCCGACCTTGATCCAATCGACTGGGTTGTTCGCTTGCACGGACATGCCTCCGCAGCTGCCGGCCTGAGGTTGCCAGCCGCCGCCGCTGCTGCCGCCCGGTTGGATTCCTTCGAAGCCGGTCTGATTCACACCGATCAGTTCTTCGAGTTTATTAACCACGCCGGCCAGCCCTATTTCGATTGCATGGTTCGCCACTCGCAATAGGTCTTTGATGCCTTCGGCGCCGCTAGTAATAGCATCTTTAACGGAATGCAGAATGTTGGATGCACCTTCGACTGCAATGCGCACGTTGTCCGTGGCGCTCTTCACCAGGTCGACCGAGCCCTTCACCAAATCGATTGCCGGCTTCAGCAGGTCGATTCCGACCTTAATCGGATTCAACGCGTTGACCACGGCCTCTTTAAGCGTTTCCAGTAACAAGTTGCCGGCCTTCGTGGCGTCCAAAATCTGCTCTAGCCAGTCCCCTGTCCCGCCTGTGTCCTGCTTGATCAGGCCAACATCGATCATCAGCGAACTGACTGCATCACGCGCCTGGACGGCAGCCGATTGCGCGGCGAGCGCTGCGCTGGCGGCCGCGCCAACATCCCCGCGCCGAGCTGCGCAGTTGCTGTCCGCCGGCTTTGGCACACCCGCGTAATCATAGTCGCGGCAATACAGCATGGCGTTGATCCAACGACCTGAACTCGCTGCCGACGCGGAATCGGCATTGCCGCTATCGACCGCCGATTTGACGCTCGAAATGGCCGAAGATATCGCCGAAAGCCCATATGATCCGTTCTGCAACCGAGAATCCACGGCCGTGACGGCATTCTTGATTGCTTCAACACCGTATGTTGAATGATTAAGCTTATTCGCGATAGGATCGACTTTCGTGCCAACGTACGTCTGCAACGTGGCGATCATATTGGACAAATTCGTGGCGACCGAATCGAGCCGACTCCGCACGCCGCTATTTCCGTAGGTTACGTTTGTGACGACCTGCTTGACATCGCTAGTTACGTTATAGACGTCATCGATTGTTGAATTCGCGGCCCACGTTGGGATCGTCGACCAGGGCGCAGCGGAAACACCAATGCCCACAATCAGGCATCCGACGATCCAGGTCAGGTTGTTCCGTCGTCTGGTCACATTGCTCTCCGTGCAATCGTCGTTTCGTCAACCAGCGATGCGACGGCGCCCGCCAGTGCGGCCGCACCCCGCTGCCGCGGGGCCCCCGGCCGCGCCTGACGGGCATCCTGCCGCTCCGCCTGGTAGTCCGCGCACGTGCATTCATGCCGGCGGCGCGTTCCGTCGCAGACCTCGCACACTCCGGTGACCGACACCTTCCCGATGACGCTGACTGGGGCAAACGTGTCGTACGCGTCGAACACATCAGACCTGGGCCCCCAGAACCATGTTTCAGCGAGCTGGTCGCAGGCCAGCAGCTGGGACCAGGTGAAGTCCTGCAAACCTTGCGTGTCGTACATCCGCCAGCGGAACAGCCGTTTTTGAGGCCAACGCCGTCCGCTGTCGGGATCAATTCGTGCGACGTAGCCCCGACACGCCACAATGCCCTGCGAGACCTCCCTGAGGATCACATCGGCCCGGTTAGGTGAAGGCGAGGTCCACCGCATCACGGCGTCGTTGCGACGCAGCTGCACCAACAGGTTCTGTGCCGCCTTCGGCAGGCCGGTGGCATCCCGGGACGACGCGACGCCGGTGATCTCGTCGGCCCACACATCGAACCGCCGCCCCATCTCGTTGACCTGGCCCCAGCGGGTCCACCGGACGTAGCCCGGATGAGCAGCGCCGTGCGTGCGGCCGTCGAGTTCGTGATTGTCCGGATCGTCGCAGTCGGTTCCGCCAGGGCACTCACGCGGGTTCTCCCAATCGAGCAGCCGGACCGTCGACAACACAGGTCGGCCAGCGGCCAGGCTCCGCATGCACAACAGGCACGCCAACAAGCTCTTGCCAGACCCGTTGCCGCCGACGATGCCCAGGATCGGCACACGACTCAAGAAGTCAAGCGCGCTTTCGCTGTGGCACTCGTAAGGCCGGCTGCCGCCACGGGACCGGATCTTCGCGATGGTCCCGCGAACGAACGGTCCGCCGATCATCCCCACACCAGCAAACTGATTAGCAGGCCGGTGTCCAACATCAGCACGCCAACCAGGAGTTGGGCCAGCAGCATCGTACGGCTCATCGTGGCCACCACCGGAGCACTCGCGCGGCCGCTAGCAGCAGCCATGGGATCACCGCCGCCGACACGACCCCACCGAAGATCAGGGCGAGGCCGACCGCCACCGCAACCAGACCGAGCCACGCGCTGGCCCTACGCATCCTCATCCTGCACCGCCTCCACCCAGCGTCACGAAGCTCGCGATGATCCGTACGAGCTTGATTCCCAAGCCGGCCGCCGTCGCGCCGACCACCACCACCAAACAAACCGCGAGCAGTTCGACCGGGAACCACATGCCCGCCTGCGCCATGTATCCGACCACGGTCCCGATACCGTCGATCAACGTCACCAGCCAACTCGGCACCGGAGGAACCAGCGCCGCAACCGCGGATCCGACCCATTCAGCCAGCGGCACCAGCACGTTCCGCAACAGCCACTCGATCACTTTCGTCTCCCTCTAGATGAAGGAAGCGGGGCATCCGGTGTCGATCCCCATCGCAACCGGATACCCCGCTGTGACCAGCACTCAGCTGGCCTTCTTGGCAGCCTGCTTGCCCTTGCCGACACCGAACAGGACGACCCAGATCGCCAGGCCGGCCGCCACGATCACACCGAGGCTGCCTCCCACCTGCCCCAGCGCGCTGACCATCGCCGACGCGAAGTCGAACGTCTCTCCCGCCAGGATCACGCCCATTTCACTCACCTCCTCTACGTCACTCCGAAACCAACACCCAGCAGCAACCCGGCCACCAGGCAAGCCACGACGAACTCCACGCCGGTCACACGATCACCACTTCGCAGCTTCGGCGGCGTACCGACGCAGCAACACGATGCCCATGCACGTTGCGACCACCGCCACCAGCTCCGTCATGCTGCTACCGCCTGACCATCAGAATCGCCATTGCCCCGAGGAACATGACCATCAGCCCGCTGCTCATCGTCGAGGCGTTCAACGCGTCGAACATCGCCGCCTTGTCCGTCTCCGTCCACACGGCGGGCTCCTGCCCCGGCTCCAAGCTTGGCGCCGGCGTCGGTGTCAGCGGCTCGGACGAGTCTGACGGCTCTGGCGTAGGCGCCGCACTGCCAGACTCCGAGGGCGTAGCAGGCTGGCCAGGTGAGGCCGGCTCCGATGGTTCCTCCGAAGAAGAGACCGGCGACGACGAGACCGGCGACGGTGACTCCGAACCGGGCTCGGCCCACGCCAGACCCGAACATCCCAAAGTCAGCATCAACGCGCCGACCAACGCGGCCAACCAGCGCATCCCGAACCCTCTCCGCCTTCATCGCACTACGCGACGCGAGCCGGTGCCTGCTCGTTCAGGACGCCGACGAGCCGGAACTCGACCGACGCGACGTTCCGGAACACCGAAGCGGACGCCTCCACCGCCAGGGCGACGGACTCGCCCCGGGTCGGAACGTCGCCGGTGTACCGCTCCGGCACGTCGACGTCGACGGTCTGGTCGGCGTCCTCGTCCAGGACCCGCAGGGTCCGGACCAGCCACGTCCCGCCGTCGCGCAACTTGCGGGTGTCCTCGGTGAACCGAAGGACTGTTCCACGAACCAACATCACTGCCTCCTAGGTCGTCGGCCGAGGGTCGGCCGGGAATCTCCTAGAGACAGGTCTACCGCAGTTGTAAAGCTCTTAGCAATATAACGGACGCGCGCCTGCGGCGCTTATCTCCCCTTGTCAAGCC
>JASGFV010000262.1:0-4305 GCA_047605365.1 Gordonia sp. (in: high G+C Gram-positive bacteria)
CGCGACGTGCAGCACCTCGCCGACGGCCAGCATCGAGACGGTGATGACCACGATGTTGATGCCGTCGAACAGCTCGACGCTGCCGAAGGTGAATCGTGCGGCGCCGCTGACCTGATCGGTGCCGACCATCGCCAGGGCCAGGCCGATGACCAGTGCGGCCAGGCCTTTGAGCACCGAGTCGGAGACGACGACCGACGTCGCGATGAACGCGAACAGCGCGAGCGCGAAGTATTCGCCGGGACCGAACTTCGTCGCCCAGTCGGCGAGCGCCGGGGCGAAGAACACGACCAGCACGGTGGCGATCATGCCGCCGATGAACGCGCCCATCGCCGACGTCGCGAGCGCCTGGGCGGCCCGGCCCCGCCGGGCCATTCGATGGCCCTCGATGGAGCCGGCGATGGCTGTCGAGTTGCCTGGGGTGTTCATCAGGATGCCGGTGATGGAGTCGCCGAACAGGCCGCCGAAGTAGATGCCGGCGAACATCACCAGCGCGGCGAGCGGGTCGAGCGTGAAGGTGATCGGCAGCAGCAAGGCCACCGCCATCGCCGAGCCCAGGCCCGGGAGCACGCCCACCGCGGTGCCGATGAGGGCGCCGACGAGGACGTACAGCAGATTGACGGGGGTCAGGACGTCGGCGAATCCGCCGAGGAGACCGGTGATCGAGTCCATCAGAACATCCCAAAGATTCCGGCGGGCAGTGAGATTCCGAGCAGCCCGCCGAAGACGAGCTGCACGATCGAGCTGAGTGCGAGACCGACCAGCAGGTTCGCCACGTAACGGGTGCTGCCCAGGCCGACCGTGATACCCCAGAACACCAGGGCTCCGGCGACGATCCAGCCGGCCGGCAGCAGGATGATCGCGAACAGCACGAACGAGCCGAGCACGATCGCGGTGTTACGCCAGTTAGAGACCGTCGGCAGGGGGTTCCCCTCGTCGTCGACGGCGTCGGGGATCTCCGGGTTCCGCAGGATCGAGTAGATCAGTCCGGCGGCGGTCACGAAGCAGAGGATCGCGGTGATCAGCGGGAACGCCTTGGGGCCGAACATCTCGGCGTCGCCGGACACTTCCATGTCGGCGTTGCCGATCAGCAGGAACACGCCCAGCGCGATCAGCAGCGCCGGGATGATCAGCGCGCTGCGACCGGCCCAGGCGGGATGCGTGGCGGGCGGCTCGTCGTGCTTCGGCTCGCCCTGCGGCGGCTCGTCGATCGGTGTGGTCGGTGTGCTCATGTCAGCCCCAGGTCGTCGAGGATCTTGGTGACGCGTTTCTGTTCGTCGATCAGGAACTGGCGGAACGGTTCGCCGGTCAGCATGTTCTCTTTCCAGCGGTTGCGTTTGACGGCCGCCTGCCATTGGTCGGTGTCGACGGTCTCGGTGACGATTTTGATCAGTTCGTCCTGCTGATCTTTGGTGATTCCGGGCGGTGCGACGATGCCGCGCCAGTTCACGATGTCGACGTCGGGAAACCCGGCCTCTTCGGCCGTCGGGGTGTCTTCGATGCCTTCGAGCCGCTCCGGGGCCACCACCATCAGGGCGCGGAGCCGGCCGTCTTCGAGAAGGTCGCGGAAGTCGTTGAACCCGCTGATCCCGACCTCCGGGGTGCCGGGCGCGGTGGCCAGCAGCGAGCTGGTGAGCTCGCCGCCGCCGGCGGCCGCGGCGTACCGCAGGTCCTGCAGCGGGATCCCGGCCTCGCGGGCCAGCAGCGCCGCGATCATGTGGTCCACGCCGCCCTTGGATCCGCCGCCGATGGGAAAGCCGTGCGGGTCGGCCTTCCAGACCGAGATCAGCTCGTCGATCGTCTTGATCTTGGACTGCTTGGGGACCGCGATGACCTCGAAGTCTTCGGCGAGACGGGCGATGGGGGTCATCTGGTCGACGGTGACCGGCGAATCGTTGCGCACCACGCCGCCGAGCATCACCGTGCCGGTGACCATGATGGTCGACGCGTCGCCCGCCTGCTGCGAGAGCTGGCCCAGGCCGATGGTGCCAGCCGCGCCCGGCACGTTCACCACCTGCACGTTGTTGACGATCCCGTTGGTCCGCATGGCCTGCTGCGCTTCGCGCGCCACCAGGTCCCATCCGCCGCCGGGGGCGGCCGGGGCGATGATCGACAGTTTGGACCGGGCGTCGGCGCTGCTGGCCGAGCGGTGCGCGCTGATTCCCGCAGCGGCGACGAGCACGCCCACGCAGATCACCGCGAGCGCCCATCGGGCTGCGTTCGGGATGCGCACGTCGAACTCCTTCGTACGAAGAGATGAATCGGTGTGCCTGGATTCTGCATGCCGAAGCAGTCGCTATGTCAGACTTCTCGCATATTGGCCGAATGCCCCGACTGCTGGTGTACGGGGTCTCGGCACACCCGCCGGAAGGACCTGCAATGACCGTCGCAGTCGTGTTCAGTGAAAGCGCCGAGGGCGCCGCCGCCTTGCAGTCGGCCGTCCGCGAGGCCCGGCTGCGGCAGACCGGCCTGGCGCTGCTGCACGCCACCGAGCGCGACGACGTGCCCGACGCCGACGAGGTGGACGCGGTCAAGGCTCACGCGTCGACGGCGCTGGCCGGCGCCGACGTCGACTGGGAGGTCCACGTCGCGTCGCGGGCACGGAATCTGGCCGGCGCGATCGTCGACCTGGCCGTCGAAGTGGGGGCCGATCTGCTGGTGATCGGCACGCGCCGTCGTTCGGTGACCGGCAAGTTCCTGCTGGGAAGCGTCGTTCAGCGCGTGATTCTGGACGCGCCGATGGAAGTGCTGACGGTCAAGGTCGCCGACGACTGAAGGTCAGGCCAGCGTCGCGGCGATCAGAGTCGAGATCCGACTCCATCGCCGGCCGCCACGACTCGAGGCGACTGGCGATGATGTGTGCCTCCTTGTCTGGGGCCGCGGCGATGCATCCGGCGAACGGCGACGATCCCGTCCCGGCCCTGGCCCACTGCCGGACGATCGCGCCGCCGTGCACCGGATCTACCTCGAAAGCCCAGAACGCCCTTTCGTTCCGGGGACGGATGTCCCGGCGTCGACGTGGGTCGGCTGATGACAGATCGCCGGGCGGTGTGCGCCGGGCGTCTCTGCGGCAGGGGATCGCTGAGCGGCGTGACGCCGGCGATATGCCAGCGTGATACGGCTCAGAGTCCCCTTGCCGACATCGTCGGCCTAGTAGTAGTACGGGAAGTCGTTCCAGTCCGGGTCGCGCTTCTCCAGAAACGCGTCGCGGCCTTCGACGGCCTCGTCGGTCATGTACGCCAGGCGGGTCGCCTCGCCGGCGAAGACCTGCTGGCCCATCAGACCGTCGTCGGTCAGGTTGAAGGCGAACTTCAGCATCCGCTGCGCGGTGGGCGACTTGCCGTTGATCTTCCGGGCCCAGTCGATCGCGACGTTCTCCAGTTCGGCGTGGTCGGCGACGCGGTTCACCGCCCCCATCCGGTGCATGGTCTCGGCGTCGTACGCCTCGCCGAGGAAGAAGATCTCGCGGGCGAACTTCTGGCCGACCTGCTTGGCCAGGTAGGCGCTGCCGTAGCCGGCGTCGAAGCTGCCCACGTCGGCGTCGGTCTGCTTGAATCGGGCGTGTTCGCGCGAGGCCAGCGTCAGGTCGCACACGACGTGCAGCGAATGCCCGCCGCCCGCGGCCCAGCCGTTGACCACCGCGATGACGACCTTGGGCATGGTGCGGATCAGGCGCTGCACCTCCAGGATGTGCAGGCGGCCGCCCTCGGCCTTCACGCGCGCCTCGTCGACGCCCTCGACGCCCGCCGCGGCGACGTCGGAGTCGTGCGACGTCGCGTACTGGTAGCCGCTGCGACCGCGGATCCGCTGGTCGCCGCCGCTGCAGAACGCCCAGCCTCCGTCCTTGGGTGACGGCCCGTTGCCGGTCAGCAGGATGGTGCCGACGTCGGGGGAGCGGCGCGCATGGTCGAGCGTGCGGTACAGCTCGTCGACGGTGTGCGGCCGGAAGGCGTTGCGGACCTCGGGCCGGTCGAACGCGATGCGCACGATGCCGTTCTCTCGTCCCTCGCCGATGTGGCGGTGGTAGGTGAGGTCGGTGAGCTCTTCGAAACCGGGGACGGTCTTCCACTGGGTGGGATCGAACGGCGCAGTCATGGTCGTCAGGATAGACCGGCCCGGATCGTCCTCCACGAGCCCCACGTTCGGTACCCGGCGGACCCTCCCCGGCCGGACTACCCTCACTCGCGTGTCGTGGTTCAACAGGAACGGCAAGGCCGTGGAAGAAGGCAGGCATCGGCTGCCGGGAAGAGCCGCGTTCACCCGCGCGGACGTCGAGGACGCACGACGTCGTGCGCCCGACCCGGCGCA
>JASGFV010000263.1:0-4299 GCA_047605365.1 Gordonia sp. (in: high G+C Gram-positive bacteria)
GCGCGTGCTGCGCGCGGGGGGCCGGCTGAGCGTGTACCCGCGGGCGTTCGCGACGCTGGTCGCGGCGCGCCTGGGCCGGGGCCGGCTGGGCGGGCGACGACCCGACGTGGTCGTCGACACGCAGAACGGCGTCCCCTTCTTCGGCCGCGTCGCAGGTGTCGCGCCGACCGTAGTACTGGTGCATCACTGTCACCGGGAGCAGTGGCCGGTCGCCGGGCCGGTGCTGGCCCGGGTCGGCTGGTTCACCGAGTCGCGCCTGTCGCCGCGGGTGCATCGTCGTGACCGGTACGTCACGGTGTCGCAGCCGTCGGCCGACGAACTGGTCGTTCTCGGCGTGGATCGCGAGCGGATCACCGTGGTGCGCAACGGGATCGACCCGGTGCCGGATCTGCCGGACAGTCCGGGGGCGGCCGGCGCGAAGCGCCTGATCGTCGTGGCCCGGCTGGTCCCGCACAAGCAGGTCGAGGATGCGCTCGACGTGGTCGCGGCGCTGCGCACCCGGGGTGTGCCGGTGCATCTGGACGTGGTGGGCGGCGGCTGGTGGGCGGAGGAGTTGCTGACGCATGCGCGGCGGCTGGGGCTCGACGACGAGGTGACCTTCCACGGCCACGTCGACGAGGTCCGCAAGCACCAGTTGCTGTCGCAGGCCGACCTGCATCTGATGCCGTCCCGCAAGGAGGGCTGGGGGCTCGCGGTGATCGAGGCGGCGCAGCACTCGGTGCCGACCGTGGGCTACCGGAGTTCGGCGGGCCTGACCGATTCGATCGTCGACGGGGAGACAGGCCTACTGGTGTCCGGTCTCTCCGAGCTCGCGGACGCCGCGGCCGCGCTGCTCGACGACCGGGCCCGGCTGACCGCTATGGGCCGTGCCGCGCACGCCCGCGCGGGCCGGTACTCGTGGGAGGCCACGGCTGACGGCTTCGAAGACGTCTTTCGGGAACTGGGAATGTCGTCTCTGAGCCGGGCCGAGGGCCGATAGCCGGAACGAAGGGCCGGTCAGCCGACGATCTCGGCGGCGCCTGCCGTGGGTTCACGCCGGCGCCGCGCGACGACCGCCGCGATCAGCGCCGCGAGGCCCGCCAGCAGGCATCCGAACCACAACGCATGGCCGGCGCCGGTGAGCGCCCAGGCCGTCGCGCCGGGGGAGGGCCAGGCGCGGGCCCCGGGCAGGCGGTAGACGGTCAGATCGGCACCGCTGTAGACGAGCTCGCCCAGCGAGAAGCCGTCCGAGGGATGCTCCACGACGATCCACTCGACCCCCGACTGCGCCAGGCGCGCCGAGTCGTGGGCGTGCAGGGCGTCGATCACTCGCTGCGCGGCGGGCGTCGGCGCGTCGATCGTCTCGCCGTCGACTACCAGCGGGCCGCCGTAGACCACCGGGGCGTCGAGCATTCGGGGGAGCGGAGACAGGGAAGGGCCGTTGTTCCACGGGTAGTCGCGCATGGTGTCGGTGGGCCAGACGGCGACGGCGGAGCCGCTGTGGCCGATGCGCGCGGTGACGGCGGCGTAGTCGGCGGGATAGTCGACCGGGCGCAGCTTGCCGCCGACACCGGCGGTCAGGTCGGGCAGGGGTGCGACGACGAGCAGCGCGATCACGGCCACGGCGAACCCGGACGGCACTGCCTCGCCGAGCCGTCCCGCGGCGGCCGCGACCGCCAGCGACACGAACGGCATCGCGAGTGCCAGATACTTCTGCGAGTCGCGGAACAGTCCGGCGCCGGGCACGGTGCGGAGTACGGCGTCGAACGCGTCCAGCCCGAACGATGTGGAGCCGAGCGCGATCAGCCCGACGGTCAGCGCGGCCAGCACACCGAGCGCGACGGTCGTGACGGGCGGGCCGGGGCTGCGGACCGTCGACGCGAGGCCGAACGCCACCAGCACCAGTAGGCAGGTGGTGGCGACCAGGGCCCACCCGCCGGTGCGGCTCGCGGGCACGGCGTCGGCGTTCCAGACGCCGCCCAGCCCGAGCAGTGATCCGAGGGCGCCCAGGCCGGGCTCGGCTCGCGGCGCAAAGGCGTGCGCACCAGTGACGCCGCCGGGCGCGTCGGCGACCGCCGAGGTCAGCAGCCACGGCGCGGCACTGCACAGCCAGGCGACGACGACGCCCGCCGCGAGGCCGAGGCGCGTCCTGAGTCCGATCACCACGGTGACCGCGGTCAGCAGGGCCAGGATCGAGCCGGTCGGTGTGAGGCCGGCGACCGCGAACCAGCCCGCCAGCCCCGCCCACGTCCGCCAGGACGGGCGGGCCTGGACGTCGAGCACGGCGCAGACGATCGCGCCCAGCGCGGCGTATCCGGCGAGCAGACTCCAGTGCCCCTGTAGAAGTCGTTCCGCCACGAAGGGATTCCAGATCGCGACGATCGACGCGGCGACCGCCCCGGTCTGCCCGGCAGCAGGCAGCAGGCGGCGGGCGAGCCGGCCGTAGCCGACTCCGGCCAGGAACAACGACGCCGCGATCACGCCCGCGACGAGCAGCCCGCCGTCGACCGCCTGCGAGCTCAGCGCGACGAAGGCGTCCTGCGGTACGGCTCGCGGCGGTGCGCCGTCGACGCCCCACGCGGCGGCGGTCAGCGGCGACTGCGGGGTGGCGACCGCGTCGCGGTGCAGCAGAAAGCCGCCGAAAAGCGGCCAGCAGATCACCGCGGTGAGCAGTGCGCTGACCGCGTAGAGCACAGCGTCCTAGTAGTGGAACGTGTCGGTGGGCGGCGGCCGGTGCTCGGAGGGGTCGTAGTCGCTGGGCGCGATCTCGTAGGCGCGCGCCAGGTCGAGGATCTTGGTGGCCCGGGCGATGCGCGGCAGGTCCGAACCGTTGCGGATCTCGCCGCCGTCGGCCTCGAACTCGGCGAAGAACTCACGGGCCCAGCTGATCTCGTCCTGCGACGGCGAAAGACCCTCGTTGACCGCGGCGCACTGGTCCGGGGTCAGGCAGATCTTGCCGGTCATGCCGAACTCCGAGCTCACCGCGGTGGCCTCGCTGAGCTTCAGGGCGCTGGAGCCGACGGTCGGGCCGTCGATCGCCGAGGGCAGGTTCGACGCCTTCGCGGCGATCGTGAACCGCGAGCGGGCGTACGCCAGGGTCAGCGGGTTCTCGCCGAAACCGGTGTCGCGGCGGAAGTCGCCGATGCCGAAAGCGAGGCGGAAGGTGCCCTTGGCGGAGGCGATCTCGGTGATCCGCTCGAGCCCGCGCGCGGTCTCGACCAGCGCGACGATCGGCACGTCCGGGATGCGGCGGGCGGTCTCGGTGACGTGGTCGACGGACTCGACCATCGCCAGCATGATGCCGCCGACCGAGGTCTGGGAGAGAGCGTCGATGTCGGCGGCCCACCACGGGGTGCCGAAGCCGTTGATGCGGACCCAGTCGCTGTGGCCCTCGTTCATCCACTTCACGACGTGATTGCGCGCGGTGATCTTGTCCTTAGGGGCGACGGCGTCTTCGATGTCGAAGACCACGATGTCGGCCCGGGAGTGCGAGGCGGCCTGGAAGCGTTCCGGCTGCGAGCCGTTGACCAGGAGCCAGCTGCGCGCCAGTACCGGATCGATGCGCGATCCGATGTCGGCGGGGTCTGTCTCAGTGAACGGTTCGGTGTCGTACATCGACTTTTATGCCTGCTGTCTACGCGTGTGATTACTGACCTGACAGTTTAGCCCGCCCTTGGTGCGCGTCGTCGCGGGCTCCTGGGTTTGCCAGTTCCAGGTGCTCGCTTCCCCGGTTGTCGAGCCCGGTCGCGGTGCTGCCGAGCTCGTCGAGGGGTCAGGCACAATTGTCTCCATGCCCGACGTCGCGTGCCGCCCCGTGACTCGTGGGGCGACGGTCCGCTCGCTCGGGCTGGTGACGGCGGGGTCGCTGGCCGCGAACGTGCTCGCCTACGCGGTGCAGGTGCCGGCCAGCCGGCTGCTCGGGCCCGCCGGTTTCGGCGAGTTCTCGGTGCTGCTGGCCGCCATGCTGGTGCTGTCGGTGCCGGCGCTGGCGCTGCAGGCCGTCGTCGCGCGTGACAAGGTGCTCGGCGTGGACGATCGGCGGCTGTGGCGGCTGATCGCCGTGGTCACGATACTGGTGGCGGTCGGCTCGGCGGCCGCGACCGCGATCATGATGCGCCTGGCCCACACCGGTCTGCCGTCGACCGCCGCGGCGATGGCCGGTGCGGCGCCGCTCGCCGTGATCGCGGGAGGGCAGGGCCTGCTGCAGGCGCGGGGCCGGTTCGGCCTGCTCGGCGGCGTGCTGGCGACGGTCGGGGTCGCGAAGTCGGCGCCGGTGGCAGTCGCGGTGCTGCTCGGCGGCGGCCCGACGGCGGCCCTCGC
>JASGFV010000264.1:0-4262 GCA_047605365.1 Gordonia sp. (in: high G+C Gram-positive bacteria)
GACCGCGTACCTGGCGCGGCACAGCGGTCTCGCTCCGCAGTGGCAACCGGTACGAGTGCAGTACGCGGACTTCGCGGGATGGCAGGTCGAGCGACTGGACATGCCTGACTCGTCCGGGCGCACGGAGCGCGCACGTCAGCTGGACTACTGGCGAGAGCGTCTCGCGGGAGCCCCCGAGGTGATCGATCTGCCGGCGGACAGGCCGCGTCCTTCGGTGCCGTCGCATGACGGGGCAGTCGTCGAGTTCGAGATTCCGGCCGGCGTCATCAGTGAGTTGCAGTCGCTCGGACGTAGTCACAACGCGACGCTGTTCATGGTGACGCACGCCGCGTTCGCGATGCTCCTGGCTCGCTTGGGCGGAGGCACCGAGGTGGTCGTCGGCACACCCTACGCCGGCCGGACCGAGGCGGTACTCGACGACGTTGTGGGAATGTTCGTCAACACGTTGGCGATGAGGTCGTCGATCCGTCCTGGTGAGCCCTTCTCCGAGTTTCTTGAGCGGGTCCGAACCGAGGACCTGGCTGACATGGCTCACGCCGAGGCGTCGTTCGACTCGATCGCGAATGCCGTCGGCGCGCCGCGCAGCGGGGCGTTCAACCCGGTCTTCCAGGTGATGTTCACTTTTCAGAATCTCGAGTTCCCGACCGTCGCTCTCGATGATCTGACGATCAGTCCGGTATCCGAGGAACTCACCGCTGCGAAGGTCGACTTGGATCTGACTCTCTTCCCGAACGATCCCGCGGCACTCGGTGCGGTCACGGCCGAAGCGCCTCTTCGCGCGCGGTTTCTGTACTCGACTGATCTGTTCGACGAGGCCACCGTTCGCACGTACGCGGAGCGATACGTCCGCCTGCTCGAGTCGATAGTCGCAGATCCCGACGTACTCGTCGGAGAGCTGTCGATCGCGACCGAAGCGGAACTAGGTGTGATCGAGGAGACTGCGGCCGAACGTTCGCTGGCGGAGCTCGTCACAACCGCTGCAGCGGTGTCGCCCGAAGCCGTCGCGGTCGTCGACGGCGACGCCGAGATCAGCTTCGCGCTGCTGTCTGTCACTGCTTCGGCAATGGCAGCGGCCCTGCCTGATCCGGACGCTGCACTGACTACGGCTCTGTTGAGTCTCGTGCCCCAGGTCGCGGCCGCCGGACCCGTCCGACTGGGCGAAGTCCTCGGCGAACTCAGGCAGAGGGCGTCAGCAGCGCATCAGACCACCCCGGACAACGACGAAGAGAGTGTGCCCCGTACATGAGTGATATCACCTCCCAGACGCCCGATTTCTCGAGCACGTGGGGTGAGTCCTCCACGGTGGATTTGATCTCGTTCGCGGCGGCGCATGCGCCCGGCGCGATCGCGTTCGACGGTCCCACCGGTGCGGTCACATTCCGGGAACTGGATGCTCGCGTCTCGACGATTGCGACTGTGCTTGCAGCGCAAGGACTCGATCCGGTGACGGCGGTCGGCGCGACGCTGACGCCGGCGGTGGCAGCGGCGGCGGGCGGCGATCCTGCGAAGCTCTCCGCCGCGGTGGCGGAGGCGACCCGGACGGTCAGGGGCAACGCTCTTGCCGTCGCCGGCGGCGGCGATCTCCAGTCGCTGCCGGGCATCTTCCGGACCGTCGCGGCGCGGCAGCCGGACCGCGTCGCTCTCACCGACATGACGGGGACCAGCCTGACGTATCGCGAGCTGGACAGGCTGTCGGACGAACTCGCTGCCGGGCTCGTCGCTGTGGGAGCCGGCCCGGAGCGGCTCGTCGGAGTGGGATTGACGCGAAACGTCGAGTTGATCGTCGCGCTGTTGGCCGTGGTGAAGACCGGCGCGGCTTATCTGCCGCTCGATCGCTCGCATCCGATCGACCGCCTGCGGGCCATCGTCGACGACGCCCAGCCTGTCGTCGTGCTCACCGAGGAGGAGATGCTCGGCGCGTGGGCCGAGATCGGTGCACCGGTGACCACCGCCGACCGGACCGTCGACGAGGCCGCGACCTCTCACCTCGGTGACCTCCCGAACGAAGTCGCTGCGCTGGGCCCCGCCTACGTCATGTACACCTCGGGCTCGACCGGCAGGCCCAAGGGCGTCGTCGTCACGCACGCTGACGTCGTGACGCTGCTGCGTGCCATGGGGATGGAGTACGACTACACCCCGGACGACGTGTGGACGATGTTCCAGTCCTACGCGTTCGACGTCTCGGTGGGCGAGATCTGGGTCGCCCTGAGCTTCGGCGGTCGCCTGGTGGTGCTCGACTACCTGACCACTCGCACCCCGGGGCAGTTCGTCGAAGCGCTGGAGCGCGAGCAGGTGACGATCGTCAACCTCACTCCGTCGGCGTTCTACCAGTTGGCCGGCGCCGTGCGGGACCCGAACGCGGGCCGGCTGTCGCAGTCGATCCGATCGATGATCTTCGTCGGTGAGGCCCTCGACTTCGTCCAGGTCCGCAAGTGGTTCGAGGACCGGCGAAAGCACGACGGCAACGACGGTCCGGAATTGAACAACATGTACGGCCCGACCGAGGCCACCGTGTACATGACGCGCAGGGTGCTGACGCCAGAGTTCGTGGCGGGCACCGAAGCGAGCGATGTGGGAACCGCGTTGCCCGGGTCGGCGATGTATGTGCTCGATTCCCGTCTCGCGCAGGTGCCCGACGGAGTTCCCGGCGATCTTTACCTCGCCGGTGGGCAGCTCGCCCGCGGCTACAGCGACCGCTTCGGTCTCAACGCGACGCGCTTCGTCGCCGATCCGTTCGGTGCACCCGGTGCGCGCATGTACCAGTCCGGCGACGTCGCGGTATTCCGGAAGGGAAGCCTCGAATTCATCGGTCGTGCCGACAACCAGGTGAAGCTTCGCGGATACCGCATCGAGCTGGGAGAGGTCGAAGCGGGACTTCTCGCAGCCGAGGGGGTCGACGCCGTGGCGGCGACCGTCAAACAGCGCGCAGGATTCCCTGACCAGCTGGTCGGCTACGTCGTCGGCAGCACGACGCTCGACGTCAATGAGATCCGTCGCGTCGCGGGAACCAAGGTTCCGGACTACATGGTCCCGGACGTGGTGATGGTCCTGGACAGTCTGCCGCTGAACGTCAACGGCAAGCTCGATCGAAAGGCGCTGCCGGACCCGGTGATCGCGCAGGCGGGTGAAGTCGTCGTGCCGGCGAACGAGACTGAACGCCTGTTGGCCGAGATCGTTCGGGAAGTGCTCGGCGTCGAGCAAGTGAGCGTGACCGCGTCCATCTTCGACATGGGCGGGAACTCACTGCTCGCGGCTCGAATCGTCGGGCGCGCCTGCGAGGTGCTCGGCGTCGACGTGAACATGCGTGACGTCTTCGCCCATCCGACCGTGCGTGGACTGGCGGCTCAGGTCGGTGACATGGGCACCGGACTGCCGCCGCTCGTCGCCCCTGACGTGCGCCCCGACCGGCTTCCGCTCTCGTACGCCCAGGAGCGGATGTGGTTCATCAACCGATTCGATCCGGTTGCCCCCACCTACAACATCCCGGTGGTCCTGCGAGTCGGCGGAGCGCTGGATCTGGCCGCGTTGAAGACTGCGATGGTCGACGTCGTCGAACGTCACGAAGTGCTCCGCACCACGTTCCCCGGAGTCGACGGGGTGCCGGTGCAGGTGATTTCTCCGGCGGCCGGCGTCGTCGCCGATCTGGACTGGCGTGAGGTGCAGACGGAGGCCGAGTTCGTGGCCGCGGCGTCCGAGGGCTTCGACGTCACCCGGCAGTGGCCGGTCCGCGTCGTGGTGCGGCGTACCGGCGACGCCGAGCACCTGGTCGCCGTCGTCGTCCATCACATCGCCGCCGACGGCGAGTCGATGTTGCCGCTGGTGTCGGACCTGGTCGTCGCCTACGATGCGCGGTCGGGCGGATCGGCTCCCGACTACAGCCCGCTCACACTGCAGTTCGCGGATTTCGCGCTGTGGCAGCGCGGAGCGCTCGGCGCCGTCGACGACGAGAACTCGGTGCTCGGCCGCCAGCTGGCCTATTGGCGCAAGACGCTCGCCGGGGCCCCCGGCGTTCTGGAACTCCCCGCAGACCGTCCGCGGCCCGCTGTCGCCTCCCACCGTGGTGCGCAGACCACGTTCACCATCCCGGCGGCCCTGGCCGAATGCGTGTCCGCATTCGCCCGAGAGACTGACGCCACGCCGTTCATGGTGGTCCACACCGCGCTCGCCGTGCTGCTGGCGCGGCTCTCGGCGACCGACGACGTCGCGGTCGCGACGCCGATCGCGGGCCGCGGGCAGGCGGCGATCGATCCGCTGGTCGGCAT
>JASGFV010000265.1:0-4235 GCA_047605365.1 Gordonia sp. (in: high G+C Gram-positive bacteria)
CGGGCGCCATCGACACCGGCAGTCGGACGCCCGCGCCCTGCCCGTCCACCACGGTGGGCAGCGACAAGCACACGTCGCTGATGCCGTGCACGTCGTCGTCGACCAGGGACGAGACCGGAAGCACGCGATGCTCGTCGTCGAGCACCGCCTCGGCGATCCGCGACGACGCCAGACCGATCGCGTAGTTGGTGGCGCCCTTGCCCTGGATGATGCGATACGCCGAACCGACCACTTCGCGGCGGATGTCGTCGCGGGCCTCGGCGTCGAGCGGGCGACGGCCGGGCAGCGGCTCCCAATCGAGCAGCGGGACGCCGCCGATGGTGGCCGACGACCAGAGCGGCACCTCGGAGTCGCCGTGCTCGCCCGCAATGTACGCATGAACGTTCTGGACGGCGACACCGGTCAGCTCCGAGAGCAGAAACCGCAGCCGCGACGAGTCGAGGACGGTGCCGGAACCGAAGAGCTGGTTGCGCGGCAGTCCGGTGAATTTGAGCGCCGCGTAGGTCACGATGTCGACGGGGTTGGTGACCATCACGTAAGTCGCGTCAGGTGCGACGTCGACGATCGGCGGCAGCACGTTGCGGGTCAGACCGATGGTGGCTTCGGCCAGCTCCAGACGGCTCTGGCCGGGCTTCTGCTTGGCTCCGGCGGTGAAGATCACGACGTCCGACCCCGCGCATACGCTCGGCTCGGTGCCGCCGACGATCGATGCGCGCGGGATGAACTCCAGCCCGTGCGACAGGTCGAGCACCTCGGCTTCGACCTTCGCCTGATTCACGTCGAGCAGTGCGACGGTCCGCGCGACGCCGCGGATGAGAGCCGAATACGCGATGGCCGTGCCGACCGCGCCCGCGCCCACGATGGTGATCTTGCGATGGTTCGGTTCCATGGCCCCGACGGTAGCCCGGTCGGGGCGAGCGCGTGCGAAAGCGCGGGGAACAGCAGCCGAACAGCGTTCATACAGCACTCTCACGCGGACGCTCCGCTCGAATCGATGTAGCCGCGTACGGCGTAGCAGCCGCCCAAGACTGCGATCGCCATGCTGCCGGCCGTACGAGCCAAGTCGACGGTCGATGAACTCCAGTCTCGCCCGCCGAGGCAAGGCGACCGCACGCGACGGCGGAGACAAGGAACTCCGGAGGGGCCTCCCCCCTAGAGGGGCCCTCCGGAGTTCATGAACCTGGTCCGTCAGAAACTGAAGAACCAGGGGTTCGACGAGCAGACCAGCTTCGGGTAGCGCTTCGGATCAAGGGCGCGCAGTGCGATCGACAGCGCTCGCGGCGAGTACGACATCGCCATGTGATCCGAAACGTCCTGTTCACAGCCGTCCTGCAGCGTGACGTTCCTGATGTTCTGGTAGCCGCGAATGAACGTCAGGTCATACGGCGTGGTGACCTCGTCGTAGCGTGAGCCTACGATCGTGTACTGAACATCGGGGTAGACACGCTTGCCCGAATTCACGTATTTGACCGTCGGCGAGTCGATGGTCTGATCGATGCCGGCCGAGCCGACGAGCAGCGTGACCGGCGCCAGGACGTCGAGCCCCACATGGTTGATCGCCCGGCCGATCCAGCCGATGCCGTCGAGCGTGGTGCCGTTGTTGGTGGCGCCGAAGGTCACGAGCTTGTCGACCTTCTCGTGGCTGTCGTAGCGCTTCATCCAGTAGCGCGCGAGCAGACCGCCCTGCGAGTGAGCGACGATGTCGACCTTCTCGGCACCGGTCTTCTCGAGCACCTTGGCGATGTACGGATCGATCTGCTCGGCGGACCTGCTGACCTTCGCGACACCGTTGGCGCCCGGCAGGATCGTACCGAGGCCGCCGATGTCCAGCAGGTCGGTGCGGCCGTAGTTCGGCGTGAACACGCAGTAGCCGGCCGTCTTGAGCGCGGGGGCGAACGCAGCCCAGTTGTCGTACGCGTTTTCCCAGGTCCCGTGCAGCAGCACCACCGGATTCTGCCCGTCCGTCGGCTTGCAGTTCCAGTCGTTGGCACCGGGCGGCGCGGCGTTCGGGTGCACCTGACTGTAGGCGAACGCCGACCAGAAGCCGGACTGCCGCGGACCCTCGCCCTCAGTGGCGGGCACCGGCTGAAGCTTGCGGGTCGGACCACTCCAGTCCGCGTCGTGCCTGAGTCCGTCGACCGCCTTGCGGCCGACCGGCGAGCCGGCGTTGATGTAGTCGGTGAGCTGCTGAGCCTTGACCGCGTCACTCGACGTCGTGACGTCCGGATTCGGCGCCGGGGCGGCGGCCGCGGGTGCCGCGGCTACCCCGACGCCCACTGCTGCAACGGCGACGACGCCGGCTAGCCGGCGTCGAACATTGGACTGTCTCACTGCGTGCAGCTCCCCTGCGCTTGTCTGACCTATCGGTAAGTTGACTGGCCAGTAACTTATGAGTCAGGAGCGAAACTAGTGATACACAGCATCTATGTCAACTGATTCGGAGCACGCTCGTGCACCGTCTCTGACAAGTCATCGTCTCGCTTTTGTGCCGCAGCACAACCCGAACGTCGCCAAATGGCGACCTGCATCACTGTGACGTTGCCGTTTAGTTCTGGATCATCTGACAACCGGAAGTTCCAGAAGGGGCCTCCAGGCAGATACCAGCACGAATGACTTTTCTGCGAACGGTATCCCGAACCGCCCCGGAACAAGTCCGGTGAACGCCTCTGTCACCGCGCACGACGGCCCGCAGAGTCGCCCGGACGCCGGCCTTCAAAGCACGCGATGCAGGGCGGCGATCTCGTCTCGCAGTATTTCCACGGCCCACTCCGGATCGCCGCCGACCGGCTCGCCGAGCAGATGGAGGGCGAGCCCGTCGACCAGCGCGAAGAGCCGCCGCCCCCGCAGCCCCGCGTCGACCCGCTCCTGCGGAATCCCGGCCGCGTCGGACATCAGCCACGAGGCGATCGAGTCGAAGAACTCCCCGAGTTCGCGAGTCGCCCGATCGCGCACCGGAACCAGCTCCGGGACCGCGGGAGCCTCGGCGATCAGGGCGAGGTTGACGTCCAGTTCGGCGCGCGCATCCGGCGTGACCGGCAGGAGCTCCACGAGCAGCGCGAGCACGTCGTCCTCGACGTCGCCGGTGCGCGGCACGGCGTCGATCCGACTCCGGGCGCGCGACAGCATGAGTTCGGCCGAGAACACGACCAGCTCGCTGCGCGTCGGGAAGACGTGCCGGAGGGATCCGACGGCCACACCCGCCTCCGCGGCGACGGTGCGCACCGACAGCGCCCCGATGCCCCGCTCGCGAACGACCGTCCACACCGCTTCGGCGAGTTCCCTGCGACGACGCTCCACGTCGATCCTCTTCGGCACCTGGCCAAACTAGCACGGTCGTGCTAGTTTGCGTTTGTAGCACAACCGTACTAGTTCAACGAAGGAGACTCCGATGGTCGCTCTGATCCTGGGCTGCGAGGTCGCGTTCTGGGTGCTCATCGCCGCCGGTCTCATCGCCCGCTACCCCCTGCGCCACAGAGGTCTGGGACTGGCGCTGCTGGCGACGACGCCGCTGGTCGACGTCGTCGTGCTGGTCGCCGCGGGCGTCGACGTACACCGCGGGAACCCGGCGACCGGCGCCCACGGCCTCGCCGCGATCTACCTCGGATTCTCCGTCGCCTACGGGCACCGACTGATCCATTGGGCGGACATGCGGTTCGCTCATCGGTTCGCGGGCGGCCCGCCACCGGTCAAGCTCTACGGCTCCGACTATGCGCGGGCCTGCTGGCGCGACGTGCCCCGCACCGCCCTGGCCGCCGCGATCGGTTGCGGAGTGCTCTGGCTGCTCGAGACGGTCGCGACGGGACCCGAAGACGCCTTGTCGGCCACCTATTCCGCATTCGGCATCGTCCTCGTCGTCGACGTCCTGTGGGCCGCCAGCTTCACGGCCTGGCCGCGGCAGGCGCCTGCCGACAGGAAAAAGGCGGAAGCCTCTCATCTCGTGAGATGAGAGGCTTCCGCCCGGTGAGAAGAGTCAGGCGATCAGGCCTGAGCCTCCTCGGTGAAGTTGCGCGACACCGACGGGTCGACCGGGATGCCCGGGCCCGTGGTGGTCGAGACGGTGACCTTCTTCAGGTACCGGCCCTTGGCCGCCGACGGCTTGGCACGCATGATCTCCTCGTACGCGGCGCCGTAGTTCTGGACCAGCTGCTCCGGGGTGAACGATGCCTTGCCGATCACGAAGTGCAGGTTGGCAGCCTTGTCGACGCGGAAGTTGATCTTGCCGCCCTTGATGTCGT
>JASGFV010000266.1:0-4212 GCA_047605365.1 Gordonia sp. (in: high G+C Gram-positive bacteria)
ACGTCTTCCACCCCGACCGCATGGCCAGCCGCATCCTCGGCATGGGCGACGTGCTGTCGCTCATCGAGCAGGCCGAGCAGCACTGGGACGCCGCCGAGGCCGAGAAGGCCGCGCAGAAGATCAGCCAGGGCGAACTGACGCTGGAGGACTTCCTCGAGCAGATGCTGATGATCCGCAAGATGGGTCCGATCGGCAACCTGCTCGGCATGCTGCCCGGCGCAGGCGACATGAAGGACGCCCTGTCGCAAGTCGACGACAAGCAGCTCGACAAAATCCAGGCGATCATCCGGGGCATGACCCCGGCCGAGCGTTCGGATCCCAAGATCATCAACGCCTCGCGCCGCATCCGTATCGCCAACGGCTCGGGCGTCACGGTGACCGACGTCAATCAGCTGGTGGACCGCTTCTTCGCGGCCCGCAAGATGATGTCGCAGATGTCCGGCCGGATGGGCATGGGGATGGGCGGCGGCCGCCGCAACGCCCGCAAGGGCAAGGGCGGCAAGAACGCCAAGAAGGGCAAGGGGCGCGGACGCGGACCGACCCCGCCGAAGGCCATGCGCGGTGGCGGTTTCCCGGGGATGCCCGCCGGCCTGCCGCAGATGCCGCCGGGCATGGACCTGTCGAACATGCCGCCCGGCCTCGATCAGCTGCCGCCGGGCCTGGAGGGCATCGACCTGAACAACTTGAAGTTCCCGAAGGGCAAGTGACACGGGAATGAGCGGCGGGCCGAGCGCGGTGCACTATCGCGGCGTCGATCCCTTCACCGGGGAGATCCTCGAGTTGTGGGTGGCCGGGGGAGTGATCTCCCGCTCGCCGCTGCCCGGTGCACAGACCGTCAGCGACTCGGGCTGGATCGTGCCCGGGCTGGTGGACGCGCACAATCACGTCGGCATCGCGCCGGGGCTGGGCGTCACCGTCGAACGTGCCCGCGGTTTCGCCTACCAGGACGTCGCCGCCGGGGCGTTGCTCATCCGCGAGGTGGGGTCGCCCGTCGACACTCATCCGCTCGACGACGACCCGCGCTGCCCGCGCTTTCTGCGGGCCGGCAAGCACATCGCCCGGCCCAAGCGGTATCTGCGCGACTACGGCGTCGAGCTCGACGATCCGGACGACCTGGCCGACGAGGTGCGACGACAGGCCGCGGCCGGCGACGGCTGGGTGAAGCTGGTCGGGGACTGGATCGACCGCGACGCCGGGGATCTGGCGCCGCTGTGGACCCGCACTCAGCTGGAACAGGCCGTCGCCGCGGCGCACGACGCCGGGGCCCGGATCACCGCGCACGTCTTCGGGTACGATGCGCTGCCGGACATCGTCGGGGCGGGCTTCGACTCGATCGAGCACGGCACCGGGCTGACGACCGACCTGCTCGATCAGATGGCTGCCGCCGGCATCGCGCTGGTGCCGACGCTGATCCAGGTGGAGAACTTCCCGGGAATCGCCGACGGCGCCGACCGGTTCCCGACGTACCAGGCCAACATGCGCAAGCTGTATACGAACTCGCGCGAGGTCTACGCCGCGGCGCGGGAGGCGGGCGTGCGCATCTACGCCGGCACCGACGCGGGCGGTTTCGTCGGGCACGGGCGGATCGTCGACGAGGTGGAGGCGCTCACCGGGATCGGCTTCTCGCCGCTCGAGGCGCTGGCCGCGGCGTCGTCGTCGCCCCGCGAATGGCTGGGCGTCTCCGCGCTCGAGGACGGCGCGCGCGCCGACTTCTTGGTGCTCGACGACGATCCCGCGGCAAGCGTTGAGGCCCTGCGGTCGCCGCGGCACGTCGTGTGCTCGGGTCTGCGCATCTCCTGATCGGATCGGGCCGGTGCCAGGTCAGCCACGTCCGGTGTATCGAGCCGTGCCCACCGCCAGACCCTTCGACAAGCTCAGGGACCGGAGGGCGGTTCAGATCAGGCGCAGCACGCCGATCACGACCAGCAGCACCGCCACCAGCCAGCCGGCCGCGGTGATCACCCGGTCCTTGTTGGTGCGGGCGAGCGCGAACATCCGGCCGGCCCACGAATGCGGGTACAGCCGGACCATGCCGAGTCCGATCGCGGCCAGGATCGGCAGGCTGAGCGCGACTGTCGCGTAGGCGAACAGGCCGATGTAGCGTTCGGCGACCGGCATGCCGCTCGCCGAGAGCACCGCGAGTCCGGCGAAGAACGGCGCCGACGTGGCCGACTGGATCACGCCGAGGACGAAGCCGACGGTCAGCGTCAGCAGCGACGGCTCCTTCAGCGGTTCCAGGATTCTGTTGACCAGTCCCGAAGAGTCGCCGCCCTTGATCGTCAGTGCGGCGACCAGCAGACCGGTCAGGATCAGCAGGATGCCGAAGATCGGCGAATGCACGACGTGCTTGACGAAGTCGCCGAGTCCGTCGAACGCCAGCAGGACCACCAGCGACAAGACCAGGACGCCGAGCCAGTCGCCCAGGATCAGCAGTGTCGCGATCGGGCGGTACCGGCCCGGGCCGAGCATCATGGCCATCGCCACCAGCACGCCGATGAGCAGCACGTTCACCGCGTCCACGAAAGCCAGGGCGAGGGCGTTGAGCATGTGCTGGGTGCTTTCTGCAGTATTCGTGTGACGCGTGCGCCGGGCGGCGCTTCCTGGGCGACTGTACCGGCGCGGTGTGGGCGATCAGAATCGGCGACGCCGCGCCGGACGCCGCAACGCCAGGTCAGGCGGCCTCTGTGAGCCCGGTCACGACGTCGCAGGTGAGGCCGCCGGTTTTGGGCGGTGGGCGTGGCGTCTGGCAGAATGTATTGCTGGTTCGCCGGATCCGGTCACGCACCGACCGGCGGTCACCCCATCAGAGATCGCAAAACCGGGCCCGCTACATCTGGCGGGTCGCTGAATTGCGCAGTGACATAAGAGGAACACATGGCTGTCAAGATCAAGCTCACGCGTCTCGGCAAGATTCGCAACCCGCAGTACCGCATCGTCGTCGCCGACGCCCGCACCCGTCGTGACGGTCGCGTCATCGAGACCATCGGCAAGTACCACCCGAAGGAAGAGCCCTCGCTGATCGAGGTCGATTCCGAGCGTGCGCAGTACTGGCTGGGCGTGGGCGCGCAGCCGACCGAGCCGGTCGCGGCCCTGCTGAAGATCACCGGTGACTGGCAGAAGTTCAAGGGCCTGCCGGGCGCGGAGGGCACCCTGAAGGTCAAGGAAGTCAAGACCTCCAAGCAGGACCTTTTCAACGCCGCGCTCGCCGCCGCCGAGAACGAGCCGTCGGTCGCGGCCACCACCGCCAAGAAGAAGTCGGCTCCGAAGAAGGCCGCCGAGGCCGTCGACGAGGTCGTCGAGAAGGTCGAAGAGGCTGCTGAAGCCGTCGTCGAGAAGGTGGCAGAGAAGATCGAAGAGATCAAGGACAACGCGTGAGCGTCGTCGTCGCCGATGCTGTCGAGCACCTCGTTCGCGGCATCGTCTCCCACCCGGACGACGTCCGCGTGGACCTGATCACCGGCCGTCGCGGGCGGATGGTCGAGGTCCACGTGAACCCCGAAGACCTGGGCAAGGTCATCGGGCGCAACGGTCGTACCGCCACCGCACTGCGCACCCTGGTCACCGGTATCGGTGGCCGTGGGATGCGTGTCGACATCGTCGACACCGACCGCTGAGTCCGCGCACGTGGATCTGGTAGTCGGCCGGGTTGTCAAGACGCACGGCGTCCGAGGGGAAGTCGTCGTCGACGTCCGGACCGATGCACCGGAAGAACGCTTCGCCCCCGGCGCCCGCCTTCGCGGGCGGGCGCCGAAGGGCGGAGGCGAAACTGAATATCTGGTGAGCGCCGCCCGACCCCATTCCGGGCGGCTCCTGCTGTCCCTGGAAGGCGTCACCGATCGCGGGGAGGCCGATGCGCTGCGCGGCACCCTGTTCCTGATCGACGCGGCCGACGTCGACTCCGGCGACGACCCCGACGAGTTCTACGATCACGAGCTCGAAGGGCTCCCGGTCATCACGGTCGACGGCGACACGGTGGGCGTGCTCAGTGAGATCCTGCATCTGCCCGGCGGCGACGTGCTGTCGGTGAAGACGCCGGCCGGCGCCGACGTGCTGGTGCCGTTCGTGCGCGAGATCGTGCCGGCGGTCAGTCGCGAGCGGATCGTCGTCGATCCTCCCGACGGCCTCATCGAGGACCTGCCCGGCGAGACCGGACAGGAATCGGGCTAGTGCGGATCGACGTCGTCACGATCTTTCCCGATTACCTGGACCCGA
>JASGFV010000267.1:0-4194 GCA_047605365.1 Gordonia sp. (in: high G+C Gram-positive bacteria)
GGCCGGCGTACACCGCCGCGGTCCGGGGCCGGATGCGACCGGCCACCCTCCGGGCGATTCTCGCGGCGCAGTGTCGCGCGCCGCTCGCGCCGTGGGTGGTGGCGCTGCGGATCCGCTTTCACGGAGTCCGGCTGTGGCGGCGCGGACTGCCGGTGCAACCCAGACCCGTCGGGCACGTCTGCCCGGCCGGCCACCACTACTCCGCAACACTCGATCGGAAGGCTCATCGATGACCGTCAACTCCCTGCGCCCGAAAACCGTGCGGAACGGCTCCGAACCCGTCGACCCGGACCGCTGGCCCGACGTCGCCGCAGTTCCGTCCACTCCGGCCGCCCGGCTGCGCGGCGCCGCCGCGCAGCGGCTCTTCCGGCGGGCGGTGTCCGGGCTGCCGATCGTCGTCGACTATCCGGACTCGGCACCGCGAACTGAGCCCACGGGCGCGCAGGACCGGCCGCGGATGACGATCGACGATCCGACGGCCTTCGCCCGCCGGATCGGTACGTCTGGACTGATCGGCTTCGGCGAGTCGTACATGGCGGGAGAGTGGTCGGCCGACGACCTCGTCGGAGTTCTCGAGCCGTTCGCGAGCCGGGTCGGCGAGCTGGTGCCGCCCGCGCTGCAGCGGCTGCGCACCGTCGTGCTGCCCGGACATCCCGGGGACGAGGACAACTCGGTCGGCAACACGCGGTCGAACATCTCCCGCCACTACGACCTCTCCAACGAGCTGTTCGCGTCGTTCCTCGACGAGACGATGACCTACTCCAGCGGGCTGTTCGATTCGGTCGACGACGCGTCGTTCGACGATCTGGCCGCCGCGCAACGCACCAAGATCGACCGTCTCCTGGACGCTGCGGGCGTCGGCCCAGGCACCCGCCTGCTCGAGATCGGCACCGGCTGGGGCGAGCTGTGCCTGCGTGCGGCAGCGCGCGGAGCGACGGTCCGATCGGTCACCCTGTCGCATGAACAGCGGGAGCTGGCCCTGCGGCGCGTCCGCGCGGCCGGGCTGGATCGCCTGGTGGAGATCGACCTCGTGGACTACCGTCAGGTCTCCGGCCGGTACGACGCGGTGGTGTCGGTGGAGATGATCGAAGCCGTCGGGCAGCGGTACTGGGGCGACTACTTCCAGGTGCTCGACGACGTGCTCGTCCCTGGCGGCCGGGCGGCGATTCAGGCCATCACCATGCCGCACGACCGGATGCTGGCCTCCGCGCGCACCTACACCTGGGTGCACAAGTACATCTTCCCGGGCGGCCAGCTTCCGTCGGTGCGGGCGCTGCGCGAGTCCGCAGCCGCCACGACGGCCGGCCTGAGCCTGGTCGACGAACTGTCGATGGGCCCGCACTACGCGCGCACCCTCGCGCTGTGGCGCGAGCGGTTCGCCGCCGGCCGCGCCGACGTCGAGGCCCTCGGCTTCGATCGGACCTTCCGCCGGATGTGGGACTTCTATCTCGCGTACTCCGAGGCCGGCTTCGCCTCCGGATACCTCGACGTGCAGCAGCTGTGCTTCGCGAAGCGGGGCACGACATGACCGGCGTATCGGGAGCGCTGACGATCCTCGCGGTGTCGGCGGTCTGGATCGCGGCATTGCAGACGGCCGCGTTCGCCGCGGGGATCCGGCTCGGGCGAGTCAACGTCGTCGACGTGATCTGGGGTCCGGGCTTCGCCGGCATCGGCCTGATCGCGGCGGTACTGGGCGGCGGTGGCCCGGTGCGGCGCGTCGTCCTGGCCGTCGCCGTCGCGGTGTGGGGTGTGCGGCTCGCGGTGAACATGCACCTCAAGACCCGTGGCCACGGAGAGGACCCGCGATACACCGACTACCTCGGCGCGCATCCGGGTCGCCGCATCGTCGCGGTCAAGGTCTTCGGGGTACAGGGGCTGTCGCAGCTGTGGGTGGGTCTGCCGCTGATCGTGGCCGCCGTCGAACCCGATCCGCGCGGCTGGCGCTGGGCGGTGTTCGGAATCGGCGTCGCGGTGTACCTGACCGGACTCGGATTCGAGACGATCGGCGATCGGCAGCTGGCCGTGTACCGCGCCGATCCGGGTCGGCCGCCGGTGCTCGACACCGGGCTGTGGGCGTGGACCCGCCACCCGAACTACTTCGGCGACGCGTGCGTCTGGTGGGGGATCTGGCTGATCGCGGCGACCTGCGGCGCGGCGTGGTTCACCGTCCTGTCGCCGATCGCCATGACCTACTTCCTGGTGTACGCGACGGGTGCGCGCCGACTGGAGCAGTTGATGTCCCGACGCCCCGCGTACCGCGAATACCAGCGGCGGACAGCGTATTTCGTACCGCGCCCGCCGTCCCGCAGCTGAGAAGGGAAGCCGACGATGACCGTCTGCACGGCCGGCCCGCCGACTAGCATGGACGTCGATGGGATCACGGAGCAGACGATGACGTCGCCACCGAGCGAGTCCGATGAGTTGGCCGTCCTTCTGACGAAGATCGCGGACGCCGACGAGGCGGCGTACGCGCAGTTCTACGACCGCACGTCGTCGCGCGTCTTCGGCATGGTCCTGCGAGTGCTGCGCGATCGCGGCTTCGCCGAGGAGACCACGCAGGAGGTGTACCTGCAGGTGTGGCGCAACGCCGGGAACTACTCGGCTCGCGAGGGCTCGCCGATGGGCTGGCTCATCGCGATCGCTCATCGTCGTGCGGTAGACCGGGTCCGTTCGGAGACGGCCTCGGCGCGTCGAGAGGACGTGTACGGGGCCGGCCAGTTCATGGTCGACGGCGACCGCGTCGACGAGCAGGTGGAGGACCGCGAGGAAGCCGGCCAGGTGCGACGCTGCCTGGCCACGCTCACCGAACGCCAGGCCGAAGCGGTCGGGCTGGCCTACTACGGCGGTCTGACCTATCGAGAGGTCGCCGAGAAGCTCGGCGTCGCCCTGCCCACGGTCAAGAGCCGGATCCGCGACGGTCTGCTGCGACTGAGGGGGTGTCTGAACGGTGGCTGACGACGATGTCGACGACGGCGACTTCTCCGAGAGCGGAGATCTGCTGGACTGGGCGCTGCCGGTGGCGCTCGACGCCGTGACCGAACTGGAGCGGCGACGTGTCGACCGTTTGCGCGCGGAGGCGTCCGACGCCGAGCGCGACCAGTTCGACGCCGCGGTGGCCGCCACCCGCGACTCGATGGCGCAGATCAGCGAGACGACCGCGGAGGCTCCGCCGGAGGCGCTGCGCGACGCCGTCGCGCGGGTTCCGGCCGGGGAACGGCCGACGAGCCGATCGCGACCGTGGAACCGGCGAAGCCTGCTCGTCGCGGCGGTGGCCGCGGTCGTCGTCGGCGTCGGCGGCGGGGTGCTGGGCTACAACCTGGCCGATCGGCAGGCCCCGCCGCCGAGCACCTCCGACCGGGTGCTGGCCGCCGGCGACGCCCGGACGGTCACCGGTCCGGTCGGGCCGGGCCGGGCGTCGGTCACCTACTCGCTGTCGCAGCAGGCGGGCGTTCTGGTGATGAACGACGTTCCGCAGCCGGCCCCCGGCACGGTCTATCAGATGTGGCTGATCGGGCCCGGCGCGCCGCGCCTGGCCGGGGTCATGACGCGCGACGACGTCGGGCCGTCGACGACGGCCGCCGTCGACGACATCGGCGACGCCACCAAGCTGGCGTTCACCGTCGGCGACGCATCGCGCCCCGATCAACTGACGTCCGCGCCGATCGCCGAATTGCCACTCGCGCGATGAGTCGAAGACGGTCGGCAGTGGCGCCTGTCAAGTGTTTTGACCTGTCGAAATCCGGCCGGTAGACTTTTTGGCTGGCCCTGGCTGTGCTGGGTGCTGCCTGCGAACGACCGGATCTTTCGGCCTGTCTGTGGGGCTCTGTGATCTTGTTGTCGGGCGTATGACACGCCCGACAGCGGGGGAACGAAATAGCTACTGACCAGCGGATACCTGCTGGTGGGGCGAGTTGCGGGGGTTGCCCGACGACGCAGTGCGTCGCCGAGCGGCTTGCCCGGAGCACCAACCGCAATACAAGAACAAGGCCCGGCGGGAGCCGGTCCGACGAGAAGAAAGAACTCAGTGCCAACTATCAACCAGCTGGTCCGCAAGGGCCGCAAGGACAAGGCTTCGATCAAGAAGACCGCCGCCCTGAAGGGCAGTCCGCAGCGTCGCGGCGTGTGCACTCGCGTGTACACCACCACCCCCAAGAAGCCGAACTCCGCTCTGCGCAAGGTCGCCCGTGTGCGCCT
>JASGFV010000268.1:0-4175 GCA_047605365.1 Gordonia sp. (in: high G+C Gram-positive bacteria)
GTCGAGAACGACCTCGACGAGCTGTGGGCCCTGCTGAACCTCGTCGCGCCGGTGGCGTTCGGCAACCGCGCGCTGTTCCGGCGGCGCTACAGCCTGCCGATCAAGTCGGGCTCGGCCGCGGCGAAGCTGCGGATGCACGACGCGATCGGCGGTCACGTCCTGCGCCGCACCAAGGCCGACGTCGCGACCAGCCTCGGCCCCAAACTGCACAACGCCGTCGAGTGCGACCTCACCGACGAGCAGGCCCGCCGGTACGACGCGGTGCTCGACCGGGCCGAAGCCGACGGCTTCGGCTCCGGCATCGCGCGCCGCGGCGCGGTGCTGGCCGCCCTCACCCGTCTCAAACAGATCTGCAATCACCCGGCACTGGTCGACGACGTGGTCCGGGGCCAGATCGAGGACCGATCCGGGAAGCTCGAAGTGTGCACCGAGATCATCGAGTCCAATATGGCGAACGACGCCCCCACCCTGGTCTTCACGCAGTACCGCGCGACCGGCGAGCTCTTGGCGCGACACTTCGGCGAGGTCCTCGACGCGCCCGTTCCATTCCTGCACGGCGGGCTCTCCCGCGCAGAGCGCAACAGGATCGTGGACGACTATCAGGCCGGCGAGGGCTGCGGCGTGCTGGTCGCCAGCCTCAAGGCGGCCGGCACCGGACTCACCCTGACCCGCGCCGCGGACGTGATCCACTACGACCGCTGGTGGAATCCCGCGGTGGAGGCCCAGGCCACCGACCGCGTCCACCGCCTCGGCCAGGACCGCGTCGTCACCGTCACCACGCTGACCACCGCGGGGACGCTGGAGGAGCACATCGCCGCCATGCACGACCGCAAGTCCGCGCTCGACCTCGACGCCGACACCGGGGCCCTCGCCGCCTTCACCGAACTGTCCGACGAGCGCCTCATGGAAGTGCTGCGCCGCCGGAGAGAGGAGTCCACATGAGTTCCGCCGACTTCGGATTCACCCCGTGGGGCCGGGACTTCCTGCGAATCGTCGAACCGACCGGGGTGACCAGGCCCGAACCACTCCTGCCGCGGGCCCGCACCCTCGCGCGCAGTGCGCTGACCGACGTCCAGGTGGAGGGACGGATAGTCCGGGGAACCGTCGCCCGCGGCGGCACCGCGTCGGTGGCGTACCTCGAATTCGCGCCGATGCCCGGCGAAACCGCCAGGTCGCTGGCCGACGTCGTCGGCGTAGCACCGGGCGTCACCGCGCTCACCGACGACGCGCACGGACTGCTCACGCGCGTGCCGCCCGAGCTGGCGAACGTCGACTGCTCGTGCCGGGCGCGCACGCCTCGCTGCGTCCATGTGCTGGCCCTGCTCTACGACACCGTCGTCCGAGTCGACGCCGACCCGCGACTGGCCCTGTCGCTACGCGGATACGGCGACGCGCACGGCGCCGTCGAGAGCGAGGACGACGCGATTCCCCGCTGGATTCCGCTCTCCTCACTGGATCCCGCGACGTTCTACGGGTGACCGTCGAACGAGGACCGGTGGCCCTGTGCCAGAATTTCGAGTGAATACTCTCATCGTTCTCACAGGAAGCGCGACCACGATGGCCACACCCCCGCAGGATCCTTCCGGTCAGCCCGGCGAGCCGCAGCCAACTCAGCCGGGTCAGCCCCAGCAGCCGCCGGCCGGCGCCTACGGCGATCAGACCGTCCAGGCACCCGTTCCGGGCCAGCCCGCCGGATACCCGCAGCAGCCGGGCGCGTACCCGCAGTACGGCCAGCCCGGCGCCTACCCGGCCCAGCCCGGCGCGATCCCCCCGGGCGGCTTCCCGCCGCCCGCTCCGCAGCCCCCGGCCAACCGCGGGTCCTCTGCCGCCAAGAAGATCGGCGCCGTGATCGCGGCATTCGTGATCGTCGCCGTCATCGCCGTCGCCGCCAGCCACTTCCGGAACAAGGACGACGGCAAGACCGTCGACACCACCCAGGTCGGCAGCTGCATCACCGCGACCGGGTCGAGCATGAGCATCAAGACCGAGAAGGTCGACTGCAAAGACACCAGCGCCGTGTCGTTCATCGTCGGAGCCAAGCTCGACACCAAGGAAGCCTGTGAGTCGGCGAAGTTCACGTATTACGTGTCCGAGTACGGCTCGGGAGCCAGTGACAAGTACCTGTGCCTGGTGCCGAACTACCAGCTCGGCAACTGCTACGAGGAGTCGTCGATCTCGGTCGGCATCGACCTCAAGACAGTGCCCTGCTCGCAGGAGTCCACGGTCGTCACCGCCGTCTACAAGATCACCGAGCGCGTCGAGTCGTCGAGCGTGCCGAACTGCACGGACACGGACAAGCAGAAGGTGCTGACCTTCGACATCCAGAGCAGTCCGGCGCGTCAGCTCGGCGTCTGCGCGGAGATCCAGGGCGACTACACCTGGCAGTAGTCCCCGATCACCGAAACACCTTGTGCCCCATCACCCGTTCCTGACAGGATCGGGTGATGGGCACTTCTGCGCGACCCCTGCTTCGGCACGAACAACGCACTGTGCTGCCGATCGAGCAGCAACGCGTCTGGGAGCGCGTCGCCAGCATCGAAGGCATCAACGACGAACTGATGCCGTACATGCGGATGGTCTTCCCCCGCCGCCATCGCGGCAAGACGCTCGAAGACATCGAACCCGGGATGCGGGTCGGCAAGGTCTGGCTGCACCTCGGCGGAGTGCTCCCCTTCGACTACGACGACCTCACCATCACCGAATTCCATCCGGGTGTGGGCTTCCGCGAAGACTCGACGATGCTGTCCATGCCGCAGTGGCGGCACACCCGGACGCTGCGGAGCCTCGACGACGAGTCGACCGAAGTCCTGGACGTCGTCGAGTTCGCCCCGCGGATCCCGATGTTCGCGCCCGTGGCGAGGAGAATCATCGCCCACCTCTTTCGGCACCGGCATCGCCGGCTGGCAAAGCACTTCGACGCCTGACCGGACCCGGCCCTTGGTACGTCAGGACGCCGTGCGCACCGTCAGCGTCACCGGCCGGAACACGTCGGCGCTGCCGTAACGACCGTCCCCGATCGGCGGGAAACCGCCGTCGGCGAGAACATCCTCCAGCTCCGCGGCCGCCGAGGCGTCGCGCGCGGTCAGCGTCACCACCAGCGCGGGCGCGTCGCCGGAATCGTCGACCCCCTCTGTGTCGACCGATGTCGCCTTGTCGCCGGCCAGCGCCCACAGTCGATTGACCACACGACTGCGGAACGCCTCGACGTCGAGCGTCGCCTCCCGGTGCACCGGCGGGACCGTACGGGTCCGCACGCGCTTCTCCAGGGGCACCAGCACCTCGTCCCACACCCGGGCCGCGTCGGCGGCCAATTCGCCCGGGGCTCCCGAATTGTCGAGCCACACGTCGGCCACTTCGCGGCGCTTCTCCTCGCTCGCCTGCGCGGCGATTCTCGCCCGGGCGTCCGCCTCGGGCATGCCGCGCAGTTCGGTGAGCCGATGCACGCGCACGTCGACGTCGGCGTGCACCATCAGCACCACGTGATAGAACGGCGCCATCGCGCCCTCCACCAGCAGCGGGACGTCGTGCAGGATGATCGCGTCGGCCGGAGCCTGAGCGAACAGCTCCTGGGTGCGCGCGCCGATCAGCGGATGGGTGACCCCGTTGAGTCGCTGCCGGCTCTCCTCGTCGGCGAAGGCGACGGCTGCGAGCCCCGGGCGGTTCAGCGAACCGTCGTCGGCCAGGATCTGATCCCCGAACTCCGACACCAGCGCCGCCAGCCCGGGCGTACCCGGTTCGACCACCTCGCGGGCGATCCGGTCCGCGTCGACGTGGTACGCCCCGCGTGCGACGAGAGTTTCCGCGACCGTCGATTTGCCGGCTCCGATGCCGCCGGTGAGGCCCACTTTGATCACATCGACCAGTCTGTCAGACCGGTGCGCAGACGACTGCGGCCCTTCCCGACATATCGGGAAGGGCCGCAGTCTAGTACTTCAGATCACAAGCGGATCAGGCATTTCCGGTCAGCTTCTCGCGCAGAGCAGCGAGCTGCTCGTCGCTGGCCAGCGAGCCGCCGGCCGGGGCGTCGCTGCTCGAGCTGGAACTGCTGCTCGAGCTCGATGCCGAAGCGGACGACGACGAGTAGTCGGTCGGCGCGTTCGCAGCCTCGGCGGCCGCAGCGGCGAACTTCTCCATCTGGGCGGTGTGCATCTTGTGACGACGCTCGGCCTCGGCGT
>JASGFV010000269.1:0-4130 GCA_047605365.1 Gordonia sp. (in: high G+C Gram-positive bacteria)
CAGCTGCAGCGCCGAGTTGATCGAGCGGCCGATCGACTCCATGTTGTCCTCGATACGCAGCAAAAAGCACGAGACCGGCTCGCCGCGCTGCTTCTTGCCCGAGTTGAGGAACGTCGGGGTGGCCGGCTGGAAACGGCCGTCCATGATCTCGTCGACGAGGTTGCGGGCCAGCGACGTGTCGCCCGCGGCCAGCGTCAGCGCGACCATGCAGACGCGGTCCTCGAAACGCTCCAGGTAGCGCTTGCCGTCGAACGTCTTCAGCGTGTAGCTGGTGTAGTACTTGAACGCCCCGAGGAAGGTCGGGAAGCGGAACTTCTTGCCGTAGGCGTGGCCGAACAGCAGCTTCACGAACTCACGGTCGTACTGCGCCAGCACCTCGGGCTCGTAGTAGTTCTCCTTGACCAGGTAGTCGAGCTTCTCGTCGAGGTCGTGGAAGAACACCGTGTTCTGGTTGACGTGCTGCAGGAAGTACTGACGCGCCGCCTCACGGTCCTTGTCGAACTGGATCTGCCCGTCCGCGTCGTACAGGTTCAGCATCGCGTTGAGCGCATGGAAGTCCAGGTCGCCCGGGTCGTGACCAGCGGGGCCGGAGTGAACGCCCGAGACGCTCGCCGAAACGGTGGGATCAGAGACGGGGACAGCGGTGGGCGACACGGGTACTCCTACGAATGGTGAAACTGGTCAGACTTCATGGAACTGAGAGTGGGCGGGGGGCGCTGCGGCCCGGCGCTCAACGCCCGGCGAAAGCCGGACCGGAGGCGAACTCGGCGAGGCCGGCGCGGACGCGCTCGACGTCGTCAGTGGTTCCCATCAACTCGAATCGATACAGGTACGGCACTTGGCACTTGGCCGAGACGATGTCTCCGGCCATGCAGAACTCTGCGCCGAAATTGGTGTTGCCCGCGGCGATCACGCCGCGCAGCAAGTTGCGGTTGTCCTCGACGTTGAGAAACCTGATCACTTGCTTCGGAACGAAGCCGCCGCCGGCGTGGGCTTCGACCTGGCCGTTGTGACTGACCTTCCCGCCCCCGTATGTCGGGCAGATCAGCACGTAGGGCTCGTCGACACGCAGTGACGCGGTCCGGTCGATCAACGGGATGCGCACCGATCGGACGCCGAGCTTCTCGACGAACCGGTGGGTGTTCTCCGACACCGACGAGAAGTAGACGATCAGCGGGAGTCCGCCGAGCGGCTCCGGAGCGGCCTGGGCCACCCCGGTCCGATGCGCGACGACGGCGGACACGGTTGCGGAAGGACTCAGGCCGCGTTGACCGCGAGGGCCTTGATGCGATCGGGACGGAAGCCGGACCAGTGATCGTCACCGGCGACGACGACGGGAGCCTGCAGGTAGCCCAGCGCCATCACGTAGTCGCGGGCTTCGTCGTCCTGGCTGATGTCGACGACGTCGTACTCGAGACCCTGCTTGTCCAGCGCCTTGTAGGTCGCATTGCACTGCACGCAGGCCGGCTTGGTGTAGACAGTGATGGACATCTCAGGTCTCCTCGTGTCAGGTGTGCTGGGTCGGATCTCCACCGGGCTCAGCGGAGGTTCTCGCCGGCGAATGACGCTCATGTAAGTCCCGCGATGCGTCCCGGCCGCTCGAACACCACAGACACTACACCTTGTGTCTGACATTTCAGTACGACACAAGGGCTTGTGAATAACATTCGTGAAACTCCCAGGTCGGGACGGAGTAGTCCACAGCCCGCCCGGCGTGTCTGGATAACTCCGGGCGTGTCTTTCCACAGGCCCCCGTCGTCCACCGGAGAGTCCTCCACAGCCCTGGTGACAACTCCGGGACAGACGACGCGGGGCGGGTCTTCGCGGAAGATCCCACGAAGACCCGCCCCGGCTCCTAGGATGCCGCGCCTACACGGCGACGGCGACCGCTCCGGCCAGCGTCCGCACGGCGGCGACGAGCTCGTCGACCAGCTCCGGCGAGGGCTCGCCCTCGACGTCCAGGCCGCCCGGCCCGACACCGATCTCGACGTCCTCGACCACGTTCGCTCCGGCGATGCCCACCGACCTGCGCGCGTCCTGGCGCGACCAGGTGCCGGCGAAGCGGCTCAGCGCGGCGCCGATCACTCCGACCGGGAGACCCGCGAGCGCACCCGAGCCGTACGGGCGCGACAGCCAGTCGATGGCGTTCTTCAGCAGCGCCGGAATCGTGCCGTTGTACTCCGGAGTCACCAGCAGCACGGCGTCGGCAGCGCCCACCTGCGACCGGACGCGATCGACGGCCGGCGAACGCAGCCCGTCGACGTCGACGTCCTCGTTGTAGAACGGAAGGTCGTCAAGGCCGTCGACGACGACCAGTTCGACGCCCTCGGGCGCATGGTCGACGGCGACCTGAGCGAGTCGGCGATTCACCGACTGCCGGCGCAGGCTTCCGACCAGGACTGCGATGCGGATCGGGGCGTCAGACATGTGGTTTCTCCCTCGTGACGTGTGAGTCGATACGTCCACAGTCAACCGGACCATGGTCCCCTTGTATTCCCCTAGACTCTCTGTGGTTTCAATCACCGAGCGGCCGCCGGGCGTCGTTCAACCGGCTCGTCCCCCGAACGGAAGACTGGCCCCGGCCCCCGCACACGCTATTCTCACCACATGACCCCTGCAGCCCGGCAGACCCTCGAGCTGCGCGTCGTGAACGCTGCCGGCGCCTCTCCCGAACGCGCCGACGCCGCACGCAACCGGCAGCTTCTGCTCGCCGCCGCCAAGACCCTGATCGACAATCACGGCGCATCGGCGGTCACCATGGACGCCGTCGCACGTGAAGCAGGAGTCGGCAAGGGCACCGTGTTCCGCCGATTCGGCAGCCGCACCGGCCTGATGATGGCCCTGCTCGACCACTCCGAATCCGCACTGCAGCAGGCCTTCCTGTCCGGCCCGGAACCGCTCGGCCCCGGCGCGCCGCCGCTGGACCGGCTGATCGCCTACGGTCGTGCGCGACTGAAGATGACCATCGATCACCTCGACATCCTGCTCGAAGCCAGCTCCGACGACCCCGACCGCCACAGCCATCCGGTCTGGGCGATGTCCACCCAGCACGTCAAGCTCCTGCTCTCCGAGATCGGCTACCCCGGACGGCTCGACGTGGTCGCCGGCGCCGTTCAGGCTCCGCTGGAGGCCGTTCTGGTCCGGCACCTGCTGGACGTCGTGGGCCTGTCGGCCGACGCGATCGCCGACGACTGGGAGCAGATGGTCCGCGCGACCGTCGGCTAGACCCCGCACGCCGAACCCCTTCGACAAGCTCAGGAAGCGGGTCGAGTCACCGCGCGACGTCGTGCGCGACCAGCGCCGCCTCCCGCGACAGCTGCGGCCCGGCCGGGAGCAGCGCGACGACGGGCCACGGGACGAGGGCCGGCTCCGCGGGCAGGCCGAGCATCTGCGCGACGCCGTCGCCGGCCAGCGGATACCGCACCCCGGCGTCGCCGACGTACATCGCCGCCTCGGCCGGAGCAGCGCGCGGCCCGGTGCCGACCGGCAGCAGGTACTCCCCCGAGCCGGGCGGCAGGTAGACGCCGTCGAGCCCGGGCCCGGAGCCGTCTGCCGAGCTCAGCGTCACAGCCCGCGAACCGGCGGGCAACGGCAGCCCGCGCGCGACCACCAGCTGCTCGGCGGCGATCGACTGCCCGCGGTCGCGCCGCCACGAGCGGCAGAGCACGGCGTCGTCGGCCACGAGCCGCGGCGCGGCGTCGGGGAAGCTCTGCAGCGGCAGCCCGACGACGGTCGGCACCCGCGCGAGGTCGGCGGGCGACACCGTCCGCACCTCCGATGACGGCGAATCACCGGACATCCTCAGCATCTCGGCGGCGGGCCGGCTCACCCGTTGCAGTCCGCCGGCGAGCACCACGAAGTACGACGACACGCCGTCGACGCCCACCGATTTCACCACCGTGCCGACCCGCGCCCAGCTCAGCGCGGAGGGCCCGGGCTCGCCGAGCCGCGGCATCTCGGGCGTCGTCAGCGACGGCGCAGCCGGGAAGACGTTCAGCAGCGCCTCGCTGACGGGCCGCGGGCGTGCGCCCTCGATTCCGAGCGCCCGCATCGTCGCGACGCTTCCGGTGTCGATGCGAGCCCGGACCGGCGCGTCGTCGAGCGGACTGCGATAGAGCAGCCAGTCGCCG
>JASGFV010000270.1:0-4130 GCA_047605365.1 Gordonia sp. (in: high G+C Gram-positive bacteria)
CTCACCGACCTGACCGCCGAACTGCGGCGCCAGCTGAAACCGCTCGGCCGCCAGGCCGAGGTGGCACGACGCGCCGCCACCGTCCAGGCCGAACTCCGCGACGCCCGGCTGCGGCTGGCCGCCGACCTCGTCACCCGCCGCACCGAGATGGCGCAGCACTCGGCGATGGAGGAGGAGATCCGGCGACGGTCGGACGAGGTGACCGCCGAACTCGATGCCGCGACCGCCGCATTGGACCACAGTCGGGAACAGCTCGCCCAGGTGGCGCCCGCGGCCACCGAGGCGGGCCGGGTGTTCTACACGCTGTCGGCGCTCGCCGAACGGGTCGAGGGCACCCGCCGGCTCGCGAGCGAACGCGCCACCCACCTGTCGACGCCGAGCGCCCAGCCGTCCGGCCCGGACCCCGAGGAGCTCGAGCGCCGCGCCGAGGAGGCCGAGCTCACCGAGGCCGAACACGAGGCCGCCGTCGAGGAGTCCGCCGAGCGGCTGGAGTACGCGACCGCCGCGCTGGCCGCCGCCGAACAGGCCGCCGCGGCCGCTGAGCAGGCACACCTGGCGGCGGTGCGGGCCGTCGCCGATCGTCGTGAAGGCCTCGCGCGACTCGAAGGGCAGGCCGCCAACCTGCGCACCAAGGTCGAATCGGTGGACGCCGAGACCGATCGCCTCACCGCTGCGATCGACGCCGCCCGCGCGCGGGCAGCGGCCTCGCAGCAGGAGATGGACGCCGCCGCGGCCGAGATGAGCGAACTGGAAGCCCGTGAGCAGGGGCTCGACGAGCATCACGAGCGATGCGTCGTCGCGCACGACAATGCGCAGGCCACCGTCACCGCACTCCGCGAGGCCGAACGCGAAGTGAGCCGGCGGGTGGCGTCGCTGACCGCCCGGATCGAGGCGCTGGCCGTCGGATTGGAACGCGGCGACGGCGGACAGTGGCTGATGGCCAACGCCGCCGACGGACTGCTGGCGCCCCTGTCGGAGCTGCTCACCGTGGAACCCGGGTACGAGACGGCGATCTCCGGCGCACTCGGGCCGGCCGTCGATGCCATCGCGGCCGTCGACGGACTGGCCGCGTTGCGGGCGCTCGACGCCCTGCGCGCCGGGGACGGCGGCCGCGCGTCGCTGATCGTCGGCGGACTGCCCGACCGGACCCTCGGCGAACGACCGCGACTGCCCTCCGGCGCGGTGTGGGCGCGCGACGTGGTGACCGCCCCCGGCTCCATCGCCGGGGCGATGGACGTGCTGCTGGCCGACATCGTGATCGTCGACGACGCGCGGACCGGCCTGTCGCTCGCGCGCGAGCACGGCGTCGACGCGGTGACCACGGTGGGCGACCGGGTGTCGGCCGCGGCCGTCGAAGGCGGCACGTCGCGCCGGCCGTCGACATTGGAAGTGCAGTCCGCGATCGACACCGCCACCGAGGACCTGGCCAGGGCCAAGCGCGACGTCGAGCGGATCGACGCCGAACTCGCCGACGCGCTGGTCGTCGAACAAGAGACCGCCGACGCCGCCGAGGGCGCGCTGCTGGCGCTGGGGGAGTCCGACGCGAAGGTCGGCGCCGCCTACGAGCTGTTGGCCCGGCTCGGCACCGAGATCCGCGGCGCCGAAGACGAGGCCCAGCGACTGGTCCGGCAGCGCAACATCGCCGAAGGCGGGCGCGCGGACGATCTCGCGAAGCTGACCGAGGTGGACGAGCGACTCCGGCTGGCGCGCGACGAGTCTGCGCACAGCGTCGACGACGACTCCGACCGCGCCATGCGCGAGGCCGCGGCCGCCGAGGTCGCGACTGCCCGCTCGGCCGAAGTGGAGACCCGGCTGACTCTGCGCACCGCCGAGGAGCGCCTGGCGTCCGTCCGCGGCAAGGCCGACAGTCTGCGTCGCGCCGCCGCCGCCGAACGCACGAACCGGGAGCGCCAGCGCCGCCAGGACGCCCAGCGCCGGTACGCCTCGGGCGTGGCCGGGATTGTCGCCGCGACCGCGACCGAACTGTCCGAGACGGTGGTCCGCGCCGCGAACGAGGCCGCCGCCGGCCGCGACGAACTCGAGCAGATCCGCGCCGAACGGACCGCCGAGACCGATGAACTGCGACGACGCGTCGACGGACTCGCCGCCACCCTCGACGCCCTCAAAGACGCCGTGCACCGCGACGAGGTGGCCAAGGCGCAGGCCGCACTGCGGATCGAGCAGCTCGAAGAGCAGGTCATGGAGCAGTATTCGATGGCCGCCGACGACCTGATCGCCGAGTACGGACCCGACGTCCCGATGCCGCCGTCAGACCTGGAGATGCGCGAGTACACCGAGGCCAAGGAGCGCGGTGAGGCGGTGGTCGCGCCGGTCGCGATGCCGTTCGATCGCGCCGCCCAGGAGACGCGGGCCAAGCGCGCGCAGAAGGACCTCAACACCCTTGGCAAGGTCAATCCGCTGGCGCTGGAGGAGTTCGCCGCGCTGGAGGAGCGCTACAACTTCCTGTCGACGCAGCTCGAAGACGTCAAGGCGGCGCGCGACGACCTGCTGGACGTCGTGGCCGACGTCGACGCCCGCATTCTGCAGGTCTTCACCGACGCCTACGCCGACGTCGAGCAGGAGTTCTCCCAGGTCTTCTCGACACTGTTCCCCGGCGGCGAGGGCCGGCTGGTGCTGACCGACCCGAGCGACATGCTGACCACCGGCGTCGAGGTGGAGGCCCGCCCGCCCGGTAAGAAGGTCAAGCGCCTGTCGTTGCTGTCGGGCGGCGAGAAGTCGTTGACCGCGGTGGCGATGCTGGTCGCGATCTTCCGGGCCCGGCCGTCGCCGTTCTATGTGATGGACGAGGTCGAAGCCGCCCTCGACGACGCGAACCTGCGCCGGCTGATCAGCCTCTTCGAGCAATTGCGCGAGAAGTCGCAGCTGATCGTCATCACCCACCAGAAGCCGACCATGGAGATCGCCGACGCGCTGTACGGAGTGAGCATGCGCGGCGACGGCATCACCCAGGTCATCTCGCAGCGACTCCGGGGCGTCGACCTCGCTCCGGACGCCGTCCCGGTGCTGACTTGACCACACAGATCCGACGGGCAGTCCGCTGACCCGCATCGAACTCACCCCGCGTATTCGAGCTCTGAAAGGCATTTCGTGAACACTCAAGTCCTCATCGGCATCATCATCGCCGTCGTCCTGGTGCTGGCCCTGGCGGTCGGCGCCGGGGTGGTGCTGCGACGTCGCCGGCAGATCTCGCTGCACGACGAGCCGTCGATCACCGACGACGGTGCGCGGCAGGTCGACAAGTCCGGCGGCTATCAGGCGGGGACCGGGTTCTCGTTCAGCCAGGGCGGGACGGCGACGCTCGACCGTGAGCCGACGCCGTCCTCGGCCGACGAACCGGCTGCAGACCAGGCCCACGCGGGAAAGCACGAGGCCGGCAGGCACGAGGCGCCCGCACCCGCAGTCGACGCCGGGACACCGGGCAAGCACGAGGCCGTCGAGCCCGCCCCGGAGATCGCCGCACCGGAAGCTGCGGAAGCACCGGAAGCTACGGAAGTTGCGGAAGCTGCTGCTCCCGAGGCTCCTGAAGCCCCGGCCGCCGAGCCGCTCGCCGAGACCGCAGACTCCGTGGAGACCGCCGCCCCGGAGGCCCCGACCCGGGCTCAGCTCGACGACATCGCTCCGCCCGAGGGTCGCCTGTCGCGGCTCCGCGGCCGCCTGGCCCGCTCGCAGGGCGCCATCGGCGGCTCGATGCTGGGCCTCCTGGGCGCCGGCGACCTCGACGAGGACAGCTGGGAAGAGATCGAAGACACCCTGGTGATGGCCGACCTCGGCACCGCCGCGACCACCGCCGTCGTCGACGACCTGCGCGCCGAACTGGCCACCGGCAAGGTCCGCACGGCCGAGCAGGCGCGGGCTGCGCTGCGCAGCGTGCTGGTCAAGCACCTGCATCCCGAGCTGGACCGCTCGGTGCGCGCGCTGCCGCACGCCGACGGCCCGGCCGTCGTGCTGGTGGCCGGCGTCAACGGCGTCGGCAAGACCACCACGACGGGCAAGCTGGCCCGCGTCCTCGTCGCCGACGGCCGCCGCGTGCTGCTCGGCGCGGCCGACACCTTCCGCGCCGCCGCCGCCGACCAGCTGCAGACCTGGGGCGAACGCGTCGGCGCCGGCAT
>JASGFV010000271.1:0-4095 GCA_047605365.1 Gordonia sp. (in: high G+C Gram-positive bacteria)
GCGGGAACGCGCGGTCGGTCTGCTGCCGGGCGCGTACCTCAGCTCCAAGACCGTCGTGTTCTTCGTGCTGGCCGCGCTGCAGAGCGCGATCATGCTCGGCATCACCTACGGGCTGCGCGGGATCCCCGAGCACGGCGGCGTGCTGCTGCCGCCGCCCGCGGCGCTGTTCGTCGCGGTGACCGCACTGGCGTGCGTGAGCACCCTGGTGGGTCTGGCGATCTCGTCGCTGGTGAAGTCGAACGAGCAGACCATGCCGCCGCTGGTGATCGTGGTGATGGTGCAGCTGGTGTTCTGCGGCGGCCTGTTCCCGATCAGCGGCGCCGGCGTCTCCCAGCTGTCGTGGATCTTCCCCGCTTACTGGGGCTACACCGCCGCCGCGCAGGCCGTCGACCTTCCGCATATCAATCCGGAGGCGACGCAGGTCAAGACGATGGAGGGCGAGTCGCCGAAGTATCCGCTGTGGGAGCCGACCGTGACGCACACCGCGATCACCTACGGCGTCCTGGTCCTGATGGGCGTCCTGCTGTTCGCGCTGATCTACTCGCGGTTGCGTCTGAAGAAGCGCTGACCGGGTGCAAGGGGTCCCGGGCAGAAGGTCCCGAACCCGGGGCGCCATGCGCCCTGCAACCCCTTGCAACTGTTGTCCCAGGGGTCCCGGCGGGTGAAAGGTGGAGGGGTAACACCACCTTCACCGCCGCGGACCCCAGGAGTCATTCATGCGCGCAGCACGCTACTACGACCGCGGCGACGTCCGCATCGAGGACATCGCCGAACCCACCGTCGGCCCCGGAATGGTCGGGATCGACGTCGCCTGGTGCGGCATCTGCGGCACCGACCTGCACGAGTTCGCCGACGGCCCGATCTTCATCCCGCCGGCCGGCCACCCGCAGCCGATCACCGGCGAGAGCGCACCGGTCACCATCGGTCACGAGATGTCCGGCGTGGTCAACGCGGTCGGGGAGGGCGTGACCGACCTCAGCGTGGGCGATCACGTCGTCGTGGAGCCGTACATCGTGCACGACGACGTGGACACCGGCCCGGACAGCCTCGACTACCACCTGTCGCCCGACATGAACTTCATCGGGCTCGGCGGCGCCGGCGGCGGACTCGCCGAGAAGATCGCCGTGGGCCGCCGCTGGGTGCACAAGATCTCGTCCGACGTGCCTCTCGACCACGCCGCCCTGATCGAACCGCTGGCGGTCGGCTATCACGCCGTGCAGCGCTCGGACGCCAAGGCCGGCGACACCGCGCTGATCACCGGTGCCGGACCGATCGGCTTGCTGACTGCGGCGATCTGCAAGGCGGAGGGGATCTCGGTCATCATCAGTGAGCCGAGTTCACTGCGGCGTGAGAAGGCCGTCGAATCCGGCGTCGCCGATCACGTTCTCAACCCGATCGACGACGACGTCCCGGCGCGCGTCGCCGAACTGACCGGCGGTCGCGGCGCGGACGTCGGCTTCGAATGCACTTCGGTGCAGCCCGCTCTCGACGCGCTGTTCGACGCGCTGCGGCCGCGCGGCGTCCTCGTGGTCGTCTCCATCTGGGGTCACCCGGGGTCGGTGGAGATGCAGAAGCTGGTCCTCAAGGAGATCGACATGCGCGGCACCATCGCCTACGTGAACAGTCACCCGGAGACGATCGCGCTGGTGGAGAGCGGCCGCATCGACCTGGCGCCGTTCATCACCGGCAAGATCGCGCTCGACGATCTGGTCACCGAGGGCTACGACACTCTGCTGCACCGGAACGAGACCGCCGTCAAGATCCTGGTCTCGCCGTCCGGCGCGGGGCTGCCGGCCTCCGTGTGAGCGCTGGCTCAGTCCGCACCGCGGGTCCGGCCCGGACCCGCGGTGCGTCCGTTCGGCGAGACGAATAGGCTGAGTCTCATGCAGCGCATCATCGGCACTGAAGTCGAATACGGCATCTCCTCGCCCGGCGATCCGACCGCGAATCCGATCATGACCTCCACTCAGGCCGTGCTCGCCTACGCGGCGGCGGCGGCGGTGCCGCGCCGCGACCGCCGCACCCGCTGGGACTACGAGGTGGAGTCGCCGATGCGCGACGCCCGAGGCTACGACCTGGGCCGGCACAGCGGTCCGGCCCCGATCATCGACGCCGACGAGATCGGCGCGGCCAACATGATCCTGACCAACGGCGCCCGGCTGTACGTCGACCACGCGCACCCCGAGTACTCGGCGCCGGAGGTCCGCGATCCGCTCGACGCGGTGATCTGGGACAAGGCCGGCGAGCGGGTGATGGAGGAGGCCGCGCGCTATGTCGCCAGCGTTCCCGGAGCGCCGAAGCTGCAGCTGTACAAGAACAACATCGACGGCAAGGGCGCGTCGTACGGCACCCACGAGAACTACCTGACCGATCGGGCGACGCCGTTCGACTCGATCATCGTCGGCCTGATGCCGTTCTTCGCTTCGCGCCAGGTGATCTGTGGGTCCGGCCGGGTCGGAATCGGTCAGGCGGGCGAGGAGGCCGGCTATCAGCTGTCTCAGCGAGCGGACTACATCGAGGTGGAGGTCGGTCTGGAGACCACGCTCAAGCGCGGCCTGATCAACACCCGCGACGAGCCGCACGCCGAGCCCGACAAGTACCGCCGCCTGCACGTGATCATCGGCGACGCGAACCTCGCCGAGACCGCGACCTACCTAAAGGTGGGCACCACGTCGCTGGTCCTGGACCTGATCGAGGCCGGGGTCAATCTGTCCGACCTGGCGCTGGCCCGCCCGGTGCAGGCCGTGCACACCATCAGCCACGACCCCACGCTGACCGCCGTGGTCGCCCTGGCCGACGGCCGCGAGTTGACCGGTCTGGCACTGCAGCGCGAATACCTGGCCCGGGTCAGCGCCTTCCACGACCAGCATCACGGTGACGACGAGCGCGCCGCCCACGTGATCGCGACCTGGGCCGACGTGCTCGACAAGCTCGAACGCGACCCGATGGAGTGCGCCGAGATCCTTGACTGGCCGGCCAAACTCCGTCTGCTGGAGGGCTTCCGGCAGCGCGAGGGCCTGACCTGGTCGGCTCCGCGGCTGCAGCTGATCGACCTGCAGTACTCCGACGTCCGGCTCGACAAGGGCCTGTACAACCGGCTCGTCGCGCGCGGTTCCATGCAGCGCTTGGTCACCGAGGAGCAGGTGCGTCGCGCGGTCGGCACTCCGCCGGAGGACACCCGGGCCTACTTCCGCGGCGAATGCGTGCGCCGCTTCGGCGCCGACGTCGCCGCAGCCAGCTGGGACTCGGTGATCTTCGATCTGGGCGGCGACTCGCTGATCCGCATCCCGACCCTCGAACCGCTGCGCGGTACCAAGTCGATGGTGGGCGAATTGCTCGACTCGTCGTCGTCGGCGGCCGATCTCGTCGACGCACTCACCGGCGACTGACCCCCAGCGCGTCGTACCGGTAACCGACCCCTCTCATCCCGGTAGGGTTGAGAACAAGATCTCTCCAGGAGGCGAACGATGGCGCAAGAGCAGACGACACGTAGCGGTGGCGGCGGGGACGACGACGCGATCGGCGGCGGGCCCGCCGGTCAGGAACGTCGGGAGAAGCTCGCCGGTGACACCGACGATCTGCTCGACGAGATCGACGACGTGCTGGAAGAGAACGCCGAGGACTTCGTCCGCGCCTACGTCCAGAAGGGCGGGCAGTGACGGGGGCTCGCGAGCGCAGCCGAGCCGCCTCGACCGGCGACATCTCGTCGTTTGCCGAGTTCCTGCGGGCTCACGCGCCGGATCGGCTGCCGCACAACAGGATCGGGGACGACGTGGGTGACCGGATTCCGCACGGTACGACGATCGTCGCGGTGTCCTATCCCGGCGGCGTGGTGCTGGCGGGCGATCGCCGGGCGACGATGGGCAACCTCATCGCCACCCGCGACGTCCAGAAGATCTTTGTCACCGACGACTACACCGCGGCCGGTATCGCCGGCACCGCGGGCGTCGCGGTCGAGATGATCCGGCTGTTCACGGTCGAGCTGGAGCACTACGAGAAGATCGAGGGCGTGCCGCTCACGCTCGACGGCAAGGTCTCGCGGCTGGCGTCGTGGCGAGGCTGGTCGAAGCCGACCATCAGCGGCACTGCCGCCAG
>JASGFV010000272.1:0-4080 GCA_047605365.1 Gordonia sp. (in: high G+C Gram-positive bacteria)
GTGACCAACTGAGAGAGGGAGGCGACCCGATCGGCACGCCTCCCTCTCTCAGTTCGTCAGACTGTTGCGTCTGGCGGATCGCCGGAGCGTCAGCTCTCGACGACCGCGCCCATCTCCACCAGGCGGGCTTCGTGGTCGTTGTAGTGGTGGCCGCAGAAGAGCAGCTCGCCACCGGCCGGAAGGGCGGCGCGGAACTTGGCCGCCGCCCCGCAGCGATCGCAGCGGTCCGCGGCGAGCAGCGGGGTGGAGATGGTTGAGCTGGTTGCGATGTCAGACATGACTTTCTCCGTCCCATTCGTGCGCGCCACCGGGAAATCGGGTGCGCTGCATTCACTGTGTCAGACGTTTGGGAGTCCGGCTTTGTTCCCCGGATCGCCCGGGTGTGTCGCGGACCATGATCGTGGCCGCTCAGCGGGGATATCGCCGCGATGGGCGGGATCGGCTGTTCGGCCGACGCCGGACGGGCGTCACTCGGGTCCGGTGTCGCCGCCGGCCGGCGGAACGAGGTCGACGCCGACGCTGCGCAGGCCGAGCTGAGCGTAGAACGCGCCGATCTGGTCCGGGGTGAGGGAGAGGCCGTCCCGGTACCAGCGGGCGATGTCGATGCCCATTGACAGCAGGGCGGCGGTGCAGGTCCGCGGATCGGGTGTGCGGAACGTCCCGTCGGCGAGTCCGGCGTCGACGATCGTTCGGAGCCGGGCGGTGATCTCCCGGCGCAGGGCGGTGATGGTGGCCGCGTGTTCGGGGGAGAGGGCCGCGAGCTCGTAGTTCACGATGCGGGCGCCGGTGTGGTCGACGGCGTGGTGCTGGGCGAACGCGCCCATCACCGCGGCCAGCCGCTCGGCAGGCGGGGCGGCCGGGTCGTCGGCGTCGTCGATCACCTGCAGCGTCTTGAGGTGCCCGCGATGCGTGAGCTGGTACAGCAGGTCCTCTTTGGAGGGGTAGTGGACGTAGACGGCAGCCGGGCTCATGCCCGCGGCGCGCGCGATGTCGCGGGTGGTGGTGCCGTGGAATCCGCGCTCGGCGAAGGCTTCGGTGGCGGCGGCCAGGAGGCGTTCCTTGGCTCCGGCTGTCTTGGGTGTCGAGTCGTCGTCGCTCACGGTGGTCTTTCTCCCTCGGATCGCGCTCGTCTCTGGTGTAGTGAGTCACATCGGGTGAGATGGAACACATCGCGGGCTCGGGTTGACGTACGTCGCGTCACGGTGCAGAGTAGAGCATACCTAAGCGAGCGCTTAGTCAGTAGTCGATCACGCACCCGAACTCACCAGGGCGCCGTCTGCCTCTCAGCACCGCCCGGCCGTCGCCGGTGCGGCCGTACGGTGCACGAAAGGATGATTCCGACCATGACAGAACCCCGCTTCGCAGGCCGTACCGCGATCGTCACCGGCGCGAGCCGCGGCATCGGTCTGGCGATCGCCCAGCGACTGGTCGACGACGGCGCGAAAGTCGTCATCACCGCCCGCAAGCAGGCCGCGCTCGACGAAGCCGTCGCCGCACTCGGCGGCCCGGACGTCGCCGCGGCGGTGGCCGGGTCCGGCGACGATCTCGCCGCGCAGGACAAGGCGATCGAGGTCGCTCTGGAGAAGTTCGGCAGCATCGACTTCCTGGTGAACAACACGGGCATCAACCCGGTGTTCGGTTCGCTGATGGAGCTCGACCTGGACGCGGCACGCAAGATCATCGACGTCAACGTGAACTCGGCGCTGTCGTGGGTGCAGAAGGTCTACGCCGCCTGGCAGCGAGAACACGGCGGGGCGATCGTGAACGTCGCGTCGATCGCCGGACTGCGCCCCGCCCCCGGCATCGCATACTACGGCGTGTCCAAGGCCGCGTTGATCCACCTCACCGAGGAACTCGCTTTCGAGCTCGGCCCGAAGATCCGCGTGAACGCCGTCGCCCCGGCCGTGGTCAAGACGCGCTTCGCCACCGCGCTCTACGAGGGCCGTGAAGAGCAGGTCTCGGCGGCCTATCCGCTCAAACGACTCGGCGAACCCGAAGACATCGGCTCGGTCGTCGCCTTCCTGCTGTCCGGGGACGCGGGCTGGATGACCGGTCAGACGGTCACCGTGGACGGCGGCGTGCTGCTCGGCGGCGGCGTCTGATGGTCGACGGAGAGGGCTTCGGGGCGTCGTCGTTCGACCCCGCCGGAGCCGCCGTCGTCGTCACCGGCGCGGGCAACGGCATCGGCGCGGCCATCGCGGTCGCGCTGGGCGCCCGCGGGGCGCGCGTGGTGATCTCCGACCTGGACGAGGCGGGCGCTGTGCGGACCGCCGGCCAGATCGTCGGCGCCGGCGGCGAGGCGTTCTCCGTCCCCGGCGACGCCGCGTCGGAGGAAGGCGTCGCAGCGCTGGTCGACGAAGCGCGGGCATGCTACGGCGAGATCGACGCCTGGTTCGCCAACGCCGGCGTCGACCGCGGCGCCGGTCTTCAGGCGAGCGAAGCCGACTGGGACCTCTCGATCCAGGTCAACATGATGGCGCACGTGCGCGCCGCCCGGCTCCTGGTGCCCGGATGGGCCGAACGCGGCCGCGGGCGGTTCGTGGTGACCGCGTCGGCGGCCGGACTGCTCACCATGCTGGGCGCCCCGGCCTACTCGGTGACCAAGCACGGCGCGGTCGCCTTCGCCGAATGGCTCTCGGCCACGTATCGGCACCGCGGCGTCGTGGTCCAGGCGCTCTGCCCGCAGGGCGTCCAGACCCGAATGCTGGCGGCGACCGGTCCGTACCAGGAACTGCTCAGCCAGGATCAGGCGCTGACGCCCGAGCGCGTCGCCGACGACGTGATGGCGGCGCTGGCGGGGGACCGGTTCTACATCCTCCCGCACCCGGAAGTCGAGCAGTACTACACCATCCGCGCCACCAGCCCCGACCGGTGGATCAAGGGCATGAACAAGATCGCCCAGCGCGTCGAAGCGAAGGCGCAGTGATGAGAGCGTGGCAGGCTTCCGAACTCGGTGAGCCCGCACAGGTGCTGACCGCGGTCGAGCTGGACGTCCCGGAACCGGGCCCCGGACAGGCGACGGTCAAAGTGCGGGCCGCCCCGGCCAACTTCCCCGACGTCCTGATGTGCCGCGGCAAGTACCAGATCCGCCCCGACCTGCCGTTCACGCCGGGCGTCGAACTGTGCGGCGACGTGGTGGCCGTCGGAGAGGGCGTCGACCAGGTCGCCGTCGGCGAGCGCGTCTACGGCACGGCGGCGCTGCCGGCCGGCGGCTTCGCCGAATACGCGACGATCACCGCCGCCGCCGCGTTCCGGGCGCCGGACTCGCTCGACGACGCGCAGGCCTCGTCGTTGTTCATCGGCTATCAGACCGGCTGGTTCGCGCTGCATCGTCGTGCGCACCTCCAGGCGGGCGAGACGCTGCTTGTGCATGCGGCGGCCGGCGGCGTCGGGAGCGCGGCGATCCAGCTCGGCAAGGCGATCGGCGCGACGGTGATCGGCGTGGTCGGTGGACCGGAGAAGGCCGAGGTGGCCCGAAAGCTCGGCGCGGACGTCGTGGTCGACCGCCACGCCGAGGATTTCGTCACCGTGGTCAAGGAACAGACCGGGGGCCGCGGCGCCGACGTGATCTTCGACCCCGTGGGCGGCGACACCTACCGGCGATCGGCCAAATGCGTCGCGTTCGAAGGGCGCATCGTGCTGATCGGCTTCGCCGGCGGCGAGATCCAGGAAGTAGCGCTCAACCACGCGCTGATCAAGAACTACTCGATCGTCGGCCTGCATTGGGGGCTCTACAACCAGTACGACCCGGCCGCCGTCCGGCAGTGCCACGAGGCGCTGACCGTGCTCGCCGACGACGGTAAGATCGCGCCGCTGGTCAGCGAGCGGCTGAGCTTCGACGAGGTGCCCGACGGCCTGCAGCGACTCGCCGACGGAACCACCGTCGGGCGCGTCGTCTACCAGGCCTGACGCCTCCGTCGATCACCCACATCTATTACTTGATTCAAAGGAGAGGACCTGACATGACCGAACAGCGCACCGCCATCGTCACCGGCGCGGCCCGCGGCATCGGCGCAGCCGTCGCGCACCGACTGGCCTCCGACGGCGACGCCGTCGCCGTCTTCGACCTCGACGAGGCGG
>JASGFV010000273.1:0-4065 GCA_047605365.1 Gordonia sp. (in: high G+C Gram-positive bacteria)
GACACCACCGCCTCCAGGTCCGTCGCGTCGCCGACGACGAAAGTCGCGGCGGCGCCCGCGGCGCGGGCGCGGGCGTCGTCGATCGCCGCCGCCACGAAGTCGACTCCGATCACCTCCCAGCCCCGCTGCGCCAGCTCGACGGCGTGCCTGCCGCGCCCGCATCCGATGTCGAGTGCCCGGCGGCGCCCCGGCGGATGAGTCGATTCCTCACGCTCGAAGTCGCGTTCGGTCTGCTCGGCGCCGGCTTCGCCCGCGGCCTCCCAGGGAACGAATCCACTCCTGTACGCCTCGGTGTAGAAGGCCTGCGCATCGTGCCTGAGGTCGGTGTCCATGGCCGTCTCCCATTCAATATGTGATACGCATATTGAATATCCTCTAGCATCGCCGTGTGGTCAAGAGCTCACCGACGAGAAGGGCCTACGACGGCAGCCGCCGCCAGGCCGCTGCCCGCGACACGCAACGCGCGATCCTCGACGCCGCGGCCGAACTGTTCGTGGACCCCGGCTATGCGGGCGCCCGGCTCAGCGACGTCGCGCGCCGGGCCGACGTGGCGGTACCGACCGTCACCGCCCACTTCGGCTCCAAGAAGGGTCTGCTGTCTGCCGTGCTCGACGTGGCGATCGCCGGCGACGACGAGCCGATCCCGATGGCCGAGCGCTCATTCGTCGACGACATCAACGCCGAACCGACCGCCCGCGGCAAACTCGAGCGCTACGCCCTCGAACTGTCGGACACGATGGCGCGCGTCGCGACCATGATGCTCGCGCTGGAACACGCCGCCGCCGTCGATCCCGACGCCGCCGTGATCCTGGCCAAGAACAACGAGGAACGCCGGCACGCGATGTCCATGTTCGGCACCACACTGCGGTCGACGGGCGAGGTCCGCCCCGACCTGTCGTTCGACGAGACGGTCAGCGTTCTCGTCCTTGCGATGTCGGTGCGCAACTACGACTGGCTGGTGCGCCAGCGGGGCTTCAGCGCCGAACGGTACCGGCGCTGGTACGTCGACAGCGTCGCCGGAGCCCTCCTCTGACCGTCGGGCGAAGCGCCTCAGCTCGGCAGCGGCTCCGTCGCGCCGATCTCAGTGAGCACGGCGAGGAACTCGTCGGCGATTCCAGGTGCGACGGCGATCGTCGCGTGCCCCTGCGCCGACCGCGACTCCGCGGGCGGCAGCACCACGACGGCGCCGGCCTCGGCGGCGATCAGCCCGCCGGCGGCCCAGTCCCAAGGGCTCAGACCGTGTTCGATGTGCGCGTCGACCGCGCCCGAGGCCACCATGCACAGGTCCAGCGCCGCCGCGCCCACGCGACGCAGGTCGCGCACCTGCGGCAGCAGCGCGGCCACCAGCCGGCCCTGCTCCCGGCGTCGTGCCGGGGCGTAGCCGAAGCCGGTCGCGACCAGCGCCATGCCGACCTCGCCGATCCGGTTGGTGCGCAGCCGTCGCGGACCGGACTCGTCCGAACACCATGCTCCCCCGCCCAGCTGTGCCCAGTAGGTGACGCCGTGCGCCACGTCGACCACCGCACCGGCCACCGATCGCCCGTCGATCTGCGCGGCCAGCGAGACCGCGTACGCCGGGATCCCGTACATGAAGTTGACCGTGCCGTCGATCGGGTCCACCACCCAGCGGACGCCCGACGGCGGTGCGACGTCGCCGCCGGCCTCCTCGCCGAGCACCGCGTCGCCCGGCCGGAGCTGCGCCAGCCGGTCGCGCACCAACTGTTCGGTCTCGGTGTCGGCGACGGTCACCGGATCGGTGCGAGTGGACTTCGTCGCGACCGCGCCGTCGGCGGCCTGGCCGTCGTGCCCACTGGGCGCGAACAGTTCGGCCCGGCGGGTGCGCACGTGCTCCGCGGCCTGTTCCGCGACGGTTCGGGCGGTCTCGGCAAGGGCGGCGTACTCGAGTGCTGAAGTCATCGCAGTCGAGTCTATGACGGGTATGCCCACTGCCGCCCGTCACGCGCGGGAGCAGGCAATCCGTCAGTGGGCACGCGCCACTGCACTATGCGCCGTAAGGTGACGAACGCAGCGACCGGTCCGGCGTCTCCGGCCCGTCCGCGCGGGGCGGTCTGCGCCCCGAGCATCTTCGCGACAAACTCAACCCCGAGACAAAGGAACCCGCAGATGGCAGATGTGACCGTCCTTGGCGCCGACAGTGCTCCGAGCCCCGGCTCGCACCTCGGTTTCGGCATCGATATCGGAGGCACCGGTGTGAAGGGTGCCATCGTCGACCTGCGCACCGGCGAATTCGTCGGCGAACGCCTCCGCCTGGAGACCGCGCAGCCGGCCACCCCGGACGCCGTCGGCGATCAGGTGGTCGAGATCGTCGAGCACTTCGGATGGACCGGCCCGGTCGGCCTCACGGTCCCCGGCGTCGTACGTCACGGCGTGATGTACACCGCCGCCAACATCGATCCCGCCTGGAAGGGATCCGACGTCGCCGGCGACTTCAGCAAGCGTCTCGGCGGCCGCCCGGTCACCGTCCTCAACGACGCCGACGCCGCAGGCATCGCCGAACTGCAGTTCGGCATCGGCGAGCCCGCCCGCGAAGGCACCGTCATCCTGCTGACCTTCGGCACCGGCATCGGCTCGGCGCTGTTCCACGACGGCGTCCTGATCCCGAACACCGAGTTCGGGCACATCGAGGTCGACGGCAAGGAAGCCGAGAAGCGCGGTTCGGCCAAGGTGCGCACCGACTGCGGATGGTCGTTCGAGAAGTGGGCCGGCAAGGTCTCGCGCATTCTGGAGACCTACGAGCAGCTGCTGTCCCCCGACCTGTTCATCGCCGGCGGCGGCGTCAGCCGCAAGGCCGACAAGTGGATCCCGCTGCTCACCAACGAGACTCCCGTCGTACCGGCCGACCTTCGCAACACCGCCGGGATCGTGGGCGCCGCCATCGCCGTCGACAAGTCGCTCTGACCTGCGGTTGTGCCAGCCCGGCATCGACGACCGACGTTGTTTCGTTACAATGGAACGCGTCGGTCGTCAGGCCGGACCATCCAAGCCCCTCGGGTATGCGCCCAGTTCGACCGTCACCGGCTCTTTCGGTGATGCCCACGCGTGCCCACAGAACAGTTTCCGAAAGGTTGTACGTGGCAACCAGCAAGACCCCCGACGCCGGAGCGGATACCGCGGCCGCCGCCGAGAACAAGGCGCCCGCGCGCAAGACCGCAGCCAAGAAGGCCCCGGCGAAGAAGGCCGCCACGAAGACCACCGCGCGCAAGACCGCGGCGAAGAAGGCTCCTGCCAAGAAGGCGGCGACCAAGTCCGCCGGCACCAAGGCCGCAGCCAAGAAGGCGCCGGCCCGCAAGACCGCAGCCAAGAAAGCCACCGCTAAGGCCACGTCGGCCGAAGGCGTCGTCGAGAACGACGAGGACGTCGAACCCGCCGACGCGCCCGAGAACCTCGAAGACACCGACATCGACCTGTCCGAGGACCTGGTCGACGACGACACCGACGACGACACCAAGGCGAAGACCGCGGGCAAGGACGACAAGGCCAAGGAGTCCGACTCCAAGGACGAGAAGTCCTCGAGCGACTTCGTCTGGGACGAGGAAGAGTCCGAAGCACTGCGCCAGGCCCGCAAGGACGCCGAGCTCACCGCCTCGGCGGACTCGGTCCGCGCGTACCTCAAGCAGATCGGCAAGGTCGCCCTGCTGAACGCCGAGGAGGAGGTCGAACTCGCCAAGCGCATCGAGGCGGGACTGTTCGCCACCGAGCGTCTGCGTCGCGTCATGGAGGCCGGCGAGAAGCTGTCGGTGGCCCAGCGCCGCGACCTCAACTGGATCTCCCGCGACGGCAACCGCGCCAAGAACCACCTGCTGGAGGCCAACCTCCGACTGGTCGTCTCGCTGGCCAAGCGTTACACCGGCCGCGGCATGGCGTTCCTGGACCTGATCCAGGAGGGCAATCTCGGTCTGATCCGCGCGGTCGAGAAGTTCGACTACACCAAGGGCTACAAGTTCTCCACGTACGCCACCTGGTGGATCCGTCAGGCCATCACCCGTGCCATGGCCGACCAGGCCCGCACCATCCGCATCCCGGTGCACATGGTGGAGGTCATCA
>JASGFV010000274.1:0-4052 GCA_047605365.1 Gordonia sp. (in: high G+C Gram-positive bacteria)
TTCGAGAAGCTGTCCGACCTCAACGGCGTGCGCGTCGCCACGTCGAGAAGTCGGCGATGGAGCGAATCTTGAAGTCGTGCGCGTAGGAGCACTGACCGATCGTTCCCGCGCCGGAGTTCCGTTCCCGCGAATTGCCAGACAATTCGCGAGAACCAACGGCTGGAGCGGGAAGCAACGGCGACAGCAGTTGAGTTCACGCCGGCGATCCGGTTATCCTCACGCTGCCAGTCGCCTCGAATGCGAGGTAAGGGAACTCGGTGCGAATCCGAGACTGACGCGCAGCGGTGAGGGTGAGGCAGCGGACAGCAAGCCACTGGATCGTCGAACGATCCGGGAAGGCGTCCGCAACGGCCGACGACCCCGAGTCCGAAGACCTGCTGGCACCTCCGGCGCCCGCCGTGAGGTCACCTCTGGGCTTCGCGGGTTGAGCCCCGATCTTTCAAGGACCCTGCGCGATGCGTCGTCTCCCGATTCTGCTCGCCGCCGCCGGCCTCCTGCTGGCCGGTTGCAGCAGCAACTCCACCAACTCCACCTCTACCGCCGTCGACCCGGCCTCGCTCGACGACACCGGCTTCCCGATGACCATCGAGAACTGCGGACACCAGCTCACGATCAAGTCCCCGGCGACGCGGATCTTCAGTTTCAACCAGGAGATGTCCGAGTCGCTGCTGTCGATGGGCCTGGCGAACCAGATGGTCGCCACCGGCCGCTGGAACGAGCCCGTGCTGCCGTCTCTCGCCGCCGACGCGAAGAAGGTCAAGAACCTCGGCAACGACACCTCCGCCGAGGCAGTCCTCGACCTCGAGCCGGACCTGCTCGCCGCGTCGTGGGACCCGTTCCAGGAGAGCAGCTTCGGATCGCGCGCGACCTTCGAGAAGGTCGGCGTCCCGGTCTACATCTCCCCCACCGAGTGCGTCGGCAAGCAGAACACCGGCGACTCTGACAATTCCGAGCGCACCGGCATGATCGACGTCAACGTCTTCTACGACGAGCTCAAGCAGCTCGCCACGATCGCGGGCCGCCCGGACCGCGGAACCGAGCTCGTCGACGACCTGAAGAAGAAGGTCGACGACGCGCAGAAGTACGACTTCTCTTCGGTCACCGCCGCGTTCTGGTACGCCGATTCCGAGACCCCGTACATGGCGGGCTGCTGCGGCGCGTCGGGCTTCATCGCCGAACAGCTGAAGCTCAAGAACGTCTTCGCCGACACCAAGAAGGACTGGCCGCAGGTCAGCTGGGAGGCTGTCGCCGCGAAGAACCCCGACGTCCTGGTGATCCCCGACCTGGACCGCGACAACCTGAAGTCCGCCGACTCCGGCGCGGCGAAGATCGCCTTCCTGGAGTCCAATCCGATCACCAAGCAGATGGACGCCGTCAAGAACAAGCGCTACGTCCTGATCCGCGGTACCGTCCTGACGCCGTCGGTGGAGATGATCTACGGCATCTCCGACATCGCCAAGCGTCTCACCGAGCTCGGCTTCAAGTGAGCCGCTGGCCCGATCAGCCGTGGTGGGGACCGGCCGTCTGGCTCACCGGCCTCGCGCTGCTGATCGCGTCGATCGCGGTCTCGATCACCGTCGGCGCGTCGAACATCTCCACCGCGGGCGTCTTTCAGATCGCCTGGGCCAAGCTCACCGGCGGACCGTCCGGCATGCCGCTGGTCCGCGAGGCCATCGTCTGGGACGGCCGGATGCCGCGCGCCCTGCTGGCCGCGCTGTGCGGCGCCGGGCTCGCGGTGTGCGGCGCGGTCCTGCAATCGCTGCTGCGCAATCCGCTCGCCGACCCCTACATGCTCGGCATCAGCTCGGGCGCAGGACTCGGCGCGGTGACGATGATCGTGTTCGGCGCGGGCGCGGCGTCGATCGGCCTGGCGGGCGGCGCATTCATCGGCGGAGCCGCGGCCTTCGTGCTGGTGCTGCTGATCGCCCGGATCGCCGGGCAGTCGGTGGCGGTCCTCATCCTCACCGGCGTCGCGGTGACCCAGTTCGGGTCGGCCGCCACGTCGTTCGTGATCTTCGCGTTCGCCGACGTGCATCAGACCCGGGGCGCGATGTTCTGGCTGCTGGGTTCGCTGGCGTCGTCGAGCTGGAACGACGTCGCGCTCTCGGCCGTCGTCGTCGCACTCGCGCTCGCGGTGTGCTTCGCACTGTCGGCGCAACTCGACGCCTTCAGCTTCGGCGAGGACGCCGCGTCGTCGCTCGGGGTCGACGTCCCGCGGATGCGCTTCCTGCTGCTCGGCGTCACCGCGCTGGTGACTGCGGTGCTGGTCAGCTCGTCGGGCGCGATCGGCTTCGTCGGTCTCACCCTGCCGCACGCCGCGCGCGCCGTCGTCGGCGTGAAGCACCGCCTCCTGGTGCCGGTCTCAGCACTGTTCGGCGCGATCTTCCTGGTCTGGGCCGACACGGCCGCCCGCACGCTGTTCGCGCCGGAGGAACTGCCGGTGGGCGTCATGACGGCGCTGATCGGCGTGCCGGTGTTCGTGGCGATCCTGGTGGGCAAGCAGCGACGACAGACGCTCGCGACCGCGGGGGCGGGCCGATGAGGATCTCGGGCAGCGGCGTCAGCTGGTCGGCGGGCGGCCGGTTGATCGTCGACGACGTGGAGCTCACCGCCGAGACGGGCACGATCGTCGGACTGCTCGGGCCCAACGGTTCGGGCAAGTCGTCGTTGCTGCGGATCATGGCGGGACTGCGCGCACCGTCGTGCGGAGTGGTGACACTGGGTGACGAGCCGCTGGCCTCCCGGTCACGGCGCGACGTCGCCAAGACGATGGCGTTCATCGAGCAGTCGGTGAGCACCGACCAGAATCCGCTGGTACGGGACGTGATCGACCTGGGCCGCATCCCGCATCGCCGGGCGTGGGCCGCACCGTCGCCGGAAGACGCCGAGATCGTGCGACGCGCCGCGGCTCTGACACATCTGGAGGACCGGCTCGATCAGCGCTATTCGACGCTGTCCGGCGGCGAACGACAGCGCGTCCAGCTCTCCCGCGCACTCGCGCAGGAACCGGCCGTCCTGTTGCTCGACGAGCCGACCAATCATCTCGACGTCCGGCATCAGCTCGACATCCTGTCGGTGGTGCGCCAGGCCGGCATCACTTCGGTAGTGGCCCTGCACGACCTGAACCTGGCCGCGACTTTCTGCGATCGGGTCGTGGTGCTCGACGGCGGGCGGGCCGTCGCCGGCGGAGAACCGCGCACCGTGCTCACGCCGGACCTGATTCGCGCCGTGTTCGACGTCGACGCCCGCCTGATCGACGACGAGCACGGTCTGCACATCCGTTTTCTGCCGAATTGACGGTCCGGCGCCGTCGACGATCTCGACCTCACATTGAGACTATCTCGCCGTGCGGCGCGTCTCGACCTGCGCGATCGGCAATGGCTCGGGCGCGCATTCTCGATTTCGGTCACGTTGCACACTATTTAGCCGGCGAGAATTCGCAGGTCATCGCCACATTCAGTTAGGGTACACTAACTTGTGTTGCGCATGTCACCCGAATGGGCGACTGTGATCCCTGGCGACCTGGGCAGACGTGGAGCACTCGGCGTGTAACGCTTGTCGGGCATCAAGCGATGTATATCCCCCCTGACGAAAGGACATCACATGTTCCCGGCTCTCACCCAGTTCTTCAACGACTTCACCATCTTCGGTGGCGACCTGCTGCACATCGCCATCAACATCGGCCTGGGCGCCTGATAACAGCCCAATCCTGTCGGAGGACAATAACGCCGTCGCGCATTCGCGCGACGGCGTTATTGTATTTTCAGCTCTTTGTCGACCACTCCTGAATGCAATACAGCCGGTGATCGAGCACGCCGCCGACGAGGGCGCGAACGTATCGAGCTCTACCCCTCCACCACCACGCCGTCCTCGACGTGCCAAGACCGGTCCAGCCGGACGTTGGCCAGCATCCGGCGGTCGTGGGTCACCAGGAGCAGCGCGCCGTCGTAGGAGTCCAGCGCAGACTCCAACTGTTCGATCGCGGGCAGGTCCAGGTGGTTGGTCGGCTCGTCGAGCACCAGCACGTTGGTGCCGCGCTCCTGCAGGCCCGC
>JASGFV010000275.1:0-4051 GCA_047605365.1 Gordonia sp. (in: high G+C Gram-positive bacteria)
TCATCGGCTTCGACCAGCGCTGGGACATCGGCGATGGTCAGGCGGTCGCGCTTCGGGGTCGACGACGCGTCGTGCTGGATCGATCGGTAGTAGACGTCCATGCCGGTGTAGTCGCTGACGGGGCCGGGCTCGGCGGTCTGGCGTCCGAGCACCAGGTAGCTCTCGTCGCGGCGGAACACGACGCCGTCCAGATAGTCGACGGGCTCGCCGTCGTACGTCTTGTCGTCGACGATGCGCGCCATCGTCTCCTGCAGGGTGCGGACGTCGGTGAAGCGGTAGTGGCGGAGTTCGACGAAGGGTTCGACGGGTTCCAGGTCGATCTCCAGGCGGACCGAATAGCCGAGCGTCCCGTAGGAGTTCGGGAATCCGAAGTAGAGGTCGGAGTGCTCGTTGTCGGGCCGGGCGTCGACCAGTTCGCCGGTGGCGGTGAGGATCTCGATCTCGCGGACGGACTCGTGGGGCAGTCCGTTGCGGAACGACGTGCTCTCGATGCCGAGACCGGTCACCGCGCCGCCGAGCGTGATGGTCTTCAGCTGCGGAACCACAAGGGGGGTAAGGCCGTAGCGCAGCGTGACCGAGACGAGGTCCTCGTACGTGCACATTCCGGCGACCTGCGCGGTCTGCTTCTCCGGATCGACGCTGATCACGCGGTCGAGCCCGGACACGTCGAGTCCCGGGGCCGGGTTCTCGGCGCGCTTGCGGAACAGGTTCGACGTCTTCTTGGCGAGCCGCACGCCCGCGGATTCGGGAATTGCCCGATAACTCGCAATCAGCCGGGAGACGCCCCGGTCGAACGCGATGGTGCCGTACTCCAGGGGTTCAGAAGCCACGTTTCCTACGTTAGCGTGCCCGTCGGTACCGTGTGAGGCAGCACGTTCATCGGGCTGACATCGTTTTCGACACTAGGAGCAGTTCACCGTGGGTCAGGTTTCCGCCACTTCGTCCATCGAGATCAACGCCGCCCCGGAGGCCGTGCTCGCCGCGGTCGCCGACTACGCGCAGGTGCGTCCGGCGATCCTGCCGGCCAACTACCGCGACTACAAGGTCGTCGAGGGCGGATCGGGCGCAGGCGCCGTCGTGCACTGGATTCTGCAGGCCACGGAGAAGCGCTCGCGCGACGTCCTCGCCGACGTGACGGTCGACGCGGGCTCGGTCACCGAGACCGACCGCAATTCGTCGATGGTCACCGTCTACCGCGTGAGCGCTGCGGGTGCGGGCTCCAAGGTCGAGACCACCACCAGCTGGCAGGGTGCGGGCGGCATCGGCGGATTCTTCGAGAAGACCTTCGCGCCCAAGGGCCTCGCCAAGATCCAGGCCGCGCTGCTGGGCAACCTGAAGAGTCGTCTGGAGAACTGACCGGTGGCGGGGCGGGGGCTAGACTTCGCCGTCGTGAGCGACTCGGTGGAGGAGATCGCCGGCTTCGAAGTGATTCGGCGGCTTGGTGCGGGCGGTATGGGCGAGGTGTTTCTGGTCCAGCATCCGCGGTTGCCGCGGCGGGTGGCGTTGAAGGTGCTCGACGCGGCGGTGAGCCGGAATCCGGATTTCAAGGCGCGGTTCGCGCGTGAGGCGGATTTGCTGGCGTTCGGGGGTGTTCCGGTCGTCGTTGGTAGTCGGAGCCGCCTCGGAACGGGCGCAACGGATCTAGCGGCGCCGACGTCTGGGGCCCATCCACGCATGCGTGGGGTGGCGCTTGGTGCCGCGGCAGTCCTAGTTGCTCTGCTACTCGCCTGGATCGTCGCATGGGGGCTTCCGGTCGAATCGATCGCAACTTTGCCGCTTTTCATTCTTGTCTGGACACTGCCGGTCTTGGGGCCTGCGCTTGTGGTCACGGCGGCGGTCGTTTTTTCGCTCTGCCGGCTCTCCGTGTTCTTCGATCGCGTCCCTCATCTTGTGGATCGGATTCGTCGCTGAGCCGCCGCGGTCGACGTCGAGTCAAGCCCCTCCCGGCGCGGGACGGGGTCGATGCGACGCGGGTGGTGTTGCGGCCGGACGTTCCGCTTGAACCCTTCGACGAGCTCAGGGAGCCGACCGTGCTCGACGCGCTGCTCGCTGCGCCGTCGCTCGTGGATCTGACCGCCGAGCAACTCCGCGAGCGCGCCGAGGCCGGGCAGATCGTCGACGCGGACGGGCGGGTCGTCGACCCCGACGCGCCCGTCGTCCGGCCCGTCCCCGTCTACCTGTACCGGGATCTGCCGGACGAGCCGCATGTCCCGTTCGAGCTGGAGATCCTGCATCTCGACGACGACCTCGTCGTCGTCGACAAGCCGCACTTCCTGGCGACCATGCCGCGCGGGCGGCACGTCGCCCAGAGCGCTCTGGTGCGGCTGCGGCGCGAACTCGGCGACGACGACGTCGCTCCCGCCCACCGACTCGACCGGCTGACCGCCGGGGTGCTGCTGTTCACCCGCCGCCGCGAGGTCCGGGCCGCCTATCAGGAGCTCTTCGCGAACCGGCAGGTGCGCAAGGAGTACAGCGCGCTCGCCCCGGCCGACGAACGGCTCCGCGAGACCGTCCGCGTCGAGAACCGCATCGAGAAGACCGCGGGCGACCTGCGGGCGCTGGTCGTCGACGGCCCAGTCAACGCGATCAGCGACATCACGCTGATCCGGGTGCGCGACGACGGCCTGGGCGAATACCGGCTCAACCCGCACACCGGTCGCACCCACCAGCTGCGGCTGCACATGGCGGGCCTCGGCGTGCCGATCGTCGGCGACCCGCTGTACCCCGAGGTCGACGCCGAGCTTGCCGCCGCACTCGACCGCGGCGACTTCGCGAATCCGCTGCGGCTCGTCGCGTCGAGCCTGGAGTTCGTCGACCCGCTGAGCGGCGAGCTGCGCCGGTTCGCCCGCAACGGGTGAGGCGAACCCTGCGTCGGACGGTGCGCGTGGCGGACAATGGCAGCAAGATGGATCGGACTAGCGATGGAGGACATGTGACTGTTTCAGCGAGCACCAAGCTCGGACCCGTGGAGTTGATGGTGGTGGCACTGGCCGGCGACGGACCGTCGCCGGAGGTGATCGACGCGCTGACCGCGCAGGTGGACGCCGGCGTGGTCCGGGTCCTCGACTTCGTCGTGGTGAGCAAGTCGGAGACCGGCGACGTCTCGATCACCGAGGTCGAGTTCGACGACGCCGCCCTCGACCTGGTGGTGCCGGGTCTCACCGGCGACGACGACATCGCGACTCTCGCTGAGAACCTCGGCGGCGGCGAGACCGCGGCCATCGTCGCGCTCGAGCTGGTGTGGGCGCGTGAACTGGGGGCCCGACTGGCTGCCGAGGGCAGCGGCGTGATCGCCGCCGAGCGAATCCCCTCCGCGGTGGTCAACGAGATCGCCGAACTCGACGACTGACCTGACACAGAAGAAAGAGGACTAGACGATGCGACGAGCAGGACGACCCGGCCTCATCGGCCTGGCAGCACGAACCGCGGTGGTGGCCGGCACGGCCAACGCCGTGCAGAACCGCGCCGACAACCGGCGCGTGCAGCAGGCGCAGGCCGCGCAGGATCAGCAGGCGTGGCAGCAGCACCAGGCCCAGCAGGCCGCCGCGGCCCAGTTCGCGGCTCAGCAGCAGGCGGCCCAGCAGGCTCCGCTCGCGGCGCCTGCCGCACCCGCGGCTCCGGCGATCGACCTGACGGCCGAACTGACCAAGCTGGCCGACCTGCGCACCCAGGGGCTGCTCACCGACGACGAGTTCGCGGCGGCCAAGGCCAAGCTCCTCGGCTGACGCTGTTCCCACTCCGCCTGCCCTGGACGCCATGGCCATCCGCGCGACGTACGAGCGTCACCCCGACCTCGGGTGCGAGGCCGTGGTGTTCCAGGACGAGGACTCCGACGGCTGCTTCCAGATCCAGCGCGACCTGCCCGGCGGGCCGCGCGCCGGCGAATACTGCCTGACCACCGGGGCCGGTGCCCCGGTGTACGGGGCGGTGATCGACTGGCGGCGAGTGTCGGGGACGGCTGCTTCGACCCTTCGACAGGCTCAGGGAGCGGCGGAAGTTCGGGAGACGGCTGAGCGGTTCGAGTTTCACCTCACCCCGCGGGCGGCGCGGC
>JASGFV010000276.1:0-4015 GCA_047605365.1 Gordonia sp. (in: high G+C Gram-positive bacteria)
CGATCATCCTGGGCCGTACCATCAACAAGCGTGTCGTCGAGGCGTTCCCGGACACCACCGACACCGGATTCAAGCTCGGCTTCTACGGCTTCACCCGCGCGATGCAGCTGCGGATGATGCGCGCTCCGCGTCCGCGAGTCGCAGTCGGCGACAAGGTCTAGCCCGCGATGCGCTCACTCGTCCTGGGCGGAATCCGCTCCGGCAAATCCGCCCACGGCGAGCGACTGGTCGCCGACGACGCCGCGGTGCGCTACCTGGCCACCGGTCCCGTGCCTGACGGCGACGACGCCGAATGGCAGGCCCGCATCGAGGCCCACCGCGTTCGGCGCGGTGGGCACTTCGAGGCCGTGGAGACCCGCGATCTGGTCGCCGAGCTGATCGCGCACCCCGAGTCGACAACCCTGGTCGACGACCTCGGCTCGTGGGTGGTCGCGCTGCTCGACGACCGCTCCGGCTGGGACGATCCCGCCGTCGACCTCTCCGCCGACTTCGCAGCGCTGGCCGCGGCCGTGCGCGACTTCGCCGGCCGGCTGGTGCTGGTCAGCCCGGAGGCCGGGCTCTCGGTGGTGCCGGCCACCGCCTCCGGACGACGGTTCACCGACGCGCTCGGCGAGCTGAACTCGGCGATCGCAGCGGTCTGCGACGACGTCGTGCTGGTGGTGGCCGGACGGGTGCTGACGCTCGACGCGCCTCCTGCGCCGAGCGTGCGGCCCGCACCGCGCACCTCCCCGGCCGCGCCCGTCCCCGTCGAACTTCCCGCAAGCGAGCCGATCGAGCTCGACGACCGCACCGCCGACCTCGACGTCGAGCACGCCGCAGACTTCCCCACCGTCGACTACCCCGACGAGGACGTCGCCGAGCAGTCCCGCCGGTACCAGCTCACGCTGACCAAGCCGCCGGGCGCGCTCGGCCTGCTCGAGGATCTCGGCAACTGGATCAGCGCATGCCAGGCCCAGTGCCCGCCGGCCCGGCTGACCCGCCCGGCCATCGCGGTCTTCGCCGGTGACCACGGCGTCGCCCGCCACGGCGTCTCAGCGTTTCCGCCCGAGGTCACGGCACAGATGGTCGCCAACATCGCCGGGGGCGGAGCGGCCATCAACGTGCTCGCCCGGCGCGCGGGCGCCGGCGTGCACGTCTTCGACATGTCGGTCGAGGCCGACACGGCCCCCGAGTATTCGCGGTACAAGGTCCGACGGAGCACCGGCGACCTGCGACGCGGCGAGGCGATGACGCTCGACGAGGCGCGCCGCTCGGTCGCCGCCGGCCGCGCCGTGGCCGACCGGCTCGTCGACGAGGGCGCCGACCTGCTGATCGCCGGCGACATGGGCATCGGCAACACCACGCCGGCGGCGGTGCTGATCGGCACGCTGACCGGTCAGGAACCGGTCGTGGTGGTCGGGCGCGGCACCGGGATCGACGACGCCGCGTGGATCCGCAAGACCGCGGCCATCCGCGACGGCATGCGTTTCGGCCGCAAGCACCGCAACGATCCGATCGCCCTGCTCGCCGCCGTCGCCGGTCCGGATCTCGCGGCGATGGCAGGCTTCTACGCCCAGGCCGCGGTGCGCAGGACCCCGGTGCTGCTCGACGGCGTGGTCACCACGTCCGCCGCGATGGTCGCCGAGAAGCTCGCGCCCGGGGCGTCGGCATGGTGGCGTGCCGGACACCGGTCGACCGAACCGGCACACGGTTTCGCCCTCACCGAGTTGGGCCTGGAACCGATCGTCGACCTCTCGATGCGGCTGGGCGAGGGTTCGGGCGCCGCGACCGCACTGCCGATCGTCTGCGACGCCGTCGACGTGCTGATCGACATGGCGACCTTCGGCGAAGCCGGCGTCAGCGATGGCGCCTGAGCAGTCCGGACTCGGAGCCGCGCACATGTCGCCATTGCGCGCGGTGCACACCGCGTTCAGCTGGCTGACCGTCGCGCCGCTCCCCCAGCCGCGCGGAGACGTCTCACGTGCGGTGGGCGGTGCGGCGATCGCCGCGGTGCCCGGCGTCGGCATCGTCCTCGGCGCCGTGGTCGCAGCGTTCGGTTTCGGCTTCTCGTTCTCGGCGCTGCCGGCACCGCTGGTCGGCGTGCTGGCGGTGGCGCTGCTCGCCGTCGCCACCCGGGGCATGCACCTGGACGGACTGGCCGACACCGCCGACGGCCTGGGCTGCTACGGCGACGCCGAGCGTGTCCGCGAGGTGATGCGCAGCGGCAGCCTCGGCCCGTTCGGCGCGGCGACGCTGGTGCTGGCACTCGCCGTGCAGGCCATCGGTCTTGCCGTGCTGATCCAGGAGAGCCGTTGGTACACGGCGGTATTCGTGATCGCGCTGAGCCGCGTCTCGGCGGTGATCGCGTGCCGCCGGAGCATCGCCCCGGCCAACGCCGACGGCTTCGGCTCCCTGGTGGCCGGCACGCAGCGGTACGCGATCGCCGGCTGGCTCGTCGTCGCCCTCGTCGCCGCTCCGACAGCCGCCCGGCTCGACGACCCGTCGTGGTCCGCCGCGATCGACGTGGTCGCGCCGCTCGTCGCGGTCGTCGTCGTGGCGGCCTTCGCCTATGTCTTCACCGCCCACTGCGCGCGCCGCATGGGCGGGATGAACGGCGACGTCCTGGGCGCGAGCATCGAACTCTCGCTCGCGCTGGCCCTGGTCGTCGTGCTTTTCTGAAGGCCCCTAGACCGCCGGGAACAGCTCCGTCATCCAGCCGTGAGTGTCGGCGAACGTGCCGCGCTGCAGGCCGGTCAGCGTGTCGCGCAGCGCCTGAGTGACCGCGCCGGCCTCGCCGTTGCCGACCACGTAGTCGTCGGTCGCGCTCTTGACCCGACCGACCGGGGTGATGACGGCGGCGGTACCGCACGCGAAGATCTCACTGATCTCACCCGACAGGACGCCCTCGCGGAGCTCGTCGGTGGAGATCTTGCACTGCTCCACCTGGTATCCGGCGTCGGTGGCCAGAGTGAGCAGGGAGTCGCGGGTGATGCCCGGGAGCAGCGAGCCGCTCAGCTCCGGGGTCACCAGGCGGGCGTCCGACCCGGTGCCGAGGACGAAGAACAGGTTCATCCCGCCCATCTCCTCGATGTATCGGCGCTCGATGGCGTCCAGCCAGACCACCTGGTCGCAGCCCTGCTCCGCGGCCTGGGCCTGCGCCAGCAGCGACGCCGCGTAGTTGCCGCCGAACTTGGCCGCACCGGTACCGCCCGGCGACGCCCGCACGTACTCGGTCGACAGGTACACGCTGACCGGCTTGAGGCCACCGGAGAAGTACGCGCCCGCCGGCGAGGCGATGACGATGTAGCGGTACTGCTTGGCCGGGCGCACGCCGAGGCTCGGCTCGGAGGCGATCATGAACGGGCGCAGGTACAGCGCCTCCTCACCGCCGGCCGGCGGAACCCACGGATTGTCGACCGAAAGCAGCGCGCGCAGCGACTCGACGAAGTCGCCCGGATCCAGCTCGGGCATCGCGAGACGTCGCGCCGAGGAGGCGAACCGCTCGGCGTTGGCCTCCGGCCGGAACGCCGCGATCGACCCGTCGGGCTGGCGATAGGCCTTGAGGCCCTCGAAGATCTCCTGCGCGTAGTGCAGAACCATCGCCGCCGGATCCAGAGCGATCGGGCCGTAGGGCGTCACCCGCGCCGAGTGCCATCCGCGCTTCTCGTCGTAGTCGACGGTCGCCATGTAGTCGGTGAAGTGATTGCCGAAGCCCGGGGACTCCAGGATCTCGGCGCGACGATTTTCCGAAACGGGATGGGGATGCTCGGTGCGGATGAACTCCAAGGTCATGGCCTAGAGACTACCGGCGGGCGGCAACCGCTAAACGCGCCAGTTGGCTAAACGTGCGACTCGACGAACGGCGGAATCACGACCTCGCAGGTCAGCGCGCGGCCACGAACGTCGACGGTCACCTCGTCGCCCTTCTTGACACCGCTCAGGGTCTCGATGAAGGCCAGCGCGACGCCGTGCGACAGCGTCGGCGAGAAGGTGCCCGACGTGCATTCGCCGATCACCGGGCCGCCCGGACGCAGGT
>JASGFV010000277.1:0-4009 GCA_047605365.1 Gordonia sp. (in: high G+C Gram-positive bacteria)
GATGGAGTTCTTCGTCAAGCCCGGCGAGGACGACACCTGGCACCAGTACTGGATCGACGCCCGCTACAACTGGTACGTCGACCTCGGTATCGACCCGCAGAACCTGCGCCTCTTCGAGCACCCGAAGGAGAAGCTGTCGCACTACTCCAAGCGGACCGTCGACGTCGAGTACAAGTTCGGCTTCGGCGGCAACCCGTGGGGCGAGCTGGAAGGCGTCGCGAACCGCACGGACTACGACCTGCGCACGCATTCGGAGGCCTCCGGCGAGGACCTTTCGTACTTCGAGCAGGCTTCGGGCGAGCGGTACATCCCGTTCGTGATCGAGCCGGCCGCCGGCCTGGGCCGTTCGATGATGGCCTTCCTCTGCGACGCCTACGCCGAGGAGGAGGTGCCGAACGCCAAGGGCGGCACCGACACTCGCACCGTGCTGCGCCTGGACCGTCGCCTGGCTCCGGTCAAGGCCGCGGTGCTGCCGCTGTCGAAGAAGGAGGAGCTCACTCCGACCGCTCGGAACCTGGCGGCGGAGCTGCGCAATCACTGGAACATCGACTACGACGACGCGCAGGGCATCGGCAAGCGCTACCGCCGGCAGGACGAGATCGGCACGCCGTTCTGCGTCACCGTCGACTTCGACACGCTCGACGATCAAGCGGTCACCATCCGCGAGCGCGACACCATGACGCAGGAGCGGGTGTCGCTGAGCAAGGTCGCCGAGTACCTGGGCGGCAAGCTGCTCGGCGCCTGACGCACCTGTGGCCCGCGCCGCATTTGCGGCGCGACTGCCGGGGTATGTCGCGGAACTACGTGTGAACAGCCCAAATGGGGCATAGTAGGGGTGAAGAGAGCGTCGCGCGGACAAGGGGTCCGCGATTGTGGACGTTCATCGGGAAGTGAGTGAGTGGTGCCTACCAGCGGCAAGGTCGTGCATTTCGACAGCAATCGGGGCTTCGGGTTCCTGTCTCCGGAGGCGGGCGGTGACGACGTCTTCCTGCACATCAACGACGTCGACATCGACGAGAGCCTGCTGCGTCCGGGCGCCGTCGTGGAGTTCGATGTCGAGGACACCGACCGTGGATCCAAGGCGACCAACGTCAAGGTGACCCAGGAAGCGCCCGAGGGCGGTGACCCGGCCGCCGAGCGCGCGCAGCGTCGCGACGATCGCGGCTCGCGTCACGATCGCCGTGATGACCGCGGCCCGCGCCGCTTCGAGCGCGACGACCGTGGTCCGCGCCGCTTCAACCGCGGCGGCGGCAACCTGTCGGCCGAGTTCACCGAGCTCCTCCTGGAAGCGTCCGGCGAGCTGACCGCCCGTCAGATCGTCGCGATCCGCACGCGTCTGCTGGATCTGGCTTCGGCGCGCGGGTGGAACGATTAGTCGTTCCGAATCTGATCGGTCGGCCGGTCCGGCTGTCGCGGCGTACGACGCGTTCGATCTCGAACGCGTCGTCGCCGAGGGCCAGAAGGTGGCCGCGGTCGCGAATCCGGCGACCGATCATCGCAGCGACTTCGCCCGCGATCGCGCGCGAGTGCTGCACAGTGCCGCGTTGCGCCGGCTGGCCGACAAGACGCAGGTCGTGGGCCCGCGTGAGGGCGACAATCCCCGCACTCGCCTGACTCATTCCCTGGAGGTCGGCCAGATCGGCCGTGGCATCGCCGTCGGCCTGGGCTGCGACCCCGACCTGGTGGAGCTGGCCGGCCTGGCTCACGACATCGGGCATCCGCCGTACGGGCACAACGGCGAACGCGCACTCGAAGAGGTCGCGCGCGAGCACGGCGGCTTCGAGGGCAACGCGCAGAATCTGCGCATCCTGACCTCTCTCGAGCCCAAGATCCTCGGCCCCGACGGTTCGAGCGCCGGGCTCAATCTGACTCGTGCGTCGCTCGACGCGACGCTGAAGTACCCGTGGAGCCGGAAGGCTCCGGGCACCAAATACGGCGCGTACGTGGAGGACGAGCGTGCACTCGCCTGGGTGCGCGAGGGCGCACCGGAGGGGCGACGCTGCCTGGAAGCGCAGGCGATGGACTGGTCCGACGACGTCGCGTACTCCGTGCACGACCTCGAAGACGGCGTCATCTCCGGCCGAATCGACTTGCGCCAGTTGGCGTCCGATGAGGACCGCCACGAGCTGGCTTCGCTCGGCGTCCGCTATTTCGACGGCCTCGACCCCGATGCGCTGGTCGACGCCGGCCGGCGCTTGTCGGAGATGGAGATCTTCACCGCGGTCGGCGACTTCGACGGCACGCTCGACGCCTCCGTCGCGCTCAAGCGGCTGACCTCCGAACTGATCGGCCGGTACGCGTCGGCGGCGATCACGTCGACGCGACAGGCCGTCGGGGACCGGCCGGTCCGGCGCTATGAGGCCGATCTGTCGGTGCCGCCGGAGATCGCCGCGGAAGTGGCGATGCTCAAGACCGTCGCTCTGCGATTCATCTTCTCCGATAAGCGGCACCGGGCGAAACAGGACCGTCAGCGCGAGCGCATCCACCGCGTCGCCCATCTGCTGCTGAACACCGCGCCGGGCGGACTCGATCCGTTCTTCGTGCCGCGCTGGGCGGCGGCGACGAACGACGACGAGCGGGTGCGCGTCGTCGTCGATCAGATCGCTTCGATGACCGAGGGTCGGCTGGAACGGCTCGACAAGTCGAGCGCCGAGGTGCAGGTCCACCTCGGGTAGCGGGCCGCAGCCCCGCTCAGTCGATCACCAGCGCTGGCCGGTGTCGCTGTCTTGGGCGACGAGCCGCGACTGAACGACGACGCCGAAGATCACCAGCGTCAGGTAGATCACGTACCACCACCAGTCGTCGCCGATGTGCCGAGTCACCTCGGCGCGACTGAGGTCGGGCAGATCGATGGTGGAGGTCAGCAGCATCAGACCGCCCACGGTGACGGTGGCTCCGCCGAATGCGCTGACCACGATCAGCAGAATCGCCGGCAGGTTGACCGCCAGGGCGGCGACGGCGAGCAGGAGGCCGACGCAGACTCCGACCAGGATGATGACCCAGTTCCAGGTCACGCCCAGTGCGGTGGTGACGGCCGAGCCGATGGCGAACCCGACCGAAGCCATCACGAGGGTGATTGCGACGGCGTAGCAGAGGTAGGCGAGCATCGCGAACAGCAGGGCGACCGCGATGCCGACGATCCATCCGAGGGCTCCGGAGAACATCGGGTCGCCGGTGATTCCGGAGACGATCGCCGCGCCGACGTTGAGGCCCGCGAACGCACCCCACACGGTGATCACCGCGCGCATGGCGACGATGCCGGCGAAGCTGAAGAGCACGCCGATGGCGACGGCGATGAGACCGATCAAGATGTCAGACATGGCGTCACGCTAGTTCTTCTTTCTCGCCGGTAGTCGCTGTCGATGGGCGCTACGGGGCGGGTGACTCGCCGCCGAGTTCGGCGAGCGCCTGCCTCGCGGCTTCGAGTTCCCGGCTCAGTTCCTCGACGCGCCGCTGGGCCTCGTCCCGCGCGGCGTGCATCAGTGCCTGCACCGTGTCCAGTGCAGCGTCGTCTCCGAGCTGCCGGACGGCGGCGTCGACGGACTCGGCCGAGAGCGGGCGTGAGCGCTGCGGTTTGCGTGCTCCCCGCGTCACCGACACCGACCACTCGTTCTCGGCGGATCCGTAGACGGTGACGGTGACCGACGCCGGAGCCTTCTTGGCCGGACGTCGCGCCGGGGATTTCGCCGGCTTGGCGGCCGGCGGATCGACGCGGGGAGCGGGCTTCTCTGCGGCGGGCGTCGGCGCCGGATTCGGCGTCGCAGGCGTTGGCGTCACCGGGTGGGAGGAGGTCGTCGGCGGTTTGGCCGCCGTCGACTTCGCCGGACGGGCGTTCTTGGCAGGCTCCGGCTTCGGCGGGGCCTCCTTGGTGATCCGCAGTTCGTCCGCCTCGTAAGGAAGCTCGTCGTCGACGCCGCGCGGCCGGATCAGCAGGGTGGTGCCCTCGACCGACACCACTCGCGCCGAACTGCCCGGAGCCAGGTCGAGGCTCGGCGTGCCCTCCCGGAGA
>JASGFV010000278.1:0-3948 GCA_047605365.1 Gordonia sp. (in: high G+C Gram-positive bacteria)
GTCGAAGCGCCTGGCGACCGGCGGCCGCGGGTGCAGCGGCCAGTCGTAGGCGCGGCGGGCGTCGGCGGGCCCGCCGGCTCCGGTGAGCACGCACAGGCAGATCAGCACCGCCGCTGCGCCGCGGGCGATCATGCCGGGCGGCCCTTCGGCGGCCCGGTCCCGGAGGTCTGAACAGTGTGGTGGCGACGAGATCCTCATACAAGGTCAGACGCACGCGGAGCCGATCCGGATCCCGTTTTGTCCCCGGCGTGTCGCGGCGTAGAGTAGATCCTTGCGTCTCGACCCGACTTGGGCCGAGACGACTACGCGCGTCTGCGCGTCTGCGGCACAAGCGATCGGCCGCCGGTCCCACCAGGGCCCGTCGAACCGTCGCTGACCTGGAGAGATCCATCGCCGCAGACAACCACACGAGTGTGCGCGGTCCCGTCGCGAGCGACGGGTGCACACGCGGGCAGGCGCCAGGATCGACACCGCCCGGTGTCGAAGACAACTGCGAGAAAAGGACATATTCATGGCTGTCGTCACCATGAAGCAGCTGCTGGACAGCGGCGCCCACTTCGGTCACCAGACCCGCCGATGGAACCCGAAGATGAAGCGATTCATCCTCACCGAGCGCAACGGCACCTACGTGATCGACCTGCAGCAGACCCTGACCTACATCGATCAGGCCTACGAGTTCGTCAAGGAGACCGTCGCCCACGGCGGCACCGTCCTGTTCGTCGGCACCAAGAAGCAGGCTCAGGAATCGATCGCCGCTGAGGCCACCCGCGTCGGCATGCCCTACGTGAACCAGCGTTGGCTCGGCGGCATGCTCACCAACTTCAACACCGTGCACAAGCGTCTCCAGCGTATGAAGGAGCTGGAGGCCATGGAGCAGACCGGTGGCTTCGAAGGTCGCACCAAGAAGGAGATCTTGATGCTGACCCGTGAGAAGAACAAGCTCGAGCGCACCCTCGGCGGCATCCGCGACCTGGCCAAGGTCCCCTCGGCCGTGTGGATCGTCGACACCAACAAGGAGCACTTGGCCGTCGCCGAGGCGCGCAAGCTGAACATCCCGGTCATCGCGATCCTGGACACCAACTGCGATCCCGACGTGGTCGACTACCCGATCCCGGCGAACGACGATGCGATCCGCAGCACCGCGCTGCTGACCCGCGTGGTCGCTTCGGCTGTCGCCGAGGGCCTGCAGGCCCGCGCCGGCCAGACCGCGGGCGCCGAGAAGGCGGAGGCTTCCGAGCCGCTGCCCGAGTGGGAGCAGGAGCTCCTCGTCGAGGCCACCACCGAGGCTCCGGCCGAGGCTCCGGCCGCCGAGTAATCCTCCGCGTCGAGCGATTCGGCGCGAGAGTACATACTTCGTCACGGGGCGAGCGGGCAGCCCGCTCGCCCTGTGACGTGCAAGCCACCACACACTTTCCCAAGAAGGAGGGTCGCCACTATGGCGAACTACACCGCTGCGGACGTGAAGCGTCTGCGCGAGCTCACCGGTTCGGGCATGCTCGACTGCAAGAACGCGCTGGCCAACAACGACGGCGACTTCGACAAGGCTGTCGAAGAGCTGCGCATCAAGGGCGCCAAGGACGTCGGCAAGCGCGCTGAGCGCGCCACCGCCGAGGGCCTGGTCGCCGCGCGCGACGGCGTGCTCATCGAGTTGAACGCCGAGACCGACTTCGTCGCCAAGAACGACGAGTTCCAGAAGCTGGCCGACGACGTGCTGAGCGCGGCCGTCGAGATCCGCACCAACGACGCCGACGCGCTGCTGGCCGCCCCGCTGGGCGACGGCACCGTCGCGCAGGCCGTCGAGGCCCTCTCGGCCAAGATCGGCGAGAAGCTGGTTCTGCGCCGTGTCGCGTCGTACGACGGCCCGGTCGCGGTCTACCTGCACAAGCGTGCCTCGGACCTGCCGCCGTCGGTCGGCGTCCTGGTGTCCTACACCGGTGACTCCGAGGCCGCTGCGGAGGCCGCTCGCGGCGCCGCCATGCAGGTCGCCGCGCTGAAGGCCAAGTACGCCAGCCGCGACGACGTCCCGGCTGACGTGGTGGAGAACGAGCGCCGCATCGCCGAGGAGACCGCCAAAGCCGAGGGCAAGCCGGAGCAGGCGCTGCCGAAGATCGTCGAGGGTCGCGTCAACGGCTTCTTCAAGGACGTCGTCTTGGTGGACCAGCCGTCGGTCACCGACTCCAAGAAGACCGTGAAGCAGATCCTGGACGACGCCGGCGCCACCGTCGTCGCGTTCACCCGCTTCGAGGTCGGCCAGGCCTGATCGCCTAGCGCAGCTGGCGACACGATCGCCGCTTCGGCCCCGGAAGTCATCGTTCTCGGTGACGACCGGGGCCGAAGTGCTTTCCGCAGGCGACGGCGAGGACCGGATCCGGTCCGCCATGGCCTAAGATGAATGAAGTTTTGTGCCTCTCGGCGACGTGATCTGCGAAGGGAAATGATGACCGACTCAGCGACAAGCCCGGAACCGGACCGCGGCGGATTCGGACGGGTGCTGCTCAAGCTGGGTGGGGAGATGTTCGGCGGCGGTCAGGTCGGACTCGATCCCGACGTGGTCGGCACGGTCGCCGACCAGATCGCGGAGATCGTCGACAGCGGCGTCCAGGTCGGCATCGTGATCGGCGGCGGCAACTTCTTCCGCGGCGCCGAACTGCAGCAGCGCGGCCTGGACCGTTCGCGTTCGGACTACATGGGCATGCTAGGCACCGTGATGAACTGCCTGGCCCTGCAGGACTTCCTGGAGAAGCGCGGGATCGACACCCGCGTGCAGACCGCCATCACCATGGGCCAGGTCGCCGAGCCGTACCTGCCGCTGCGCGCGGTCCGGCACTTGGAGAAGGGGCGCGTGGTGATTTTCGGCGCCGGCATGGGCATGCCCTACTTCTCCACCGACACCACCGCCGCGCAGCGCGCCCTGGAGATCAAGGCCGAGGCCGTGCTGATGGCGAAGGCCGTCGACGGCGTGTACTCCGACGACCCGCGTACCAACCCGGACGCCGAGCTCTACCCGGAGATCACTCACCGCGAGTGCCTCGAGAAGGGCCTGAAAGTCGCCGATGCGACGGCGTTCAGTCTCTGCATGGACAACAACATGCCGATCCTGGTGTTCAATCTGCTCGAGCGCGGCAACATTGCGCGTGCCGTCGCCGGCGAGCGGATCGGCACGCTGGTCAGCTCCTAGATGACTCTTAGTCAGAAGACTTTCTGCTCGCCCCCGAGATCCATTCACGTGAGGACTACCGACAAATGATCGACGACGCTCTGCTCGACGCCGAAGAGAAGATGGAGAAGGCCGTCAACGTCGCGCGCGACGACATGGCGTCCATCCGCACTGGCCGCGCCAATCCGGCGATGTTCAACCGGGTGATGGTGGAGTACTACGGTGCGCTCACTCCGATCACCCAGGTGTCGAGCATCAACACCCCGGAGCCGCGCCTGGTGGTCATCAAGCCCTACGAGGCGTCGATCATGGCCGACGTCGAGAAGGCGATCCGCAACTCCGACCTGGGCGTGAATCCCACCAACGACGGCAATGTGATCCGCGTGGCCATCCCGCAGCTCACCGAGGAGCGCCGTAAGGAACTGGTGAAGCAGGCGCGCGGCAAGGGCGAGGACGCGAAGATCTCGATCCGCAACGTGCGACGCAAGGCCGTCGACGAGCTGAAGCGAATCCAGAAGGACGGCGAAGCCGGCGAGGACGAGGTGGTGCGCGCCGAGAAGGAGCTCGACAAGACCACGCACGGCTACACCGAGCAGGTCGACGAGCTGGTGAAGCACAAGGAAGCCGAGCTGCTCGAGGTATGACGAGTCAGTCCGAGCAGCCCAAGACTTCCAAGGCGGGCCGCAATCTGCCGGCCGCCATCGGGGTGGGCCTGGCGCTGGGCGCCGGTCTGATCGCGGTGCTGGCCGTTGTGCCGCGCGTATGGTTCGGCGTCGTGGCGGTCGCGCTGG
>JASGFV010000279.1:0-3887 GCA_047605365.1 Gordonia sp. (in: high G+C Gram-positive bacteria)
CCAGGACCAGCAGCTGCGCCATGACGTCGTTGGCGACGGTCTGGTCGATCGGCGTGCCGACGAAGACGATGCGCTCCTCGAAGAGCTTCGAGTACGGATCGTACTGGCGCTGCCCGTTCGGGGTGTTCTCGATGAACGACGGGAAGATGTACCGCGCTTCGATCTGCTTCATGGCGATCGCCGAGTCCGGGATGCCGGCGCGGACGTCGGCCGGAAGGTGGTTGTACATGGTGGCTCCGATGCTGTGGAGAGGAGTTGAGGGCAGAGACGAGTGGACGACGGGACCGGTCACGAACCCGGACGCACGACGCTGGTCACCACGTGGTCGACGAGGCCGTACTCCTTGGCCTCGGTCGCGGTGAACCACTTGTCGCGGTCGGCGTCGGCCTCGATCTTCTCCAGCGACTGACCGCTGAACTCGGCGTTGAGCCGGTTCATCTCCTTCTTGGTGGCGGCGAACTGCTCGGCCTGGATGGCGATGTCGGCCGCGGTGCCGCCGATGCCCGCCGACGGCTGGTGCATCATGATGCGCGCGTGCGGCAGAGCGTGACGCTTGCCCTTGGCGCCGGCGGCCAGCAGGAACTGGCCCATCGAGGCGGCCATGCCCATGGCGTAGGTCGCGACGTCGCACGGGGCCAGCTGCATGGTGTCGAAGATGGCCATGCCCGCGGTGACGCTGCCGCCCGGCGAGTTGATGTAGAGGTTGATGTCGCGCTCGGGATCTTCGGCGGCGAGCAGCAGGATCTGGGCGCACAGCCGGTTGGCGATGTCGTCGTCGACCTGGGTGCCCAGGAAGATGATGCGCTCACGAAGCAGGCGCTCGAAGACCGAATCGGTCAGATTCAGTCCGGCGACACCCGAGCTCAGCGTGGGCGGCGTGTGGAGAGTGCTCATGAGTTCAGCGTCCCTATCTGTAGAAAAGCAACTTGTTCTCCGAGGCGACCGTGAACGGCCTCCGGCGGAAAGCTCTCACCGACTGTAATCACCCGACCGCCCCCGGTGTTCCGCACACGCCCGGAGATTCGCTCACAGCGGAACGGTTTCGCCGAGGGCGAATCAGTCGATCGGCGACGGCGAGAAAACACCGCGGCCGGGACCAGACGTGTCTGGTCCCGGCCGCGGGAAGTGCATCGTTCGAGACGATCAGGCGTCGTCGCCCTCTTCGTCGTCGTCCGAGCCGAAGAAGGCCTTGGTGTCGATGGTCTCGCCGTTGGTGTCGGTCACCTTCACCTCGGTGATGACCTCGGCCAGCGCCTTGTTGCGACGCACGTCGGCGTACAGGGCGCCGATCTGGTTGGCGTTCTGCAGCTGCTGGATGAACTCCTGTGGGGCGACGCCGTAGCGCTGCGACTGCATCAGGATCTGCTGGGTCAGCTCCTCCTGGCTCACCTCGACGTCGACCGAGTCGGCGATGGCGTCCAGCAGCAGCTGGGTGCGGACCGACTTCTCGGCCTCCGCCTTGGCCTCGGCGTCCCACTCTTCGCGGGTCTTGCCCTGGGCCTCCAGGAAGCGGTTGATCTGCTCGTCGTCGTGGCCCAGCGCGTGCACCAGCTGGTGCTGAGTGGCCTCGACCTCGTCCTCGACGACCTTCTCGGGCAGCGGGAACTCGACGGTCTCGATCAGCTGATCGAGCACGGCGTCGCGGATCGAACCTGCCTGCGCGTACTTGCGCTGGTCGGCGACCTGGCCGCGAACGCTCTCGCGCAGCTCTTCGACGGTGTCGAACTCGCTGGCGAGCTGAGCGAACTCGTCGTCGAGCTCGGGCAGCTCGCGCTCCTTGACCGAGTTGACGGTGACGGTGACCTCGGCGTCGGCGCCGGCGTGCTCACCGGCGACCAGCTTGGTGGTGAAGTCAGCGGTGTCGCCGGCCTTCAGGCCCTGCAGGGCCTCGTCCAGGCCGTCGATCAGGTTGCCCGAGCCCACCTCGTGCGACAGACCCTCGGTGGAGGCGTCCTCGACGGGCTCGCCGTCGACGGTCGCGCTCAGGTCGATCGACGCGAAGTCGCCGTCCTGGGCGCCGCGCTCGACGCCGACCAGAGTGCCGAAGCGCTGACGGAGGGTGTCGAGCTGCTCCTCGACGTCGGCTTCGGCGACCTCGATCGGGTCCACCTCGACGGCGATGGTGTCGTAGGCCGGGAGGGTGATCTCCGGGCGAATGTCGACGACGGCCGCGAACTTCACCGCCTCGCCGTAGACGAGGTCGTCCAGGTCGATCTCCGGCTGGCTGATCGCCTTGACGTCAGCCTCGGTGATGGCCTCGGAGTACTTGGCCGGCAGGACGTCGTTGACGACCTGCTCCAGCACGGCCTCGCGGCCGACGCGCGCCTCGATGAGCTTGGCCGGCGCCTTGCCCGGACGGAAGCCCGGGATGCGGATCTGCTGCGCGAGAGTCTGGTACGCGCGCTGGAAGTCGCCGGACAGTTCCTCGAACGGAACCTCGACGTTGACCTTGACTCGGGTCGGGCTCAGCTGCTCGACGATGCTCTTCACTGCGGTGGTACTCCTTGTTGATCTGGTGGTCGTGTGCGCCGCCAGGCGGTGCGCGCCATAGTGTCCCTGCGACGCCGTCAGCGTCGCGCATTTCGTCGGGATGACAGGATTCGAACCTGCGACCCTCCGCTCCCAAAGCGGATGCGCTACCAAGCTGCGCCACATCCCGGGGTCCGCCGCGTCTGTGCCGCATGAACCAACAGCACATAGTACGTGCCTGCGCCAGCGCTCCGTGCACGCGGGCCGCGTTTTGGGATGAGGGGATCGCGTCTAGTAGAGTCACTCCTCGCGTACCGGGGCCGGTGTCTCACCCCCTGGACCGTCGCGGGTGTAGCTCAATGGTAGAGCCCTAGTCTTCCAAACTAGCTACGCGGGTTCGATTCCCGTCACCCGCTCCACGAGGACATCAGGGCCGCGTCTCCACTACGGAGCCGCGGCCCTGATTCGTCAGCAGAGGAGAGCAGCCGACAACCCCATTCGCCACAACAGATCAATTTCGCCTCATCTTTCCCACGAGTCACTGATCTGAACCGCAAACGACGACGTCGCACTTCCGGCATTCGGGTCACGCAATCGCAAAACTCCTCCCCGTCTGCACCGGAGTGAGATAGTTCATAAACAATGCCGACCAGCGACGACGACGTTCAGTGGCTGACAATGCTTCGGCATTTCACTTGGCCGGACTGCAACGACTGTGTAACGATGAAGTATGTGCGTCCGAGGGGAGACGCCTATCCTGTCAACGAGACGAAGGTATCGACCAAGTGAAAAACGCCAAGACTCTGGGCCGACGCAAGAGCCCGGCTGCCCGCGTTGTGGCCGTCGCGCTCAGCGCCGCCGCCCTGACCCTCGCGGCCCCCGCCGTCGCACACGCCGAACCTGCCGCGACCACGGTCACGCCGATCCCGGGCCTGCCCGGCATCACGATCCCGGATCTGCCGGGGCAGACCACGTCGCCGTCCAAGAAGACGCCGAAGCCGACTCCGAAGACCACGACTCCGGAGCAGCCGGGCATCCCGGCCGAGCCGAACGTGAAGACCCCGACCGGCTGGGTCGCACTGGCCGTCGACCAGGATCACCAGATCTACTGGTGGAAGAACGGCAAGTTCGTCAAGCAGATGCCGATCTCCATGGGCACTGACGCGCATCCGACTCCTAACGGCGTGTACCACACCAAGGAGAAGTACCGCGACATGTACATGGACAGCTCCACGTACGGCGTGCCGGTCGACTCCCCCGAGGGCTACCGCACCTACGTCGAGTACGCGACCCGCATGTCGTGGGACGGCATCTTCATCCACGCCGCTCCGTGGTCCGTCGCCCAGCAGGGCAAGAGCAACGCCAGCCACGGCTGCATCAACGTGAGCACCGAGAACGGCAAGTGGGTCTACGACAAC
>JASGFV010000280.1:0-3877 GCA_047605365.1 Gordonia sp. (in: high G+C Gram-positive bacteria)
GCGACGGCGGCGGTGAGCGTGACGGCGGGTCCGGGCGGTCCCGGGCGGCGCGGGCGGTCCCGCGGCAGGTCGATCTCCTCGGGCAGACCGTCCAAGGTCTGCTCCCAGAAGTCGAGCTGTTCCGCGCCGAGACGCTGTGTGCGGTCGCGCTGCCAGAGCGTGTAGTCCGCGTACTGGACGGGCAGGTCGGTGAGCACCGACTCGCCGGCCAGCACCTCGCCGCCCGCCGAACGCGCGGCGTAGGCGAGCGTCAGGTCGGTCAGCAGCGGACGGTCGCTCCACTCGTCGGTGGCGATGTGGTGCATCGCGATGACCAGGGTCGCCGAGCCCGTCGGGCCGGAATCGGCGGAGGTGTCGGCCAGCAGCACCCGGATCGGGAGATCGCCCGCCAGGTCGAACGGCCGCGTCAGGAACTCGCGCGCCCGGTCGGCGACGGCGTCGGAGTCGAGCGTCTCGACGGTCAGGACCTCGCCGGATCGCGCCGGGTCGGCGAGCTGCTGGTAGGGCTGTCCGTCGTCGTCGACGGCGATCAGCGTGCGCAGAGCCTCGTGCTTGGCCAGCACGTCGACCAGCGCCGCTCGGAGGGCGTCGGCGTCGATTCGCGCATGCAGGCTCACCACGTGCCCGTAGTGGTACGACACGTCGTTCGGGTCGAGCGCGGCGAGCACCCACAGCCGTTCCTGGGCGTCCGACAGCGGAACGCGTTCGGGCCGGGGCCCGGCCGTGATCGACGACGAGGTGCCGGTCACCGTCAGGCGTCTGGCGATGTCTTCGGGGGTGCGGGCCTCGAACAGGTCGCGGATGCCGAGTTCGGCGCCAAGCTGGGTGCGCAGGGCCGAGACCAGCTTCATGGCGGCCATCGAATGCCCGCCGAGCTCGAAGAAGTCGTCGGCCGCGCCGACCGCGCAGCGGCCCGACTCGTCGTCGGCCAGGCCGAGGACGTCGGCGAAGATCCGGCACAGCACGCGCTCGGTCTCGGTGGCCGGCTCGCGGCGCTCGGTGGTGCGGGCCGGCTCGGGGAGCGCCTTCACGTCGAGCTTGCCGTTGACGGTCATCGGGAACTCGCCGACCGCGGCGAACAGGCCGGGGACCATGTAGTCGGGGAGGGCGACGGCCAGCGTGCGACGAACTTCAGTGAAGTCGACTGCGCCGGAATCGACAGCGCCGGAATCCGCCGGGATCACGTAGGCGACGAGACGCTTCACGCCGGGCATCGACGGATCGTCGGCGGCGACGACCGCCGCCGCGGCGATCTCGGGCAGCGCGGTCAGTGCGGCGTCGATCTCGCCGAGCTCCACGCGGTGACCGCGGATCTTCACCTGGTGATCGGTGCGTCCGAGGTAGTCGAGATTGCCGTCTTCGCGGAGCTTCATCAGGTCGCCCGTGCGGTACAACCGTCCGCCGTGCCCGAACGGGTCGGCCACGAACCGTTCGGCGGTCAGGTCCGGGCGGCCCAGGTAGCCGCGGGCCAGACCGGCCCCGCTGATGTACAGCTCGCCGGCCACGCCGTGTGGGACCGGCCGCAGCCATGGGTCGAGCAGACGCGCGGTGGTGTTCCAGATCGGGGTGCCGACCGACGACGTCGGCGATTCGCCGGTGCCGATGCCGAGCGTGTTGATCGTGTACTCGGTCGGGCCGTACAGGTTGTAGCCGAGCGTCGACGGGTCGTTGCGCAGCCGGGTCCAGACCGGCTCGCCGACCGCCTCTCCGCCGAGCAGTACCAGCGGCGGCACGTGACGGCTCTCGAGCAGGCCGTCGGCCAGCAGCTGACCGGCGTAGGTGGGCGTGACGTTGATGACGTCGATCCGGTGCTCGGCGCAGTAGGCCACCAGCGCTGCCGAATCGCGGCGCAGGTCCTCGTCGCACACGTGCACTTCGTGGCCTTCGACCAGCCACAGGAGCTCTTCCCACGACATGTCGAACGCGAACGACACGGTGTGCGCGATCCGCAGCTTCACCTCGTCGACGGCGACGCCCGCGGTCTGCGCGGCCAGTTCGACGGCCGGGGCGAAGACCTTCTCGCGGTGATTGAGCTGCATGTTGGTCAGGCCGCGGTAGGGCGTCACGACGCCCTTCGGTTTGCCTGTCGAACCCGAGGTGTAGATGACGTATGCCGGCTGGTCCGGCCGGACGGCCGGGGCCTGCCAGTCCTGTGCGACCGGCGCGGGCAGTGCGTCGACGAGCAGCACCTGCGGTTCGGCGCCGGAGAAGCGTCCAGCGACGGCGGTGTGCGTCAGCAGGATCTGCGGCGACGCGTCGTCCATGATCGCCAGCAGGCGGTCGTCCGGATGGTCCAGCTCCAAGGGGAGGTAGGCGGCGCCGGCGCGCAGCACCGCGAACAGGGCCACGACGGTGTGGATGTTGCGCGGGACGGCCAGCGCCACCACGGTCTCCGCGCCCGCGCCGTGTTCGGCGAGCACGTGCGCCACCGTGTCGACGGCGGCGTCGAGTTCTGCGTAGGTCATCGACGTGTCGCCGTCGACCAGCGCGACGTCGCCGCCGATGGTCGCGGCACGCTGCGCGAGCAGCGCCGACACGGTGTCGGTGGGCAGCTGGTGTTCGGGACCGACCAGCGGCGCGTCCGACGGCAGCGGCAGCGGGAGAGCCGCGACGGGCGACTGCGCGTCGGCGGTCAGGCAGGCGAGCGCGGCGCGGAACAGTGCGACGAACTCGGCGGCCGCGGCGTCGTCGATGAAGTCGTCGCGGTACTCCAGCCGGAAGTTCAGCTGCTCGCGCGGCGCGACCACCAGCACCAGCGGGTAGTGCGTGTGGTCCAGGCTGCCCTCGCCGGTGAGGCCGTGGCGCTGCGCGGCCGCGCGTTCTTCGGCCTCGCTGCGGAAGTTCTGCAGGACGTAGAGGACGTCGAACAGGGTGGACTGCCCGGTGGCCTGCACAAGGTCGGCCAGGGAGACGTGGTCGCGCGGCATCAGCGACAGGCGGTCGTCCTGGGTGCGGCGCAGCAACTCGCCGACGGTCTCACCGGTGCGCAGCGCTGTCCGGACCGGCACGGTGTTGAGGAACAGGCCGATGACGGTGTCGACGCCCGGCACCTCGGTCGGCCGTCCCGCGACGCTCGCACCGAAGGCGACGTCGGTGCGCCCGAGCGCCCGGGACATCGTCAGGGTGAGCGCGGCCGACAACACGGCGTTGAGGGTGACCCCCGCGGCCTGGGCGCCGGCCCTCAGTGCGGCGGTCTCCTCGCCCGACATGGTCACCTCGATGCGCCGCGGAGTGCGCGGCCGGGCGCCCTCGGCGCGCGGAGCCACCAGCGACGGCTCGTCGTAACCCGCCAGGTACTCCTGCCAGGCACGCACGTCGTCGGCCGCGTCGCGCCGATCGATCCAGCGCAGGTAGTCGCGCAGCGACGCCTCGCGCGCCGGCCCGGGAACATCGTCCAGGTGCGCCAGCAGACGGGCGACGAAGATCCCGCCGGACCAGCCGTCCCACAGCAGGAAGCGACGGTTCACCACCAGCCGCGACGTGCCGCCGGGCAGCCGCACCAGGATCATCCGCCAGACCGGAGCCTCCTCGAGCGCGATGGGGTCGTGCCGGTCGGCTTCGAGCAGGGCGTCGAGTTCCAGCGGTGCCAGTTCGGCCTCGGTCTCGCGCAGATCGACGACGCGCAGCACCGGTTCGGCCTGCGCCGGAACGACGGCCACGCCGCGGCCCTCGTAGTCGGTGAACGCCGCCCGCAGTTCGGGGTTCTCGGCGAGCAGCCGGCGGGCGGCGGCGGTGAGCCGGTCGGCGTCGACGTCACGGTTGAAGTCGAGCCAGAACTGCGCGTGGTAGATGTCGGCCTCGGCGTCCTTGGTCGCCTGGTAGTAGAGGCCTTCCTGGAGCGGAGTCAGCGGCCACACGTCGTCGAGTTCGCCGTAGG
>JASGFV010000281.1:0-3862 GCA_047605365.1 Gordonia sp. (in: high G+C Gram-positive bacteria)
CTCAACCAGGCCGCCAAGGAGTTGTCGCAGCGCTACGACTTCCGGGGCACCAACACCGGCATCGAGTGGTCGGGCGAGGAGAAGATCGTCCTCACCTCCGACTCCGAGGAGCGGGTACAGGCCGGCCTGGAAGTATTCAAGGAGAAGCTGATCCGCCGCGACATCTCACTCAAGGCGTTCGACGCCGGCGAGCCCGTCGGCTCCGGCAAGACCTTCAAGATCACCGGCGATCTGGTGCAGGGCATCGACTCCGACCACGCCAAGAAGATCTCCAAGAAGATCCGCGACGAGGGCCCCAAGGGCGTCAAGGCGCAGATCCAGGGCGACGAGCTGCGCGTCTCGTCCAAGAAGCGCGACGACCTGCAGGCCGTCATCGCCCTGCTCAAGGGCGAGGACTTCGGCATCGCTCTGCAGTTCGTCAACTACCGGTAGGCGGACGTCCGGATCGCGCTAACTCACAACGCCGGAAACAACGACGACGCTGCGAACTCGACGGCGAACGGCTCGCTCACCTCGAACAGGTCGTCACCAGTGGCCGTCACCGCCTCCACGTACGCGCCGTCGACCAAGCGCAGCGCGGTGATCGACTGGTCTAACGGATCGACGATCCAGTAGTGCGGGCACCCCGCACGCTGCAGATGGCCGCGCTTCAAGACGAGGTCGATGCCCCGCGTCGACGGCGACAGCACCTCGACGGCCAGAATCGGCGCGGTCGGCAGATCCCGTTCGGTCAGGTCCTCGCGCCGGGCGACAACGACGTCCGGCTGCATCACCGTGTCCGGAGACAGCGTGACGTCCAGCGGCGCCATCAAGACCACGAGGTCGTCTGGCGCCCGCGAACGCAGGGCTACGAACAGCTCGCCGACGGCGGTTTGATGTCGTGGGCTCGGCGCCGGAGTCACGATCAACGCCCCGCCGAGCAGTTCATAGCGATGCCCGTCGTCGGGCATCGCGTCGAGATCCGCTCGTGTGATCGGACCAGGCGAGAGCCACCCCGGTGTGCTGGTCATGACCGTCATGGTAGTTCCGCCTCTCCCCCATCACCACAGTCAACCGGCGACCGCGGCCGCTGGCAAGAGCCCCAGCCCGCGCCTGTGGACAACTCTGCCGGGGCGGATCTCGCGGGTCAGCGGCGCTGGCCGCCGTTGCGGGCCATCTCCTGCAGCCGGATGATCCGGTCGGCGGTCGGCGGGTGAGTGGAGAACAGCCGGGACATGCGCTCGCCGCGGCGGAACGGGTTCTCGATCATCATGTGCTGCTGCGTCGCCAGATCGGGTGTCGGCGGCAGCGGAGCGGCCTGGATGCCGCCGGAGATCTTGTTCAGCGCCGACGCCAGGGCCAGCGGGTCGCCGGTCAGCTCCGCGCCGGACTTGTCGGCCTGGTACTCACGCGACCGCGAGATCGACATCTGGATCAGCGCCGCCGAGATGGGGCCCAGGATCATGATCAGGATCATCGCGATGGGACTCGGCCCGTTGTTGCGGTTGCCGCCGAAGGCGCCCATCCACATGGCCATGTTCGCCAGGCCGGAGATCACCGCCGCCATCGCGCCGGCCACCGAGCTGATCAGAATGTCGCGGTTGTAGACGTGCGACAGCTCGTGCCCGAGGACGGCGCGCAGCTCGCGTTCGTCCAGCAGTTGCAGGATTCCCGTGGTGCAGCAGACCGCCGCGTTCTTCGGGTTGCGGCCGGTGGCGAAGGCGTTCGGCGACTCGGTCGGGCTGATGTAGAGCGCGGGCATCGGCTGGTGCGCGGCGGTCGCCAGTTCGCGGACGATCGCGTACATCTGCGGCGCCTGCACCTCGGTCACCGGCTGCGCATGCATCGCCCGCAGCGACATCTTCGCGCTGTTGAAGTACGCGTACGCGTTGGTGCCGACGGCCAGCAGCACCGAGAAGATCAGAATGCTGCGGTTGCCGAACGCCGCGCCGATGCCGACGATGATCGCCGACATCAACCCCATCAGGGCAGCCGTCTTCAGTCCGTTGAAGGAATGCATCACACCTCGAAACTCGTCGCCTGCGCTCATTCTGGCACTGCGCGGGCGTTCAGTGCTTCAACGTCCCAGCGCGGCGATGTGTTCCGCGGGCCTCCTGCGCCCGGAGCCCGCCGAAGGGGCCGCTCAGCCGACGCGGTCGACGGTGTAGCGCACCAGCGAGCTGAACGCGTCGTGCGCCGGGCCGCCGGGGAGCTTCGCGAGTTCGGCGTCGGCCTCGTCGGCCATGTCGCTGAGCCGGCGACGAGCTGCGGTCATCCCCTCGGAGGAGACGAGAAGCTTCAGCGCTTCGTCGACCTCGGCGTCGTCTGTCAGGGGCCGCGGAACCCCGGTCACCGGATCGGTGAGCAGTTCGCGGAGGCGGGCCGACGACGCGTCGTCGCCGCGCAGCGCATAGAGCACAGGCAGGGTGTGAACGCCCTCGCGCAGGTCGGTGCCCGGCGTCTTGCCGGAGTCGCCGGTGACCGACGCGATGTCGATGATGTCGTCGGACACCTGGAACGCGGTGCCCACGATGTCGCCGATCCGCGACAGGATCTCCACCCGCTCGGCGTCGGCGCCCGCGGTGAGGGCGCCGAAGCGGCCGGCCGCGGCGATCAGCGAACCCGTCTTCTCCCAGACCACGCGCAGGTAGTGGTCGACGGGGTCGCCGCTCTGCGCGCCGACGGTCTCGCGCATCTGGCCGGTGACCAGTTCGGCGAACGTGTCGGCGATGATCCGCACCGCGTCCGGCCCCAGCGTCGAGACCAGTCGCGAGGCGCGGGCGAACAGGAAGTCGCCGGAGAGGATCGCGATCGAGTTGGACCAGCGCGCGTTGGCACTTTGTGCGCCGCGCCGCATGGGCGCCTCGTCCATCACGTCGTCGTGGTACAGCGTGGCCAGGTGAGTCATCTCGATGACGGTCGCCGACGTGATCACGTCCACGCTTCCCGGATTCGGCCCGAAGTGCGACGCCAGGATCGCGAACATCGGGCGGAAACGCTTGCCACCGGCCTTGGCCAGGTGAGTGGCCGCCTCGGTGAGGATCTCATCGCCCGAGGACAGTTCGGTGAGCAGGAGGTCCTCGACGCGTTCCAGCGCGTCCGAGATTCCGGCGGCGAACTCTCCGGTACCGAGGTCGAGTCCGGCGAATGTCGACTTCACGTCTTATGCCCAATCTTCGAGTCGATGCCCGCCTCGTCGGCGAGCGGAGTGCGAATACTGCCCGAGGGCGGCATTCGGCGACACCGCAAAGCCTAACCGCAAACCCCTGGCGACATAATCGACGGGTGACCCGTGCAACTTCGCCGCGAGACGACTCGACCGCGACCGTCCCAGACTCGGCCGACGTCTTGGTGGTCGGCGCCGGGCCGGCGGGATCGTCGGCCGCCGCACATGCGGCCGCCGCCGGACACGACGTGGTGCTGCTCGACGCCGCGACGTTCCCCCGCGACAAGACCTGCGGCGACGGCCTCACCCCACGTGCGGTCCACGCCCTCGACGAACTCGGCATGCACGACTACCTCGACGAACGCCCGCGGATCGCGGGCCTGGACCTGCACGGCTGGGGCGCACGACAGCAAGTCCGGTGGCCGGACCGGTTCGGCGCGTACGGCAGCGCCGTCGCCCGCACCGAGTTCGACGACGCAGTACGCCGCTTCGCGCTGGGCCGCGGCGTGCGTATGGTGTCGGGAGCCAAGGCGGTCGACGCGCAGCTGGCCAGCGGCCGCATCGAGGCGGTGACCGTGCAGGCGGGCGGCGCGACGTCGAACATCCGGGTCCGGGAGGTGATCGTCGCCGACGGCGTGCGTTCCGCTCTCGGGAAGGCGCTCGGGCGGGAGTGGCACCGGTACACCGCGTACGGCGTGGCCGCGCGGTCGTACGTCG
>JASGFV010000282.1:0-3862 GCA_047605365.1 Gordonia sp. (in: high G+C Gram-positive bacteria)
CCGTCGCCCGGTTGTTGCTGTGGCCCGGCATGCGGATTCAGGCGCCGCCGAACCTGGTGTCGGAGAACGAATGCCGTGCGCTGGTGGCGGCCGGCGTCGACGACTGGGGCGGCGTCTCGCCGCTGACCCCGGACCACGTGAATCCGGAGCGGCCTTGGCCGAACCTCGACACCCTCGCCGAGATCACCGCGTCCACCGGATACACGCTCACCGAGCGGGCGGCGGCGCAGCCGAAGTACGTGCTGGCCGGTTCGCCGTGGATCGATCCGCGCATCGCGAGTCACGTCGCCGCGCTGACCGATCCGGCTACGGGGCTGGCGCGCGACACCAGGCCGGCCGGACTGCCGTGGCAGGAGCCCGACGAGGAGTGGGTGTCGTCGGGCCGCGTCGACCTCAACACCGACATCGACGTCGCGGGCCGCAACACCGACACCCGCAGCGACCTGGGCAGCGCCTTCGGCGACTGGGACACCATCCGCGATCAGGTCTTCGCGCTGCGCGCGCACGACGCCGCCGCGCCGCACCGGCTGGATTCGGAGGTGCGGGCCGCACTGTCGCACGCGGAGGCCGATCCCGCCGGACTGTCCGACGACGAGTACCTGACGCTCGCCACCGTCGACGGCGACGGCCTGGAAGTCCTTGCCGCACTGGCCGACTCGATTCGCGCCGACGTCGTCGGCGACGACGTCACGTACGTGGTGAACCGGAACATCAACTTCACCAACATCTGCTACACCGGCTGCCGCTTCTGCGCGTTCGCGCAGCGCAAGGGCGACGAGGACGCGTTCACGCTGTCGACCGACGAGGTGGCCGACCGCGCCTGGGAGGCACACGTCGCCGGGGCCACCGAGGTCTGCATGCAGGGCGGCATCGACCCCGAACTGCCGGCCTCCGGCTACGCCGACATCGTCCGCGCGGTGAAGGCGCGGGTGCCGTCGATGCACGTGCACGCGTTCAGCCCGATGGAAGTGGTCAACGGTGCGTCGCGCGCGGGGCAGTCGTTGCGCGAGTGGCTGACCGAGATGCGCGCCGCCGGCTTGGACACCATTCCCGGCACCGCCGCGGAGATCCTCGACGACGAGGTGCGCTGGGTGCTCACCAAAGGCAAGCTGCCGACCGCGTCGTGGATCGAGGTGGTCACCACGGCCCACGAGGTGGGCCTGCGGTCGAGCTCGACGATGATGTACGGCCACGTCGACTCCCCGAAGCACTGGGTGGGTCACCTCAACGTACTGCGCGACATCCAGGACCGCACCGGTGGTTTCACCGAGTTCGTGCCGCTGCCGTTCGTGCACCAGTCGTCGCCGCTGTACCTGGCAGGCGCCTCGCGCCCGGGGCCCACGCAGCGCGACAATCGTGCGGTGCACGCGCTGGCCCGCATCATGCTGCACGGCCGGATCGACAACATCCAGACCAGCTGGGTGAAGCTCGGCGTCGAGGGCACGCGCGCCATGCTGCGCGGCGGCGCCAACGACCTCGGCGGCACCCTGATGGAAGAGACCATCTCCCGGATGGCCGGCTCCCAGCACGGCTCGGAGAAGACCGTCGCCGAGCTGCGCGAGATCGTCGAGGGTATCGGCCGGACCGCGCGCCAGCGCACTACCGAGTACGGCCGGGTCAGTGCGCCGGTCGCCGCGGTCGCCGTCCTCTAGCTTTGGCGCCCGCCGAACAGCCGGGACGCCGCGCATCACCTGGTCGACGTACTGGCCGCAGCCGCGCCAGGCGACTTTTTCGCAGGTCTTGCAGGTCGCTTGCTGGCACATGGGTGTCTCCTGCTTTCAGCGGGTGGGCGTGTTCGGCGTAATGCGAGGACGGGCGTTGCGGGCCGGACGGCTTGCAGGTCGACATCGATCCGTAGTGGTCTCGACCACCCCGGGCGCGAGGCGGTCCGGAGTCGGGGGAGCAGCGGGTCTGCCTGCGAAGACTTTTCCTCAGTGTGCACAAAATTCGACGCCGGTCGGAACCGGTGGCGGAATCGGACGAGGTGGGACGGGTTCGCGGACCGGGCGGGACGGCAGATAAGCTGTTCGGGGACGGAGATCGTCAAGGCGCAGGTACTGAAGTCGCCGACGGATCCGCAACGAACTTTCTCCGATGCGACCAGCCCTCGCATCGGAGTGTCGAGGTGCAATGAAGGAGAGGCAGTGACCTACATCATCGCCGAGCCATGCGTGGACGTCATGGACAAGGCCTGCGTCGAAGAATGCCCGGTCGACTGCATTTACGAGGGCGGCCGCAGCCTCTACATCCAGCCCGACGAATGCGTCGACTGCGGTGCGTGCGAACCGGTCTGCCCGGTGGAGGCGATCTTCTACGAAGACGACGTGCCCGACGAGTGGGAGCCCTACGTCAGCGCGAACGCCGACTTCTTCGACGAGCTCGGCTCGCCGGGCGGCGCCAGCAAGGTCGGCAAGACCCCGTACGACCCGCCGTTCGTCAAGGAACTCCCACCGATGGACGAAGAGGGATAAGCCTCGTGAGCCGACTCCGTCCGGTCAGTGCCGGTCTGCCCGACTTCCCGTGGGACACCATCGCGCAGCCGAAGGCGCGCGCCCAGGCGCACCCGGGCGGCATCGTCGACCTGTCGGTCGGCACCCCGGTCGACCCCGTCGACCCGGTGATCCGCGAAGCGCTCGCGGCCGGCTCGGAGTTTCCCGGCTACCCGGCCACGGTCGGCACGCTGGAACTGCGTGAGGCTGCCGCCGGCGCACTGGCTCGGCGGTTCGGCGTCGACGTCGACCAGTCCGCGATCCTGCCGGTCATCGGCACCAAGGAGGCCATCGCCGGTCTGCCGTCGCAGCTCGGCGTGCCGGCGGGCGAGCTGGTCGTGATCCCCGAGGTGGCCTATCCGACGTACGAGGTGGGCGCGCTGCTCGCCGGTGCGCGGGTGATGCGGGCCGACTCGACGGTGGCCCTCGGCCCGGAGTCGCCCGCTCTGCTGTTCCTGAACTCGCCGTCGAACCCGACCGGCAAGGTGCTCGGCGCCGACCACCTGCGCAAGGTGGTGGCGTGGGCGCGTCAGCGCGACGTCGTCGTCGTGTCCGACGAATGCTACCTGGGCTTGGCCTGGGACACCCCGGCCGTCTCGATCCTCGACGACGCGGTCTGCGACGGCGACCACGCCGGGCTGATCGCGGTGCACTCGCTGTCGAAGGTGTCGAACCTGGCGTCGTACCGGGCGGGCTTCCTGGCCGGCGACCCGGCGCTGATCGCCGAGCTTCTGGCCGTGCGCAAGCACGCCGGCATGATCGTGCCGTTCCCGGTTCAGGGCGCGATGGTCGCGGCACTGAACGACGACGTGCACGTCGACGCCCAGCGCGAGCGCTACCGGCTGCGCCGGGACAAGCTGAAGGCTGCGCTGGCCGGGGCGGGATTCCGCATCGACGATTCCGAAGCCGGCCTGTACCTGTGGGCCACTCGCGGGGAGCAGGCCCGCGCGACGCTGGACTGGTTCGCCGAGCGCGGCATCCTGGTGGCCCCCGGCGACTTCTACGGCCCCCGCGGCGTCCAGCACATCCGGACGGCGTTCACCGCCACCGACGAGCGCATCGACGAGGCCGTCGCGCGGCTGGCGTAATCGTCTCGCTACGCGGCGTCGCGAGCCCTGCGCTCACACCCGCGGAGTCCACTCCGGCCAATAGCGCCGCAATAGGCCGGAGTGGACTGTGCAGGTGTGAGCTGAGCCGGGCGACGTCAGTCGTTGGCGTGCAGCGCCTCGTTCAGGGCGATGCCGTCGCCTTCCTTCGCGGTCACCTCGACGGCGCCGGTGGTGCTGTTGCGGCGGAAGAGCAGGTTGTTCTGGCCGGCCAGCTCGCGCGCCTTGACGACCTTGCCGTCCGGGCCGGTCACCTTGGTGCCAGCG
>JASGFV010000283.1:0-3823 GCA_047605365.1 Gordonia sp. (in: high G+C Gram-positive bacteria)
TCGACGCCGCCGCGGATCTGGCGGCGTGCGCCCAGGCCGGCGCACGACTGATCACCCGCGACGACGACGAGTGGCCGGCCTGGTCGCTGACTGCGCTGGACCGGGCGAGCACCGCGGCGCGCGGCGGAGCTCCGCTGGCGCTGTGGGTGCGCGGTGGCGGCTCGCCGGCCGAGATCGCCGAGCGGGCCGCCGGGGTGGTCGGGGCGCGCGCGTCGTCGTCGTACGGCGATCGGGTGGCCGCCGAGCTGGGCGCCGGGCTGGCCGCGGCAGGCTGGTCGGTGGTGTCCGGCGGCGCCTACGGCATCGACGGGGCCGCGCACCGCGGGGCCCTGGCAGCGGGCGGTCCGACGGTGGCGGTGCTGGCCTGCGGGATCGACCGCGACTATCCGACCGGTCATACGCGGCTGCTCGAAGAGATCTCCCGGCACGGGCTCGTCGTCTCGGAGTATCCGCCGGGCACGACCGCCGCCAAGCATCGATTCCTGACGCGCAACCGGCTGGTGGCCGCGCTGTCGCAAGCCGTGGTGGTGGTCGAGGCGGGACGTCGTTCGGGGGCGGCCAACACGGCGGCGTGGGCGCGCAAGATCGGTAGGCCACTGGCCGCGATCCCGGGCCCGGTGACGTCGGCGACGTCGGTCGGCTGCCATCAGATGATCGCCGACGGACAGGCGACGCTGGTGTCCGACGCCGCCGAGCTGATGACCCTCGCAGCTCCGGACGGCCGTGACACCCACCGGCCTTCGCGCGCCCGGCCGACCGACGATCTGACCCCCGAGCAGTTCCGGGTGGTCGAGGCGCTGCCCGGCCGGGGAGCGCTCTCGATCGACGAGCTGGCCTTCGCGTCGGGATTGCGCGTCGACGTGGTGCGCCGGGCCCTCGCGACGCTCGACGTCCGGGGTCTCGCCGAGAGGGACGCCGGGCTGTGGAGGCTGGCGCGATGAGTGCGGCGCCGGCGGTCCCGGAGGAGGTGGGGAGATGCAGGCTCCGCAGTGGGTGACCCTGGTGGTCGGGGTGCTGGCGATCACCGGGGTGCTGGTGACGCTCTGGCAGCGTCAGTTGTCCGAAGAACGCGACCGGGCGCAACGGGCCGAGCACGATTCCCGGAGCGAATGGTGGAGGCGGTACGTCTGGGCCGTGGAGCTGTCGTTGACGGAAGCTGACACGATCCGTTCGGCGACAGGCGTCGCGGTCCTTTGTGAACTGGCGGACTCCCCGCTTGCGACCGTGAGTGAGTTGGGAGTGATCCGTACGCTCGCGCTTTCCGGAGAAAGCGACGACAATGGTGACGACCGGAATGGGGTAGGCGATGTCGGATCTGAGTGATAGCGCTCGCGAACGTGCGCAGTCGGAGTACAAGTTGTTCGGGTCGACGCCGCACATTCGGCGCATGAGTGCAGAGATCGTCGTCAAGATCGATCGACGCCTCGGCAAGGAGCCGCCCCGTTGGGTGCTCGACGTCGCCGAAGGCCGTCTGCCTGCCTGAACCTCCGTCATTCTTAGGCTGGCCTAACTTGCCGCGCGGCGCGCGAGTACGGTGTGGGGGGAGACGTGAGGAGGCTTCGATGGCGAAGCGGCTGAACACCATGACGGTGCAGCGAACCGAGCAGATCACCCCGCACATGATTCGGGTGTGGCTCGGCGGTGAAGGATTCGACGGATTTGCGCCGGCAGGCGGCTCGGGTTCGGGTGCAGCGGGCGACCACGACACCGACATGTACGTGAAATTCCTGTTCGCCCCGGACGGCGTGACGTATCCGCGGCCGCTCGACATGGACGCGATCAGGAGCACGTATCCCGCCGACCAGCAGCCGGTGCTGCGGACCTACACCGTCCGTCGTTACGATCCGGCGGCGCGCGAGATCGCCGTCGACTTCGTGGTGCACGGCGACGAGGGGATCGCCGGACCGTGGGCCGCGCGCGTGCAGCCGGGCGAGACCGTCGACTTCCTCGGCCCGGGCAGCGGCTACCGACCCGACCCCGCCGCGCCCTGGCACCTGCTGGTCTCCGACGAGGCGGGCCTGCCTGCGCTCGCGGCGGCGCTCGAAGCGCTGCCCGCCGCCGCCGTGGCGAAAGTCTTCATCGAGGTCAGCGGTCCCGAAGACGAGCTGGAGCTGACCGCGCCGGCCGGCGCCGACATCACCTGGGTGCACCGGGGCGCGGCGTCGAACGAGGCGGGCGACGACGCGTCCGGCGACAACGCCCCGGTGATCGCGGCGGTGCGCGACGCCGAGTGGCTCGACGGCGAGCCGCACGTGTTCATCCACGGTGAGGCGCAGGCCGTGATGAAGAATCTGCGCGGTTACGTCCGCAAGGAGCGCGGCGTGAGCGCCAAGCGTGCGTCGTCGATCTCCGGTTACTGGCGCCGGGGGCGCACCGAAGAGGGCTTCCGGCAGTGGAAGGCCGAACAGCGCGCCGCCGAGGAGCCCGACAAGAAGAGGTTCAGCTTCCGGCGCTGACGTCCGGGCGATGCGGTCCCTGCGACGATAGGCTCGGGTCATGTCCGACGTGCTGGAGCGATTCGCCGATCATCTGCGCTTCGAGAAGGCCCACAGCGAACACACCGTGCGCGCCTACGTCGGCGACGTCCGCGGGCTGATCTCGTTCGCGGGGGCGCGCGGCGTGCCGTTGGCCGACGTCGACCTGCCTCTGCTGCGATCGTGGCTCGCCGAGCACACCCGCCGTGGCGCCGCACGCACGACCGTCGCGCGGCAGGTCTCGTCGGTGAAGAACTTCTGCGCGTGGGCCGTTCGCGAGTCGGTGATAGACGTCGACCCGTCCGTTCGGCTGCAGGCGCCCAAAGCGCGCCGAACGCTGCCGACGGTGCTCGACGCCGAGCGCGCCGCCCGCGCGATCGACGTCGCCGGGCAGACGGACGAGCCTGGGGATCCGATCGCGCTGCGCGATCGCGTGATCGTCGAACTGCTCTACTCCTGCGGCATCCGCGTCGGGGAACTGTGCGGGCTGAACCTTTCAGACGTCGACGCCGACCGGCGGGTGCTGCGCGTGGTCGGCAAGGGCGACAAACAGCGAACGGTGCCGTACGGCGCGCCCGCGGAGGCCGCGCTCAGCGCGTGGCTGGCCGGAGGCAGGCCGGAACTCGCCGGAGCTCAGTCCGGCGACGCCCTGCTGCTCGGCGTGAAGGGGCGTCGGCTGGACCAGCGGATGGCGCGGACCGTCGTCCATCGGGCGACCGACGACGGCGGCGCGTCGATCGGCCCGCACGGTCTTCGGCACAGCGCCGCGACGCATCTGCTGGAAGGGGGAGCGGACCTGCGCGTGGTGCAGGAACTCCTCGGGCACTCGTCGTTGGCCACCACGCAGCTCTACACGCACGTCAGCGTCGAGCGGCTGCGCGCCGTGCACGATCAAGCTCACCCCCGGGCCTGAATTCGGCCGGACGATCGCTCGGGGCCGGTTCAGTCGGACAGTCATTCGGGGCCGGCTCCGCCGGACAGGGGCTTGAGTCGTACACGCACCGCGCCGACCAGCGACAGCGGGTTCAAGTACTTCGCCGAGCTGCCGGCTCCACGCCGGGCTCCCCAGTGCAGACAGGCCGCGGCGGGGCAGCCCGGATGTCTGGCCTCCAGGGTGCCGATCGGCTCGCCGCGCTCCACCCGGTCTCCGGCGCGGACGTCGCCCCGCACCGGCTCATAGGTGGTGGTGATCCCGTCCGGATGCAGAATCGACACGACCGGCTTGCCGCCCACGGCACCGGCGAAGCGCACCGTCCCGGCCCGCGCGGCCAGAACGACGGCCCCGGGTGCGGCGGACAGGTCGACGCCGCGGTGCCCGGGCAGCCATCGCTGGGCGGGCGGGTCGAAGC
>JASGFV010000284.1:0-3822 GCA_047605365.1 Gordonia sp. (in: high G+C Gram-positive bacteria)
GATGACGCCGAGCGAGGCAACGGCCGCGAACACCACGAGCGCGACAACTGCCTCGCTGCTGTGCAGGCCGGCTTCTCCGAACGTCGCACCGGCACCGAGCGCCAAGGGGATGTTCTTGATCACGAGGAAGCCTTGGGCGAGTCCGACGCCGAGCGCGCCTAGCACGCTCAGCCCGTCAAGCCGACCGAGGAGCTTCGGCTTGGCCGGCTCGGCATCTTCTGGAGCATCGCCACCAGTCGACTCGCGTCTCTTCGGCCGCTTCACCCAGGAGAGCCCGGCGAGCACGAAGAACAAGGCCGCGAACACGAGCTGGACGATGTCCACGCCGCCGGCGGCGTACTCCGAGGAGGCGTCCTCGGCGGCCTCGACCACCCAGAACGCGATCGCGGCGATCGTCAGGATCGCTGCGAACCAGCCCAGACCGAACATCGCGGTCTTCGCCCGGCCATGCGTGCCCAGCAGTAGCACGATGCCGGTCACGATCGCGAACGGGCTGAGTGCCAGCCCGATCGCCAGCGGGAGCGTATCGCCGATCGACGTCCACATATGTTCCCCTCAGCGCGCGTCCGTCGTGCGCAGACGCGGTAGGCCGACCTCGTCGACGCCGTCCCAGGTCTCTCAGTCTGCCGGAGTCGGCGGTTCCGCATCCCCGGCGTCACCCCTGTCGTCACCCGGACGCAGACTGCCTCTTGCGTGCCAGCAGGCGCCCGGAGGGTGATGCCTCGGGTGACAGACATTTCGAACGGCTGCCTGCTCGGCCAGACTCAGAACTATGAGTACCCCTTTCGCGTTCACCGATGTGTCGGTTCTGGCTACCGACGGGACGGCTACCGTGCACAGCGGCTGGACCGTAGTCGTCGGCGCAACAGGCAATATCGAGTATGCGGGCCCTTCAGCTGCAGCGACCATTCCGGCGGGCTATCGGCGCATCGGCGGCGACGGAAAGTACGTGCTTCCCGGCCTCATCAACGCCCACGCCCACCTCTTCTCCGACGGGCGTCCGCTGGCGAAGATCTACCTGCGACCGACCACCGAGGTGGCGGTCAGTCACGTGTTGCGCAGTCGACTCGGTCAGGTGATGATGCGTCGCCGCGCCATGACGAACGCGCTCACCCAGCTCCATTCCGGCGTCACCACGATCCGTACGGTGGGCGACGTCGCGACGGAGGTGATCGTTCTGCGCGACCGCATCGACAAGGGTGAGATCGTCGGCCCTCGGATGTTGCCGTCCGGTCCGCTACTGGCCATCACCGGTGGACACGGGGCGCCCCAGATCGCCCGGATCGCCGACACCGTCGAGCAGGCGTCCGACGGGACGCGAGCGAACCTCGACGCCGGTGCCCGCTCGATCAAGATCTCGGCGACCGGCGGCGTGACCGACGCGAAGGGCATCGGGCACGCCGGCACTCCGGAGATGAGCGAGGAGGGGATGCGCGCCATCTGCACCGTCGCCCACGCCGAGGGCGTGCTCGTCGCGGCACACGCCCAAAGTGCCGAGGGCGTCCGCCGAGCCCTGCGCGCCGGTGTCGACACGATCGAGCACGGCAGCAGTCTCGACCAGGAGTGCATCGACCTGTTCCTCGACAACCCCGCCTCCTTGCGGGGCTGGTCGGCTCTGATCCCGACCTTGCAGGCCTGCCTGCCGCTGGTGAAGCTCGACACCTCGATCACCGGTATCAACGACGTGGTGCGCGCGAACGCCGAGATCGTTCTCGACGAGATGGTCGCCGGCATCCAGACGGCTCGGGAGCACGGCATCGTGCTCGGCATGGGGACCGACTCCGGGGTCACCTATGTCACGCACTCGAACACCTGGCGAGAGCTCGACCACCTCGTACGCTTCGGCGGCCTCAGCCCGGCCGAAGCACTGGAGGCGGCAACACGCATTAATGCGCGGATCCTCCAGCTCGACACGAAGACGGGCACCGTCGAAGCAGGCAAGTCAGCCGACCTTCTGGTGCTGGACGAGAACCCGCTCGATGGACTGAGAGCATTGGAGTCGCCGACGATGGTCGTGGCTCACGGCCACCTCATCGAGTCGCCGACCATCTCGCGCCTGGCCGAGATCGACGCCCAATTCGACAGCTTCTGACACTCGTATGTGACACTCTCACCGCTGGTTACGAGCATCCAGCACGAACCTGGAGGTAACGACTGGTGAGTCCGTTGGTCGCGACCGCCGCCATCCTCATCGCAGCGATCGTCGTCTTCATCTGGAACCGCCTGCCACCGCCGATCGTCGCGCTGGGGGTCACGCTTGCGCTGTTCTTCACCGGAGCCGTGACCTTCGAGCAGGCGATAGCCGGATTCGGCGACCCCATCGTCATCTATCTGGCTGGTCTCTTCGTCGTGAGCGAGGCTCTCGACGCTACCGGCGTCACCGCTTGGGCTGGGCAGCAGCTGACCCGCCGGGTCGGCGAGAAACGATCCTCGGTGCTCATCGCGCTGATGCTGCTCTCGGCCGGTCTCACCGCGCTGATCAGCGTGAACGGCGCGGTGGCCGCGCTGGTCCCGGTCGCGGTCATGCTCTCCGCGCGGGTCCGGCAGCCGCCCTCACAGATGCTGATCCCGCTTGCGTTCGCCGCGCACGCCGGATCCATGCTGACCCTGCTCGGTACGCCGATCAACCTCATCGTCTCCGACCTAGCGGTCGAGGCCGGCGCCAGGCCCTTCGGGTTCTTCGAGTTCGCGATCATCGGAGCGCCGCTGCTCATCGGCGTGATCCTGATCACGCTGCTGCTCGGTCCGAAGCTGCTGCCACACCGCACCCCGCCGAACGCGCCCCGCGACCTGGGGGCGTACGCCGAGACGCTCGCACACGACCACTCGCTCGAGGCCGGCGAGACCGCGCTCGGCTACGAAGGTGGCGCCACCGAGATCGTCATCCCGCCTCGGTCGCCGTTCATCGGCGACGAGGTGCATCCCGGGATGCGCACCGAGTCCGGTGAGCTGATCATCGCCGCGGTGCAGCGCGGCGGCGAGCAGCTCGACCGTGCGACGCTGCGTGCCGGCGACGTGGTCGTGCTGCGCGGCGCGTGGGATGCGCTCGAACGCAAGGCCGCCCACGCGGGAGTACTGCCCGTCGACACGCCGGACCTGGTCCGACGCCAGTCAGTGCAGCTCGGACCGCGCTCGTACGCCGCCGTAGCCGTGCTCGCCGCGATGTGCGTGCTGCTGGCCCTCAACGTGCTGCCGCCGGCGATCGTCGTCCTCACGGCCGGCGCGCTGCTCGTCGGATGCCGCGTGGTCAGTGTCCGGCAGGCTCAGCGTTCCATCTCGCTGACGACGCTGCTCGTCGTGGCAGGCATGGTGCCGCTGTCGACGGCCATCCAGACCAGCGGTGCGGCAGATCTCGTCTCGGCCTGGCTTGTGGCGACCTTCGGTGAGCGATCCCCGCACCTGCTGCTCGCCGTCATGGTGCTCATCGTGTTCGTGCTCGGGCAGTTCCTGAGCAATCTCGCCACCGTACTCATCGTCGCCCCCGTCGCGGTCGCGGTGACCGAAGCGGCGCACCTGTCGCCGCTGCCCATGATGATGGGTCTCACGATCGCCGGTGCGGCCTCATTCCTGACCCCCGTCGCGACGCCCGGCAATCTGATGGTGCAGGAACCGGGTGCCTACCGGTTCGGCGAGTACTGGAAGCTCGGCGCGGTCTGCATGGCTCTGTACGGCGTCGTTGCGGTCGGCCTGGTGCCGCTCGTCTGGCCGTTCTGACCAGCGTCGGCCCTGCTCGCTGTCAGTGGGACGGGCTCATGGCCTGGAGGAAGTCGAGCATGCCGCCGGAGACGACGTAGCCGCGTCCGGGGGTGACGGCGACCGGCG
>JASGFV010000285.1:0-3778 GCA_047605365.1 Gordonia sp. (in: high G+C Gram-positive bacteria)
CCGGTGACGGCGATGTCGCCCGCGGTCAGCGGACCCTCGTCGACCAGCAGAGACACGACGGCGGCACGGGTCTGGCCGTCTGCGCCAGCCCCTTCCGCAGGCTGCTCCACAGGCAGCCGATCGACGTCGCTCATGCTTTTCACAACACAATTGTGTCGTAATTACTTCCCCGGTTCTAGCAAGGGTCGCCTAACGGTGAGCGGAGCGCTCCGCTCATGGACAAGAGCCGAAAGACCCGGAGCGTGACCGGCGCTACACGCCGCTCGGCGATGGACGGACGCGACAGAGTCAGAGGATAGAGTCTGGAGTCGTGCTGCAAGTTCCCGGCGTGCGTCCCACGCTCGACTACCTCGGTCTGTCCCGGCCCGAGCGTCCCCGCGACATCGACGCCACCGGCGACTACGGCACCACCCTGGCCAAGCTTCACCGCGACGAGACCGAGGTGGGGCCGCTCAACGCGCTCGAGACCAAGCGTCTGCGCCGTATCCGCCTGTTCGGCACCACCGGTTCGGTGGTGCTGGTGATCGGCTCGTTGGGCACCGGCATGGTTCCGGTGCTGCAGAATCCGATCGTCGGAATGCGGGTGCTCTCGCTGCCGTCGCGAATGTTCAGCACCGCGCTGACCATCTCCATCGGCGGCACCATGATGCTCGTCCTGGCCTGGATCATGCTCGGCCGATTCGCGATCGGCCGCTACTCGATCGAAGTCGCCGAAGGACGCAGCCCGGCGCGCCGGATGACCCGTGCGCAGGCCGACCGCACGCTGGTGATGTGGATCGCGCCGCTGATCGTGGCTCCACCACTGCTGAGCAAGGACGTCTATTCGTATTTGGCGCAGAGCGCGATCGCGTTCCGCGGCATGGACCCGTACGTGTACAGCCCGATGCGCGGGCTCGGCGTCGAGCATCCGCTCACCCTGTCCGTACCGAATCTGTGGAAGGACACACCGGCCCCCTACGGCCCGCTGTTCTTGTGGATCGGCGAGCAGATCACCCGGGTGACCGGCGACAACATCACCGCCGCGGTCTTCCTGCACCGGCTCGTGGCCCTGTGCGGCGTGGCGCTGATCGTGTGGGCGCTCCCCCGGCTGGCCCGGCGCTGCGGCGTCTCGTCGGTCGCAGCGCTCTGGCTCGGCGCGCTGAACCCGCTGCTGATCCTGCACCTGGTGGGCGGCATCCACAACGAGGCCCTGATGATCGGCATGATGCTGGTCGGCATGGAGTGGTCGTTCCGCGCCATCTACGACGACGGCTCGCTGCGCCTGGCCGACCGATTCCTGCCCTCGCGGGCCGGCTGGATCCTGGTCGCCGGCGTCGGGCTGATCGCCGCCTCGGCGATGATCAAGGTCTCGTCGCTGCTGGCTCTGGGATTCGTCGGCATCGCCCTGGCACGACGATGGGGCGCCACCCTGCCGTCCCTGCGCAACGCGCCCTTCCGCAGCTGGTGGGTCCGGTCCAAGGCCAGTGTTCTCGCACTCACCGCTTCGGCGGCCACCACCGGCGTCGTCGCCGGCGTGGTCGTCGTCGCCATCTGCTTGGGCACCGGACTCGGCTTCGGCTGGACGTCGACGCTGAGCACCGGCGGCATCGTCCGGTCGTGGATGTCGATGCCGACGCTGCTGTCGGTGGTCTCCGGCCGCATCGGACTGTGGCTCGGCCTCGGCGAACAGACGCAGGCGATCCTCGACGTCGCGCGCCCCATCGGCCAGCTGATCGCCGGACTGCTCGTGATCCGGTGGCTGCTGGCGTGCCTCGCGGGACGGATCCACCCGATCGGCGGCCTCGGCATCGCGATGGCCACCTTCGTGCTGTTCTTCCCCTTCGTCCAAGCCTGGTATCTGCTGTGGGCGATCATTCCGCTGGCCGCCTGGGCCACCACCCGCTGGTTCCGCATCGGCACCGTTGTGATCTCGGCGATAATCTCCGTCGTCGTGATGCCGACGAGTTCGGACACCAGCCCGATGGTCGTCGCGCAGGGCCTGTTCACCGGCCTGCTGATGATGGGTCTGGCCAGCGTGTTCTTCTTCATCGACCACCCACTGCGCCATCGGCTCCATCGCCGGCGCAAGGCCCGACCCGCGCGCAGCGAGTCGGGTGCGGACGCCTAGGCTGGTCGTCGTGCCAATCGACCTCAGTTCTGCGCCCGCCCTGCGGGTTCGTGGACTGGTGAAGCACTTCGGCGACGTGCAGGCCGTCGACGGTCTCGACCTCGACCTGCCACGCGGCGAGATCCTGGCCCTGCTCGGGCCCAACGGAGCCGGCAAGACCACGACCGTCGAGATCTGCGAGGGTTTCACCAGGGCCGACGACGGCGAAGTCTACGTGCTGGGACTGGACCCGATCGCCGACAACGACGCCCTGCGCGCCCGCATCGGCGTGATGCTCCAGGGCGGCGGCGCCTACCCGGGCGCCAAGGCCGCGGAAATGCTCCGCCTGTGCGCGTCGTACAGCGCCGACCCCCTCGACCCGGCCTGGCTGCTCGACGTGCTGGGCCTGACCGACGCCGCCGGCACGTCGTACCGCCGACTGTCCGGCGGTCAGCAGCAGCGCCTCGCGCTGGCGTGCGCACTCGTCGGCCGCCCCGAGCTGGTCTTTCTCGACGAGCCGACCGCCGGGCTCGACGCGCACGCCCGCATTCTCGTCTGGGACCTGCTGCGCCGACTGCGCGCCGACGGCGTCTCCGTCCTGCTGACCACCCATCTGCTCGACGAAGCCGAGGAACTCGCCGACCGGATCGTCATCATCGACCACGGCTCGGTGGTAGCCGCAGGCACTCCCGCCGACCTGGTGACCCGCGACAACCGCGACCGACTGCGTGTGAAGACCGCGACCCCCGTCGACCCGGACGAACTGGGCGCAGCACTCGGCGCGGCATACCTGTGCGAGGCGACCACGGCCGGATGCGTCGTCAACGGCGGCATCACGCCGGAGACGATCGCGCAGATCACCCGCTGGTGCGCGGACCGCGACGTCCTGGTGACCGAGTTGGGCCTGGCGACCGACAGCCTCGAAGACGTCTTCCTGGCCCTGACCGGACGGGCGGTGCGCTCATGACCTCGACCGACGGCGAACTGTTCCCGCCCGGAACGTTCGCACCCGCGCCCTCCCCGGCGCCGCTGCACCGGATGCTGGCGGCGCAGACCCGCATGGAACTGACGCTGCTGCTGCGCAACGGCGAGCAACTGCTGCTGACCATGTTCATCCCGATCACCATGCTGACCGGACTGTGCCTGCTGCCGTTGTCGACCGGCGCGGGCGACACCCCGGGCGCCCGCGCGACGACCTTCGTCCCCGCCGTGCTCGCGGTCGCCATCATGGCCACCGCGTTCACCGGGCAGGCCATCGCCGTCGCCTTCGACCGCCGCTACGGCGCCCTGAAGCGGCTCGGCGCGACGCCGATCCCCCGCTGGGGCATCATCGCCGGCAAATCGCTCGCGGTGTTCCTCGTGGTGGTGCTGCAGTCGCTGGTGATCGGCGGCATCGGCGTCGGGTTCGGCTGGCGCCCCGACCCCGCCGGGCTGGTGCTCGGCGTCGCGATCATCTTCCTCGGAGCCGTCGCCTTCGCCACGCTGGGCCTGCTGCTCGGCGGAACGCTGAAGGCCGAAGTGGTGCTGGCCCTGGCCAACCTGCTGTGGTTCGTCCTCCTCGCGTTCGCCGGCCTCGTCGTCTACGACGAGCACCTCCCCGGCGTCGCCCACGTGCTGGCACGCTGCACGCCGTCGGGAGCGCTCACCGAAGCGCTGGCCCGGGCCGCAGACGCCCACTTCGACGTCTTCGGC
>JASGFV010000286.1:0-3765 GCA_047605365.1 Gordonia sp. (in: high G+C Gram-positive bacteria)
GGCCGACGACCAGTCCGGCCGCGACCGCGGCCACCAGCCCGGAGGCCTCCATCAGCTCGGCCGGAATGTAGGCCAGATACGGCGCGGTGAACGACACGGCCGTGGCCACCGCCGGGTTGGAGATGCGAGCCCGCAGGCGGGTGATCAGCCAGCCGACCGCGGCGCCGACCGCGACGGCCGCCAGCAGCGCCCACACGAACGACACCGCGACCCCCACCAGCGACACGCTCGCGGCCATCGCCGCGATCGCCGCACGCAGCACCACCAGCGCGCTGGCGTCGTTGAACAGGCTCTCTCCGCTGAGCACTGTGATCAGCCGGTTGGGCGCGCCGACGCGTTTGATGGCGCCGGTGGCGACGGCGTCGGTCGGACTCAGGATGGCGCCCAGTGCGACGCCGGTCGCGTAGTTGACCTCGGGGAAGATCGCGGTGAAGAACGCGCCGAGCGCCAGCGCGGAGACGATCACCAGCACGATCGAGAGCACGCTGATCGCCTGGAAGTCACGCTTGAAGTCCATTGACGGCAGGGCGACGGCGGCCGCGAACAGCAGCGGCGGAAGCACGCCGACCAGGATGATCTCCGGATCCACGTAGATCGGCGGCACACGCGGGATGAAACTGACCACGACGCCGACCAGCACCAGCAGCAGAGGGGCCGCGATCCTGACCCGCGGCGCGAGAGTATTGGCCCCGGCGATCGCCAGCACGCAGACCACCACGACGACGACTACCTCGAGCGTATCCACGTCGTCCATTGTCTCGGACGCGTGAACGGGCGTCTACCGGACGCCGAGGGCGGGCTGCTCAGCGATCTGTCAAGGGTCTGATCGGATCTGTGTGCAACTCGGGTCACCCGGCCTGAGCTGTGGACACAGGCCCCCGCTCGGCGCCGCCGGCGTGGTGCGATGCCAGGTATGAACTTCGGCATCACACCCGGTCAGATCGATTCCATCGCGAGCACCTGGGCCACGGAAGGCAAGACTCTCACCGGGCTGCGCTTCCCCACGACCGGCGCCGCCGGGGACTGTGCGACGCTCGCCGCGCTCGCGCAGTGCTCGGCGGCGGGTCACCGCTCCACGAAACGGCTCGGCACCGATCTGGGCGCACTCGCCCGCGCGCTCAAGCTCTTCAACGCGCTGACCGCCGAGTCCGACGTCGCGGCGGCCAACGACATCGTCGCCGGAGAGCAACGGTGACCGGCCTGGCGGCGGTCTTCGCCTGGCCGCTGGATCGCGTCGGCGCCGACGCCCGGACTATCGCCGCGGCGGCCGACCGGGTGCTGGCCGGAGTCCAGACCGCCGAGCAGGCGATGGACCGAGACCCCGAGTGGACCGGCGCCACGCACGACGCCGCAGGCCGGCGCATCGGCGTCGAGGCCGCTCGCGGCGACCGGCTGGTGCGCACCCTGGACAAGGTCGCGACCGCCGCGCAGAAGGCCTGCGATCAGCTGGTTCCGGCCCGGGCGGCCCTGCAGCAGCAGGTCGGCGTCGCCCAGGTCGAAGGCTTCACCGTGCACGACGACGGGACCGTCGAGCACCCCGACGCCGCGCGCAAGGCCGACGCCGAATACCTGCAGGACTCGATCCTGGGGCTGTTGAACAAGGTGCGCGCCGCCGACAAGGCGTACGCCGCACAATTGACCACCCTGGCCGGGCTGCTGAAGGGCGACGGGACCACGCTTCCCCACCCCAGCGGCGGCTTCGGACCGCCGGGTGCGGTGATCCCGACCCTGCGGTCGCTGACCCCGGACGGGGTCAGACGGTATTGGGACTCGCTCACACCGGCCGAACGCAAGAAGCTGATCGAGGCCGACCCGAAGACCGTCGGCAACCTGTCGGGAGTGCCGCTGGACGACCGGGCCGTCGCCAACGACGCCGGGATCCGCGCGGCCCTGCGCGACGAACGCCTGCACGGCCGGGGCGACGGCAAGGTGGCCAAAGACCTGGAGGACCTGCTGAAGCCGGTCGACGACGGCACCGGAGCGAAGAAGCCGCGCAAGTTCGTGGCGTTCGAGATGACCGGCCGCGGCCACTACATCGAGATGATCGGCGACCTGAAGCCCGGGGCGAAGGGCGCCGGCGTCTACGTGCCGGGCACCGGGTCGGGACTGACGTCCAACCTCGGGGACCGGAAGCGGGCGGCGGCGTTATCGTCGTCGAGCGGCGCTCCGGTGTTCCTGTACGTGAACTCGGATCTGCCGAAGAACCTCGTCAATGTGCCGAAGCCGAAAGCGGAAGATCTGATCAAGCTGCCGGTCCTCGCCGGCCTGTCCATGCCGCTGCCCGCCGCCGCCGTGCAGGGCCTGACGATACCGATGTCGACGTACCCGATACTGCACAACAGCGCCGCGGATGCGGGTCTCGCCAAGGCGATGGCGCCCGGCCTCGTGCAGTTCGGGCGCGATCTCGACGCCGAGATCGCCGCCCGCGCACCCGGCGTCAAGACCACGGTCATCGGCCATTCCTACGGCGGCTCGGTGGTCGGCACCGCCGAACAACTCGGCCTGCGCGCCGACAACGTCGTCTACGCGTCGTCGGCGGGAACCGGGGCGGGCGACGGCCCGTGGCGCAATCCCCAGCACGACGTGCACCGCTACACGCTCACCGCTCCGGGCGACCTGATCCACGTAGCCCAGAAGCTAGGCGGAGTCGTGCACGGCGGCGACCCGAAGGACGCGCCCGGTGTGCAGCAGATTCCCACCGGGCACTACTCACCGCACGACGGCAAGCCCGGCGAGGTGATTCAGGGCAACGCCGGGCACTCCGGGTACCTCGACGACCCGGGATCCGACGCATTCAAGAACATCGCCAAGGTGCTCGGCGGCGACAAGCCCGAGCTGTGCACCCCGGACGCGAAGCAGCCGGGCTGTCAGCGGTGAGCCGCGCGGCCTGCTCACCGGACCGACCGGCGGAGCGGCGCACGGGATGCCGAGAAAAGGCGCTGACTGCCTCGGTCACGGCACCGCGCCGGATCCGAGTGACTTCACCCCGGCCTCGGCTGTCACACCTGATCGGTAGAGTTCGCGGGCGTGATCTCGCTACGCCCTCGCATCTGCGCCCGACCGTCCGCCCGCACCGCCGCAGTAGTGGCGGTCGGCGTCGCGATGCTCGGGCTGACCGGCTGCGTGGCGGCGGATCCGGGCGCGCCGGGATCGTCGTCGTCGACGACGCGCGCTGCACTCCCGAGCACGACGTCGCCGACCGGCTCCCGCTCCTCGCCGACGGTCAGTTCCCCTGCCCCGACGGGGCAGTCCGGCCAGGCGCTCGCGCAGCTGGCGACGCTGCCGGTCAAGGGGCGTGCGCCCAAGACCGGGTACTCCCGCGGCGAGTTCGGGCAGGCGTGGTCCGACGACGTGCCGGTCCAGTTCGGCCACAACGGCTGTGACACCCGCAACGACATCCTGCGCCGCGACCTGGTCGACGTGGTCGCCAAACCCGGCACCCGCGACTGCGTGATCGCCTCCGGCGCCCTGCACGACCCGTACACCGGCAAGACCATCGAGTTCGTGCGCGGATCCAAGACGTCGACGGCCGTCCAGATCGACCACGTCGTCCCGCTCGCCGACGCGTGGCAGAAGGGCGCACAGCAGCTGACCGTCGAGGAACGCACCGCCCTGGCCAACGATCCGCGGAACCTGCAGGCCGTCGACGGTCCCACCAATCAGCAAAAGGGCGCCGGCGACGCCGCGACCTGGCTGCCCCCGCAGAAGTCGTACCGCTGCACCTATGTGACGCGGCAGATCGAAGTGAAGGCGACGTACCACCTC
>JASGFV010000287.1:0-3742 GCA_047605365.1 Gordonia sp. (in: high G+C Gram-positive bacteria)
CGGTGACGGTGCGCGCGTCGCGGTCAATGACGTCGATGCGGTGATCTCGGCGCAGCGTGACGAGCGGGTCGTCCCACAGCGTCGGGTCGCCGAGCTCGAGGTCCTCCGGGTGGCTACCCGTGAAGTACGAGGTCAGCGCCACGAGGTCATACGGGCGGCGCGGCTCTTCGGCGACGAAGTGCTCTCGTTCGACGTGGTCAGCGGCGACGACGAGCTGACGATCGGGCAACTCGCCGACCACGTCGACCGCTTGCTGTCGTGACCACCGATTACCCTGGAAGCCGTGACTGATTCATTTGACCCCGCGGCCCTCTTCGGCGGCGCCGGCGGCGACAACCCGATGGCCGGCCTCCTCGCCCAGGCGCAGGAGATGCAGGCGAAGCTGGCCGTCGCACAGCAGGAGATCGCGGCCGCCGAGGTGACCGGATCGGCTGGAAACGGCCTGGTCACCGTGACCGGCAACGGCACCGGTGATATCACCGGCATCACCATCTCGCCCGACGTCGTCGATCCGGAAGATCTCGACACCCTGCAGGATCTGATCCTCGGCGCGCTCGCGGATCTGGCCGACCGCCGCGACGCGCTGGCCGCCGAGAAGATGGGCCCGCTCGCCGGCGGAATGCCCGGCCTGGGCTGAGACCGTGTACGAAGGGCCCATCCAAGACCTGATCGACCAGCTCGCGAAACTGCCCGGGCTGGGCCCCAAGGGCGCTCAGCGCATCGCGTTCGCGTTGCTGTCCGGGGAGAACGTCGAGATCGACCGGCTCGTCGCAGCCCTCGGTCAGGTCCGCGACAACGTGACGTTCTGCGCCGAATGCGGCAACGTCGCGGCCGAAAGACTGTGCCGGATCTGCGGCGACGCACGACGCGACGCCAGCAAGATCTGCGTGGTCGAGGAGCCCAAGGACATCTACGCGATCGAGCGGACCAAGGAGTTCGACGGCCGCTACCACGTGCTCGGCGGCGCACTGGACCCGCTGTCCGGCATCGGCCCGGACCAGCTGCGCATTCGTGAACTGCTGAAACGGCTGGCCAATCAGCCGGACGGCGTCGACGTCAACGAGGTCATCATCGCGACCGACCCCAACACCGAGGGCGAGGCGACCGCGACGTACCTGCTGCGCATGCTCAAGGACTTCCCGGGCCTGTCGATGACGCGTCTGGCGTCCGGCCTGCCGATGGGCAGCGACCTCGAGTTCGCCGACGAACTGACCCTCGGCCGTGCCCTGTCGGGCCGGCGGATCCTGGTCTAGACCGATGACGCCCGAGTCCGTCGCGCAGAGGGTCGCAGCTGGACTCCCGGACGGCATCATCGCGATCGACGGCCCGTCGGGCAGCGGCAAGAGCACCTTCGCCGACCTCCTCGTCGACGCCCTGCGCGCCGACGGTCGCCGGCCGGTGCTGATCCGCGCCGACGACTTCGCCACCTGGGACACCCCCGCCGCATGGTGGCCGGAGCTGGAACGCGACGTGCTGTGCACCTACCGCCGCAACCACGACTACGAGTACCGGCCCCGCGTCTGGGCCGACGGCGTGCCGCGGCTCGGGCCGCCGAAGCTGGTCGCGTGGAGCCCGCTGCTGATCATCGAAGGGGTGACCACTGCCCGGCGATCGGTCGCCGACCGGCTGGCCCGCGCCCTCTGGCTCGACGGCCCGGATGCGGGTTCGCGATTGGAGCGTACTGTCGTGCGCGACGGCGAGCACGAGCGCGCGAACCTCGCCGCGTGGCAGCGGTTCGAAGAGGGCTGGTTCGCGGTCGACGGCACGCGGGAGCGCTGCGAAGTGGTCGGCTGAGTCAGGTCAGCTGGTCGTCGAGCCAGTCGAACATCCGCTCCGCCGTCAGACTCCGGGCCATCGGCTGGCAGTGCCAGTCGGCGCCCTCGGCGGCGGTGAAGCGCAGCACCTCGACCGGCGCGGTGACCATGCCGGCGAGCTGCTCGGACTGCCCGGGCCAGAACTGCTCGTGATCCGGCGAGGTGAGCAGCAGCGGCGTCGTGATGGCCGCCGCGCTTACCGGCGTCAAGCAGCGTGACCAGGGACTTCGGGATCTCCGACCGCCACGACGCTGCGACGTCGACCACCGCCGGATCGAGGATCGCCGCGGCCGGGCGATGCTCTGCCGACAGGGCCTGGGCCACCCGGTATCCGGCCTGGCTGACGGCGTAGACCGCGACGCGCTCCGGGTCGACGCCGTCTCGGCCGATGACCGCGTCGACCACCGGCGGCAGCACTCCGGTCCAGTCGGCCCGGAATCCGATGTGCCTTTCGAAGAACTGCGACTGCTGGCCGGGGCCGTCGAACAACAGCACCCGGTAGCCGCGCGCCAGTGCGGCGCCCGCACCGTCGGCCCACATGCCGGAGATCGCGCCGTCGCTGCCGTTGACCGTGATCAGCGCCGGGCCGGTCTCCGCGGCGTCGGCTGGGGTGAAGAACCAGGCGGGGAATCGATCGTCGCCGGAGGTGATCGTCATGCGTTCGCACTGCGCGGCGCCGTTGTCGCAGAAGCTCTCCCACGCTGCGCGATGATCCTGGAACGTGGAGAGCAGGGCGTCGTCGTCGCTCTCGGCGTGCAGGTCGACGGCCATCGACAGGTAGCTGCTGGCGCGCAGGTACGCCGAGGCGGCGCTGACCCGGTGCCCGCGGCGCGCGGATTCGCCGGCCTGGGCCACGAGCCGGCGCCCGAGCTCGGTCCACACCTGCGGAGCCGGGCCTGTGGTCGCATTCCCCGACGCCGACTCGGGGTGACTGCCCGGTCAGGTCAGCGTGCGACAGCAAGCCGCTGGCGGCGCAGCTCGTCCACTTCGGGGAGGTCGAGCGGAGCCAGCTGGACGCCCAGGGCCTTCTCCAGGAGGTAGTCGGCCAGCTCCGGATTGCGGGCCAGCAGCGGGCCGTGCATGTAGGTGCCCAGGACGCTGCCCTGCACCACGCCTTCGACGCGGTCGGGCAGACCGTTGCCGACACCGTGGCGGACCTTGCCCAGGGGCTTCGCGTCGCCGCCGAGCGTGGTGACGCCGCGATGATTCTCGAAACCCGACAGCGGCTGGGTGAGGCCGTCGAGCAGCGGATCGGTGATCAGCTCGCCGATGGCCCGGAGCTCGCCGGGCGAGGTGGTGACGTCGAACAGGCCGACGCCGTCGACCTTCTCGCCGGCCGCCGTCTCGTACCAGTGGCCGAGCACCTGGATCGCCGCGCAGATCGCCAGCACCGGCCGGCCCGCCGACGCAGCGCGCTGCATGCCGGGGTGCGTGATCAGATGCCGGGTGGCCAGGCGCTGCGCGAAGTCCTCCGCGCCGCCGAGCGTGTAGACGTCGAGGGAGTCGGGGACGTCGTCGTCGAGGGTGATGGAGACGATCTCGGCGTCGATACCGCGCATCCGTGCGCGCTGGCGCAGGATCAGGGCGTTGCCGCCGTCGCCGTAGGTGCCCATCACGTCGGGCAGAACCAGGCCGATCCGCAGGGTCGATTCGCTCATCGGGCTTCTCCGTTCCCTTCGCCAGGCTCAGGGGGTGTCGTAGGGGCGGCGATCGCACCGGCGCGCTCCAGCGCGGTCCCCAGGTCGCGGAAGGCGGTGTAGTTGGCGAGCACCTCGACGCGGCCCGGCGGACACGACGCGATGGCCTTCATCGGGTCGGCGACGGTGGTGTGCTCGGCGCCGGCGTAGAGCAGGCGGACGCCGAGATCGGCGGAGCGCTCACCGGCGGCGATCACCTTCATGGTCTCGAAGGCCTCGAAGCGCACGTCC
>JASGFV010000288.1:0-3731 GCA_047605365.1 Gordonia sp. (in: high G+C Gram-positive bacteria)
CTCGCGACGATCCTGCTCGTCAGCATCCGCGTCGAGGTGAACGACGTGGTGACCGGACTGGTCGGGGTGGTCTTCATCGGTGCCGCCGTGCTCTCCAGCATCGTCGCGAATCGCGCAGAACGACGACAAGCCGCTATCGGTCCGGGCTGACCTAGAATCGATCATCGTGACCACACGTCGAGGCGGCCGAGCGGCCGGCGACTCCGAGAACGAGCGCGGCAAGACCCTCGTTCCGAGCGCCGACCCGTCCGCCCACGCGACGAACTTCCTGGTCCAGGCCGATTCCAATGAAGCACTACTGCGGGCGGCCCGGTTCGCGCGGCGCCTGGCTCCCGACGGCTACGCGGTCGGCGGTCGCGGCACCACCCTCGACCGGCTGGCGCAGGCCTTCAACGAGGCCAACGAGCTTCGCCCGTCGGCGGCCCGTGAGCTCGGGCTGGCCACCGTCGCAGTCTGGCAGTCGCTGGTCGGGCGCAAGCGGCCCGACCCCCGCCAGCCGATGCCGGCCACTGTCTTGTTCACCGACCTGGTCGACTTCTCGCGCTGGGCGCTGCGGGCCGGCGACGATCGAGTACTGATCCTGCTCAACGAGGTCAACGTGGCGTGCGAACGCGTGATCCGGGCCCACGGCGGACAGGTCGTCAAGACTCTCGGCGACGGCACGATGGCGGTCTTCGCCGATGAAGCCCACGCCATTGACGCCGCGTATGAGGCCGTGAACGCGGTCAGCGCCGTCCAGGTCGACGCCTACCGGCCGGCGCTGCGCGCGGGACTGCACACCGGTGCGCCGCGCGCAGTCGGCGACGACTACCTGGGCGTCGACGTGAACATCGCCGCCCGCGTGTGCGCCGCCGCGGGATCCGGCGAAGTGTACGTCAGTCAGACGACGCTCGACTCGGTCGATTCCGACGCCTACGTCGTGCGGCGACGGCGCTTCCGAGCCAAGGGCGTACCCAAAGACCTGCAAGTCTTCCGGGTGGTCCCGCGTTACGAACGAGCCCCCGGCGGCGACGGAACGACATGAGCGGGGCACCGCTCGACGACGATGATCTCGAGGCCTACTACCGGCTGATCGAGGGGCGGACGCAGGCCAGGCGGCCCCGGCGTCGCCGGCCGGCCGTCACGTATCGGCAGCCGGACTGTCCCACGCCGGAGAAGATCGCCTATCCGACACTCGCCGCGGTCACCGGCGCAATCCTGGCCATCAGTTCCTCGTCGAGAGGCGCGCCGACCCTGCGGTCGTACGAGTGCGTCTGCGGTGCGTGGCACCTGACCAGGTCACAGCGCCGATACTGACCCAGGGCGGACCCGACCGCACAGAATCGCCCCGGCCGTCTGGCCGGGGCGATTCTGCGTGAAAGTGAAGTTCTGCGGTGTTCAGGCCTGTCGGTGCTCGATACCGAGCACTGCGATCGGGCTGTGGTCCAGCTGCAGGTTCAGACGCTGGAACTTGTTCATGTGCAGTCGAGCCGTGAGACGGCGCGAGTAGCCGCGCATCTTCTGGCTGAGCGCGGGATTGGTGCGGTAAGGCATTTGGCCTCCTCATTTCTCCGGTGTACGTCTATTAGTAACCTTCTGGCTCCTGTTAGTCAAATACCGTTGGGGGGGTGTTCACTTTCCGTTCACCTTATTCGCACCGGGCGGTGATCTGCGCCACAACCGTCACAGCAGTGACGCAAGGCGTTCGACGTCGCTCACCGACCGGGCGGTCACCAGCATCGTGGACACCCCGGCGTTCTCCCAGTCGACGATCCGCCGCCGCACCGTCTCGGCGTCGCCGACGATCGCGGAGTCGTCGACCACCGCGTCCGGCACCGCGGCCGCCGCCTCTTCCTTGCGTCCGGCCCGGAACAGCGCGGTCACCTCGTCGACCACGTCGGCGTATCCCATCCGCCGGTACACCTCGGCGTGAAAGTTGGTGTCCTCGCTGCCCATGCCGCCCATGTAGAGGGCGAGGTGGGGACGGATCGCCGCGCGGGCTGCCGCCGCGTCGTCGGTGATCACGATCTGCGCCGTCGCACAGATCTCGAACGTCTCGCGCGTGTGGCGTGCACCGGGCCGGGCGAATCCCTCGTCGAGCCACGAGTTGTAGGTGTCGGCCAGTCTCGGCGTGTAGAAGAGCGGAAGCCAGCCGTCGGCGATCTCCGCGGCGAGCGCGATGTTCTTGGGGCCCTCGGCGCCCAGCAGGATCGGGATGTTGCTGCGCAGCGGGTGGACGATCGGCTTGAGCGGCTTCCCGAGCCCCGTGGCGTCGTCGCCGGTCAGGGGCAGCGGGTAGTGCGGGCCGTCGCTGGCGACCGGCGCCGAACGCGCCCAGACCTGGCGCATGATGTCGACGTATTCGCGAGTGCGGGCCAGCGGCTTGCCGAACTTCTGCCCGTACCAGCCCTCCACCACCTGCGGCCCGGACACGCCGAGTCCGACGACGTGCCGCCCGCCCGACAGGTGATCGAGGGTCAGGGCCGCCATCGCGCACGCGGTCGGCGTCCGCGCCGACAGCTGAAGCACCGACGTGCCCAGCCGCACGCGCGCGGTGGTCCGGCCCCACCAGGCCAGAGGAGTGTAGGCGTCGCTGCCCCAGGCCTCCGCGGTGAAGATCGCGTCGAAGCCGCAGCGTTCCGCGGCCGCGACCAGCTCCTCGTGGTTCTCTGGGGGCTGCGCCCCCCAGTATCCGAGCTGCAGTCCGAGTTTCACCTCTTCAATCTACAAATCGGCGCGGTGTCGCGAGGCCGGACCGAACAGACAAGGGCCGGACCACCGCGGTGCGGTGATCCGGCCCTTGTCAGCCCCCTAAAAGGAGGTGGAACTCAATTGTCCAGGACTTCAGTTGTGCAGGTCGAAGCGATCGGCCTCGGAGACCTTGGTCCAGGCGGCGACGAAGTCGTCGACGAACTTGCGGCCCGCGTCGTCGCCCGCGTAGACCTCGGCGAGGGCGCGCAGCTGCGAGTTGGCGCCGAACACCAGGTCCGCGCGCGTCGCGGTCCACTTCTGTTCTCCGGTCGACCGATCGTGACCGGTGAAGACGCCGTCGGCGGCCGGCTTCCACTCGACGTCCATGTCGACGATGACCTCGAAGAAGTCGTTCGACAGGACCCCCGGACGATCGGTCAGCACGCCGTGTGCCGAGTCGCCGTAGTTGGCGCCCAGCACGCGCAGGCCGGCCAGCAGGACGGCTGTCTCCGGCGTCGACAGATCGAGCAGGCTCGCCTTGTCGACCAGCAGGAACTCCGCCGGAACGTCGACGCCGTCGGCGACGTAGTTGCGGAAGCCGTCCCAGCGCGGTGTCATCGCCTCGAACGAGTCGACGTCGGTGGTCTCCTGGGTCGCGTCGGTGCGGCCCGGGGTGAACGGAACCGTCACCTCGTGACCCGCCTCGCGCGCGGCCTGCTCGACGGCTGCGGCGCCGGCCAGTACGACCAGATCGGAGAACGACACCTTCTTGTCGCCGCTCTCGTTGAACTTCTCGGCGATGCCCTCCAGGACCGGGATCACCTTGTCCAGCTCGGCCGGCTCGTTGACTTCCCAGCTGCGCTGCGGCTCCAGACGGAGGCGTCCGCCGTTGGCGCCGCCGCGGTGATCGGAGACGCGGTATGACGCAGCCGCCGCCCACGCGGTCTTCACCAGTTGCGAGACGCTCAGGCCCGAAGCCAGCACCTCGCGCTTGAGGACTGCGACGTCGGCCTCGTCGATCAACGGATGATCGACGGCGGGCACCGGATCTTGCCAGATCA
>JASGFV010000289.1:0-3703 GCA_047605365.1 Gordonia sp. (in: high G+C Gram-positive bacteria)
GGGGGAGTCCAAGCCGGGCTCGCCGATGAACCCGCGGCTCACGACGCTGATCGCGCTGTGTCAGGTCCTCGACGTGACCATCGACGAGCTGCTGCCGCCCGGCGCGCCGGATCTCACGATCGGCCGCTGATCCCGGGGGAGGGGAGCGCGGCTACCGGCGGGCGCGACGTCCGCCGGCCCGGCGGCTCAAGGCCGCACGTCGTCGTCGGCAGTACTCGATGCCGATGAGGCCGAGGCCCGCACCGGCGAGGGCCGTCCAGAGCCACCAGCCCCGCTGGTCGGCCTGCAAGGTCCCGGCGAAGGGCAGGAGGCCGACGAAGGCGAGGCCCCAGATGATCGTGCCGACGGTCATGGTGCGAACGCCGTCGACGTCCATCGGCTCGACCTCGGCGACGCGGTGCGTCCTTCCACGGATCTCGACCTCGGTGAGATCGGGACGGCCCAGCTGGTGGCGTCGCGTGGCACGGTCGGGACGTTCCGTGGCGCGCGGAGCCGGCTCGGGGCGCAGGGCGCGGCGCCCACCTCCCCGTGCCGTGCGGTTCACTCGCTGACGCTCGCTCACGGAAGCCAGCCTATGCTGGCGGACGATGAACCCACGACACCGCCGTCTGCTGATCCCGGGGCTGCTCGTGGCCCTGTTGGTCGTCGTGCTCGTCGCGGCCCTCGTCGATCGCTCCGACGCAGCGATCCCCGCGGCGTCGCAGGCCGACGCCGTCGAGGTGTGCCGGGTCAGCGACCCGCGAGTCACCGAGGCCAGCGGCATGGTCGTGAGCGCGATCCACCAGGATCTCGCCTACCTCATCAACGACTCGGGCAGCGATGCCGAGGTGTTCGCCGTGCGCGTCTCGACAGGGGCGGTCGTGGGCGTCACCACCGTGGAGACTTCGTCGTGGTGGGACCCCGAGGCGATGACGCTCGGCGCGGACGGCACGCTCTGGATCGCCGATACCGGGGACAACGATCTGGTGCGCAAGCAGCCGTCGCTGCTGAGGATCGACGAGCCCGGCGAGGGTGACCACCGGGTGGCCGCGACGGTCTACCCGATCGCGCTGCCCGACGGCGCCGACGACATCGAGTCGGTCGCCTTCGACCCGGCCGACGGTAGCTTTCTGCTGGTCGCCAAGCGGATCGCCGCCGGGCCGATCTACCGTGTTGGCCCCGACCTGACCTCGGACGCCCTGAACCCTGCCACCATCACCGACTGGAGCGGGCCGCTCATGGCGACCGATGCGTCGATGACGCCGGACGGCACGACGCTGCTGATCCGCAACTACCTCACCGTGGTCGCACTCGACGCCTCCACCGGCGAGGAACGGTGGTCACGCACGCTGCCCGACCAGGACCAGGGCGAGACGCTCGCCGTCGAGCCGTCGGGCGAGTCCTTCCTCGTCGGGAGCGAGGGCGTCGACCAGGCGATCTATCGGCTCGGGCTCAGTGCCGACGAGGCCGAGCCGGCGACGCCCACGTCCACGCCGTCCCCCTCGGTGGCCGCCGGCGCGGACGACATCGAGTCGGCCGTGTGGAACGCGCCGCTCGCCGTGGGTGTCGGGGTCTTCCTCGTGGTCCTCGCGTTCGTCGCCTCGCGAGCGCTCCGGCGGGTACGTTGACGGCATGTTGATCTCCATCGACGGTCGTGAACCACGGGTCGACGAGACCGCGTGGGTCGCGCCGAATGCCACCCTGATCGGATCTGTCGTCATCGCCGAGGGCGCGAGCATCTGGTACGGCGCGGTCCTGCGCGCCGACAACGAGCCCATCACCATCGGGCGCGACTCCAACGTCCAGGACAACTGTGCCTTCCACGTCGACCGGGGCCTCCCGGTAGTGCTCGGCGAGGGGGTCTCGGTGGGGCACGGCGCCGTCATCCACGGTGCGACCGTGGGCGATCACGTCCTCATCGGGATGGGCGCGATCGTCATGAACGGCGCGGTGATCGGCGACGAGACGCTGGTGGCGGCCGGTGCGCTGGTCACCGAGGGGCAGGAGATCCCGCCGCGTTCCTTGGTCGCCGGGGTTCCCGCCAAGGTGCGCCGTGAGCTGAGCGACGCCGAGGTCGCCAGATTGCATGCGAACACCGAGATCTACACCCGCCATCGCCAGCTTCATCGCGGCGGCATCATCGTCGGCTAGCAGGACTCGATCTTTAGGGTCGGTAGCGGTGGTTTCTTTGCCAGCCGTTGCCGGTGTTGATTTCGGCTTGTCCGTTGTGGCGTCTGATTCTCCAGTTGTGTTGGTGTGCTTGGTGGTGGTGTGCGGAGCAGAGGAGGACGGCGTTGTCGAGGTTGGTGTGGCCGCCTGCTTCCCAGGGGTGGGGGTGGTGGGCTTCGCACCAGGGTGCGGGTCGGTCGCAGCCGGGTGCGGCGCATCCGTGGTCCATGACAGCGAGTGCGGTGCGTTGGTGGGTGTTGAAGAGTCGTTGGGTTCGGCCGAGGTCGATGGGAACCGAGTCGCTGTTGAGGATCATGGGGAGGATGCCGTGGGTGCAGGCGAGTCTGCGGGTTTCACCTGCACTGATGCGTTCTCCGGTGTCGAGGGTGGCGGCGGCGACCCTGGAGCGGAGGGATTCTTCGTTGATGGTGATGATGACGCGTGCGGGGGTGCCGCCGGTGGTCGGGAGGTGGTCGGTGGGCAGCGATTCGACGAGGCCGGTGAACGCGTGACCCATCCGCTGCTGCAGGCTCTCACCCTCGACTCCTGGTTCCAGGTGCGCGCGTCGTGGTGCGGTGATCGCATCCAGGATCGTCTTCAACTGCCGGGCTGCTAACTCTGGGAGGGTCGCGTCGATACCCCAGGTGCCGTCCCGCTTGTCCCACATCGAGAACCGGGTGTTCGCCCACGCCCGGGCTTCACGACGCCGCAGCAGGGCATCTTCGTCTTCGTCGACCTTCGGTGTGGGCTTGTACTGGTCGGTGATCCTCCGACCCCGGACCTCCAAGTCACGAGGGGACAGGGTCTGGGCGTCCCGGAGGAGCTGCTGCTCGCAGCGTTCCCGCTGTTCCACGGTCACGTTCCCCGGCAGATCCTGTAACGCTTTCGCGATGACCGTGGCATGACGATGCGAGATCACCCCGTCAGCGGCAGCCCGCTCACTCACCGACGCTGACTCCAACACTCTCGCGGTCTTGATCTCACCGAGCACCGCATGGGTATCGTTCCCGAACCCACCCGAGATCACCTGCGGAGACGTTCTCGCCGGCGTGGTCGCCTGCACCGCACGCACCGCCATACCCACATGCGTCGACAGGCGCGAGTTCAACTCCCGCAGCAGCACCGCCACCGACTGCGCCTGATCGGCAGAAAGCATCCGGTAATCCAACGGATCGACCTGATCAAGCAGCTCACCCATCCGGGTCAACCGCACCAACAGTGACGACGAAGCCAGACTGCGATCGGCTACCTGCACCACGACCTGACCCCCCGATCAGTACAAACAACTGTTCTAATCATATTAGATACACGCTGGCAAAGCAATACTTTCGCGCAAGATTTCTCACACGCGAGTGAGTCACCACGCAGTGACCATGGTGCTAGTGCCACCGGGGTTCAGAGTCGCTCGACGACCCAGTCGATGCAGGCGGTCAGGGCGCTGACGTCATCGGGATCGACGGCCGGGTACAGGCCCACGCGCAGCTGGTTGCGGCCCAGGCCCCGGTAGGAGTCGACGTCGACGATGCCGTTCTGGCGCAGCGCGTCGGTCACCGCT
>JASGFV010000290.1:0-3671 GCA_047605365.1 Gordonia sp. (in: high G+C Gram-positive bacteria)
GGCCATCGGAATGTTGTAGGCGTTGGACCGGGGATCCATCTGGTTGAGGGCCCACATCCGCTGCTGAGCGAACGAGAGCGGCACCTCCGCAGGTCGGGGCTGCACCACTGTCACCGGAGGCGCGGCCGCCCCGCGGCCCGAAAGTGCCTCGACCAGTTCACGCACCGTAGGGTGCTCAAAGACATCGCGCACCGACGCCTCTACGTCGAGCGCCATAGACACTCTGGCGATCAGTCGCACAGCGGTCAGCGAGTTGCCTCCCAGATCGAAGAACGACTCTGTGACACTGACCCGATCAGCGCCGACGACCTCGGCGAAAACGGCAGCGACCGAAGCTTCATCCTCGTCGCCGGGTGCGACGTACTCCGCGCCGAGTGCACCGAACTCGGGTGCCGGCAACGCCCGACGGTTCACCTTGCCCGCCGAGCTCAAGGGAATCTCGTCGAGTACCTCGATGAGCGAGGGCCGCATGTGCGGCAGCAGCCGTCCCCGGGCGAACGCCTCCACAGCGTCCCGTCGGACGCGATCACCGGACACGTAGCCGACGAGCATCTCGCCGCCGGTGGGAGCTTGAACGACGATCACCGCCGCATGCACCACGCGGGGGGCTGCAGCGAGGACGGCCTCAATCTCCTCGGGCTCCATTCGCTGGCCCCGGATCTTGACCTGAAAGTCGTTGCGCCCCAGGTACTCCAGTTGACCGTCAGCACGCCACCTCACCAGATCACCGGTCCGGTACAGCCGTGAACCTGGAGCGCCGAACGGATCCGCGACAAAGCGCTCGGCGGTCAGTCGTTCCTGCCCCGCATAGCCGCGAGCGGTCTGAATCCCACCGAGGTAGAGCTCACCCGCGACACCGGCAGGCACCAAGTTCAGGCGTTTGTCCAGAACGTAAGCCGCGACGTCGCGAACAGGCCGACCGATCGCTACCGGTTCACCGAACGGAACCGGTGCAAAAGTGGCATAGATCGTGGATTCCGTCGGGCCGTATTGATTGCTCAAAGTGATGTGCGGCCACCGCGTCAGGAACGAATCCACAACGGGCTCCGTAAGGGCTTCGCCACCGGTAGCCACAGTTCGAAGGGTGGGCATAGTCTCCTCGACGCCGAGCACTTCAGTCATCATTGCCAGCACGGACGGCACCCAGACCGCTGACGTCACCGACTCGGACTCGACGTAACGTGCGATCGCCCACGGATCACGATGCTCCCCCGGCTCCATCAAGACAAGCCGGCCGCCCGACAAGATCCAGCGGAAGAGCTCCAGGACCGACGGGTCGAAGGTGTACTCCAGCACCTGCAAGAACACGTCGTCCGGTCCGAAACCGCACCGCGCGTTGTCGTATCGCAATAGAGACAGGACAGCCCTGTGCGAGACCGTCACGCCCTTGGGCAGGCCCGTCGATCCCGAGGTGAAGATCGTGTAGGCAGCGTGATCAGCGAGCAGCGGTGCCGCCACGTTCAGATCAGCCACACCGAACGTTTCGGCCCGCTCGGATTCGACTGCGAGCACCCGGACACCAAGGCTTTCCGCGGCTCCGACCGCCGGATCTGCGGACTCGTCCGTCGCAGTCAGCAGTACACGCGCAGCCGTCACTCTCATCATGTGCATGGCGCGTTCAGCCGGAGTGTCTACAGCGATCGGTACAAACTGTCCTCCTGCGGCGATCACTGCGTGAACCCCGACGATCATCGCGACGGATCGAGGCGTGCACAGAGCCACCGCTACGTCCGGTCCCACTCCTGACTCGATCAACTCCTGAGCCAACCCGGCGACGCGGGATTCGAACTCCCCGAATGTGAGTGCGTCACTGCCCGCGGTGATCGCGATGTTCTGCATTCGACGACGCACCACAAGCGGAAGCAGATCGGCGAGTGTGCATGCACCGAGAACCTCGGATGGGGTAGCCGACCCGACGTCTGTGCCCGGCGAACCTGAAGCAAGCTCAGCCGATTCGACAGCCGTCAACAGCGGCACATCACCGACCAGGACCGACGGGTCCGATGTGAGCTCGCCCAGCAATTGGCACAGGCGCGCGGCGAATTGCGCCACCGACTCTGCATCAAACATGTCGGTCGCGAACTCCGCTGATGCCGGCCATGGCATGCCTGGTTCCGCCACCGCCACAGTGAACTGCAGATCCACCTTCGCCGTCACGAGTCCAGGGTCGATCGACTCCACTGCCAAGTCGGGTGCGACTTGCGCGGAGCCGCCGCCCGCCTCCTCTTGCACCAGTGACAACCAGACCTGTGCGAGGGGTGCGAAGGCCTCGCTGCGCACCGGCTCGACGGCTTCGACTACCGCCTCGAACGGAACATCCGCGTGCGCGAAGGCGTCGATATCTCGCGCACGGATCTGTCCCAGCAACTCCTGGAAGGTCATCACCGAATCTACGCGCGCACGAAGCAGCAGACTGTTGACGAACATCCCGACGAGAGGATCGAGCACTCGCTGCCCACGCCCCGCGATCGGCGTGCCGATCAGGATGTCGTCTGTGTCCGACAATCGCGCCAGCAACACTGCCAATGCCGCATGAACCACCATGAACGGAGTCGCTCCGGCCTCGCGGCCGCACTCGATCACCCGTTCAGCGACTTCCGCGGGGATTTCGAAATGCACACGGCCTCCGGACAAGGAAGCGACTGCCGGACGCGGCCGATCCGACGGCAACTCCAACACAGCGGGCGCGCCGGCCAGTGTGTCGCTCCAGTACTCCAGTTGCTTTCCCAACACCGACCCGGCATCATCCGTCGAACCGAGAACTCGACGCTGCCAGAGTGCGAAGTCCGCGAACTGAACTTCCAGGGGAGCGAAGCCTGGCACCCTGCCCGCCGCTCGCGCGCCGTACGCCGTCACCAGATCCGCAACCAGCGGCCGCATCGATTCCCCGTCAGCACCGATGTGATGAACGACGACGGCCAGTACATGCTCTTCGGCACCCGCCGGCCACAAACGCACTCGCAGAGGCCACTGGGTGGTCACGTCGAAGCCGTCGGTCACGGCCGTTTCTAGCTCCTCCTGCGAATCGACCACCCGCCAGTCGACGCGATCGACGATGTCTTCGACAGGCCAGATCTTCTGGTGCGGCCGACCGTCGTCCGCAGGGAAGGTGGTACGCAGGATTTCGTGTCGACTCAGGACGTCGACAACCGCGGCGCGCAGAGCGTCGACCTCCAGCCGGCCCGAGAGCCTGACGACCGCCGGAATGTTGTAGGTCGGCAACTCCGGCGCCCACCTGTTGATGAACCACATGCGCTGCTGTGCCAGTGAGAGCGGGATGCGTTCGGGTCGTGGGTCGACACGCGCGATGGGAGCCGACGTCCTTGCCCGGCCCGCTGCGACGGCTGCGAGTTCCCTGACGGTCAATGCCCCGAACAAGTCGCGCACGGTAAGTTCGACGTTCAGCGTGTCGCCGACCCTTGCCACCAGTCGCATCGCCGACAACGAGTTGCCACCCAGCTCCAGGAACGACGCCGTCGCACTGACCTGGTCGATGCCGAGCAGCTCGCCGAACACCTGGGCTACCGCCTGCTCGGTATCGCCGAGCGGTGCCACAAACTGGTCGTCCTGCGCCGAGAACGCCGGAACCGGCAACGCCTTGCGATCGATCTTGCCCGCGGTGTTCAGCACGAAGTCGTCGAGGACCACCCACACCGACGGCACCATGTACC
>JASGFV010000291.1:0-3658 GCA_047605365.1 Gordonia sp. (in: high G+C Gram-positive bacteria)
CCCATGAGCGAAACTCTGCCGGGACCGGGTCGGAGAAGTGCTGTTCGGGTCCGGCAGAGTTTCGCTCATGGGTTCTGCAGAAGTTCTCGATCGTTCTGCCCGCCCTCCCGTCGGCCTGGAACATCCGCCCGACCAGGGCGTTCTCCCGCGGAAGCGACCTGATCGCCACCACCACGGTGGGACCGCGGACCGTCGAGCCGCAGAACTACTGACCCCGTCGCCGCGGTATGACCGAATCTTGTTGTAGTCTCGTCGGCATGCAACAGCGCCGTGAGCCGATGCTCACCCGCCGCCTGGCGATCGACCTGTGTCGTACCGCCAACTGTTGCTGTCGCTGACCGGTGACGGTCGAGGCGCGGTTCACGCGCGCCCGCCCCGGTGATCTTCCCGCGTCGCCGGCTCGCGTCGACTCTTCTCTCCGCACCATTCTCCCCGCAGCATCTCCGCATCGCGCGGAATGCATCCCCCTCCGAAAGTTTTTCCACCCGTTCGTTTCACGAAAGGAACCACCATGGCACGCTCCGATGTCCTGGTCAGCGCCGATTGGGCTGAGCAGAATCTGAACGCCGACAAGACCGTCTTCGTCGAGGTCGACGAAGACACCTCGGCTTACGGCACCGGCCACATCCCGGGCGCCATCAAGCTCGACTGGAAGCAGGACCTGCAGGACCAGGTCCGTCGCGACTTCGTCAACCAGGAGCAGTTCTCGGCTCTGCTGAGCGAGCGCGGCATCGCCAACGACGACACCGTCGTGCTGTACGGCGGCAACAACAACTGGTTCGCCGCCTACGCCTACTGGTACTTCAAGCTGTACGGCCACGACGACGTGAAGCTGCTCGACGGCGGCCGCAAGAAGTGGGAGCTCGACGGCCGCCCGCTGAGCACCGACGCCGTGACCCGCGAGGCCACCAGCTACTCGGCCAAGGCCCCGAACAACGACATCCGCGCCTTCCGCGACGAGGTCGTCGAGGCCATCGACGTCAAGAACCTGGTCGACGTGCGCAGCCCCGACGAGTTCTCGGGCAAGATCCTCGCGCCGGCTCACCTGCCGCAGGAGCAGAGCCAGCGCCCGGGCCACATCCCCAGCGCCATCAACGTGCCGTGGAGCAAGGCCGCCAACGAGGACGGCACCTTCAAGTCCGACGAGGACCTGGCCACGCTGTACGCCGAGGCCGGCCTGGACGGCGAGAAGGAGACCATCGCCTACTGCCGCATCGGTGAGCGCTCGAGCCACACCTGGTTCGTGCTGCAGGAACTGCTGGGCCACCAGAACGTGAAGAACTACGACGGCAGCTGGACCGAGTACGGCTCGCTAGTCGGCGTGCCGGTCGAACTGGGAGAGGGCAAGTAAGACATGTGTGCAGCACCTAAGCAGGGCCAGACCCTGCCCGCCGGCGTCGACGTCGAGAAGGAGACCGTCCTGACCGGACAGGTCGTCGACGGATCGGGCAACCCGGTCGCCGGCGCGTTCGTCCGTCTGCTGGACGGCAGCGGCGAGTTCACCGCCGAGGTCGTGGCCTCGGCCACCGGCGACTTCCGCTTCTTCGCCGCTCCCGGCACCTGGACCCTCCGTGCGCTGAGCTCGCAGGGCAACGGCGACGTCACCGTGTCCCCCGAGGGCCCGGGCGTCCACAACCACGACGTGACCGTCGCGAAGTAGCCCCACGCTCCACGGAGCTTGCTTCGAAGCCCCCGATGCCGCCTCGGCGTCGGGGGCTTCGTCGTTCCCGCGGACTCTTTGAGCGGGAACGAAGACCCGCAGCGGGAAGAACGAGGATGTGGGATATCTCCCGTCGCGGGGTTGCGCTGCCGGGTCGAAAGAGGCGCACCCTGCGGGGTACCATGATCGACGTGGTCCTCTTCTTTGAAATCCTGCTTGGTGCAGCTTCGCTGCTCATCATCTGGTTCGCGCTGTACACCGTCTACCGCCTGATCAACGACGAGTCATGACTCGCTCGGGCAACGAGGCGATCGACGACGCTGAGCAGCGAGCTCAGCACACCGCAGGCAAGAACCTGACGCCGATCAGCGAGTTGCCCGTGCCTGCAGACACGGCGAACCTGCGCGAAGGCGCAGACCTGCATCCCGGTCTGCTCGCACTTCTGCCGATGGTCGGCGTCTGGGAAGGCGAAGGCGAGGGGCACGATCCCCATACCGGTGCCGACTACCCGTTCGGCCAGCAGATCATCGTCAGCCACGACGGCGGCAACTACCTCGTCTGGCAGTCGCGGTCGTGGGTGCTGAACGACGAGGGCGAATTCGTCCGCCCCGACCTCCGCGAGTCGGGCTTCTGGCGGATCGGCGAGGACGACAACATCGAACTGCTGCTGACCCACGCCGAAGGCTCCATCGAGCTGTACTACGGCCGCCCGCTCAACCAGACGTCCTGGAATCTGACCACCGACGTCACCATCCGCACCGAGTCCGGCGCCCACACCGGCGGCGCGAAGCGCCTCTACGGCCTGGTCCCCGACGGCGACCTGGCCTATGTCGAAGAACGCGTTGACGCCGAGGGCGACCTCACCCCGCGACTGTCTGCCAAGCTCCGCCGCATCGTCGGCTGATTCCTGCTCTCGGCCCCCGGGGTCTCGATACGTCGCCTCCTTCGTCGGCGGCGACTCGACCACCGACGGGAAGACCCGCCCCGGTCAGATGGCCACCATGCGGTGGGCTTCGGCGGCCTTGCGGCGTCCGCGGATGGCGATCAGGTCCCGTGCATGGACGTCCAGGGCGACGTCGCCGGGGAGCTGCGGGAGCCAGGGGCGGACCGTGGTCGCGTCGCCCTGCGGATCCAGTGCGGCGAGCACCGTCAGGCTGTGCGCCGCGAGCCGCCGCGTCTCCACCCCTTCGCGCGGCCAGTGCGTGTAGACGTGCACCGAGATGTGCATGGTCTGCCGGCCGGTGTGAATCAGACGGGCCTCCGCCTCCACCACCTGGCCGATGTGAATCGGCCGGTAGAAGCGGACCCCGCCCATATAGACCGTCACCGCCTCGCCGGAACACCATCTGACGCCGCAGAGGTACGCGGCGTCGTCGATCCAGCCCATCACGCGACCGCCGTGCGCCTTGCCACCCCAGTTCACGTCCGTCGGGGCCGCCAGGAAGCGCGTCGACACGGCCAGCGCAGCGCTCGGCGTGCGGTAGTCGGCGCCGGCCATCGCCGCGGTGATCTTGGCCCTGACGTCTGAGCGCTGGACGGCGTAGTCGCGGCGCTCGACGTCGCCGGCCCGCATCGGCTCCCACTGCCGCACCGGCGTCGGAGTGCCTTCCGCGTCGACCGCCACGAACACCAGCAGACAGCGGCTGGCCTCAGTGAACGTTCCGACGCGCGGATCGGCCGACGCCACCTCGCACTCGATGTGCATGCTGGTGCGCCCGGTGTGGATCAGCGTCGCCGTCACTTCGACCAGGTCTCCGGACGCGATGTCGCGCCCGAAGCTGATGTTCCCGACATACGCGGTCACGCTGTAGCCGCCCGACCAGGCCGCCGCGCAGGCGTAGGCCGCTTTGTCGACCCACTCCAGAATCCGTCCGCCGCGCACACCGCCGCCGAGCGTCGCCACATCCGTGGGCGCCGCCATGAAACGCAGGGTGATCTGCCGGTCCCGCTGAGCTGTGCGTTCTGGTCGTCGCGCACGATGGTCTCCACTCACCGACT
>JASGFV010000292.1:0-3652 GCA_047605365.1 Gordonia sp. (in: high G+C Gram-positive bacteria)
GAAGGACGACGACGTGCCAGAGGACCCGGCGATGCTGGCCTGATCGAGGATCTCACTCCGCCGGCTCAGGGAGCGGGAAGACAGGGCGTCGAAGCCACGGGGGACTTCTCTTACAGACCATGAGCACAGCAGAGGGCGGCGACCAGACATCTGGTCGCCGCCCTTCTCGTGTGCAGATCAGCCCTTGTAGCGCGTGATGGCTTCCTCGGCGACCTTGGCCGCTTCGGCCGTGCCGACCCAGCCGCCCGGGGTGACTTCCTTGCCCGGCTCCAGGTCCTTGTAGTGCTCGAAGAAGTGCGCGATGGCATCGAGCTCGAACTTGTCGACGTCGGAGACGTCCTGAATGTGATCCCAGCGCGGGTCGCCCGCGGGCACGGCGAGCAGCTTGTCGTCGCCGCCGGCCTCGTCGGTCATCGTGTACATGCCGACGATGCGGGCCTTGACGATGACACCCGGGTACACCGACTCGGGAAGCAGCACCATCGCATCCAGCGGGTCGCCGTCCTCGCCCAGAGTGTGGTCGATGTAGCCGTAGTCGGCCGGGTAGCCCATCGAGGTGTAGAGGTAGCGGTCCAAGAAGACCTTGCCGGTCTCGTGATCTACCTCGTACTTGTTGCGAGCACCCTTGGGGATCTCGATGGTGACTTCGAACTCCATGCCTTCGTCCTCCTGTTGCGTCTGCGATACGAACCTGCTGGTGGCGATTCGTCCCCTTCGTGCCGGGGCGGACCTGCACGTCGCATCAACCGTCGGTCCTCAACGATACTGTTAAGGGAATCGACCATGTGCGGTGCTCCTCTGATGAGAGGCGATGCGCCGGGCGAAGCTTCAACGCACTGGAGGTGCAGTGGGTGCGACCACAGATCCGAGCCCGCGGCGGCGCGGACGCCGGATTCTGATCGCCGGCCTGTCTCTGCTCGTCGTCGTGGCACTGGCCGTCGGCGGCTTCTTGATCTGGGACCGGTACTTCCGCATGCCCGACGCGCCGGTGTGGACCGCGGGCCAGCCCGCGCCGATCACCGCGACCCAGCACCTCAAGGCGGTCTCGTCCGACGCTCCCGTGCCGACGCCGTCGGGCGTCGCCGCGGCATTGCGTCGCGGGCTGAAAGATCCGGCGCTCGGTGAGCTGACCGGCATGGTGTCCGACCCGCTGACCGGCAAAGTCCTGTGGACGCTCGGCGAGGACAAGCCGCGCACCCCGGCGTCGAACGCCAAGATCCTCACGGCGTCCGCGGTGCTCCTGGAGATGAAGCACGACGCCCGGCTGCAGACCAAGGTGGTGGTGACCGACGACGGCCAGGCGATCCTGGTGGGCGCGGGCGATCCGACGCTGACCGCCCAGCCCGCCGACGCCGACACCTTCTACACGTCGGCCCCGCGCATCGCCGACCTCGCCGATCAGATCAAGAAGTCCGGGGTCGAGGTCACCTCCGTGGCGGTTGCGCCGAGCAGCATCACCGGGCCGTCGATGGAGAAGTCGTGGTCCAAGGCCGACATCGCCGGCGGCGACATCGCACCGCTGACCTCCCTGATGCTCGACGCCGGGCGCAAGGATCCGATGAACGAGTACTCGCCGCGATCGGACCGCTCCGAGCTCGACGCCGGAGCCGCCCTGGCCGCTGCGCTCGACCTCGACACCGACGTCGAGGAGAAGACCCCGCCGGCCGACGCCAAGCAGATCGCCGTCGTCGAGTCCGCGCCCCTGGACACCCGTGTCGGTGACATGATGCGGTTCAGCGACAACGTGCTGGCCGAACAGCTGGCCATGGAACTGTCGGTCAGCATGGGCGGGCCCGAATCGATCAGCGGCGGCGCCTCAGCGGTGCTGAAGGTCCTCGAGAAGCACGGGTTCGACGTCGACGGCGTGACGTTGCGCGATTCGTCGGGCCTGTCTACCGGTGACCGGGTGCCCGCCAAGGTGCTCGACGAACTGGTCTCGGCGGCGGCCGGCGACAAGCAGCCCGAACTGCGCCCCCTGCTCGACACCTTCCCGGTGGCCGGCGGCACCGGCACCCTGGCCGACCGCTTCGACCCGGACAAGAATCCGGCGGCCGGATGGGTGCGCGCCAAGACCGGCACGCTGACCGGCGTCAGCTCGCTGACCGGCATCGTGCAGACCGTGGACGGGCGGGTGCTGGCGTTCGCGCTGATGTCGGGCGGCACGTCGCCGACCGACGCCCGCCCCGCGCTGGACGCTCTCGCCGGTACCCTGCGGGAGTGCGGCTGCCGCTGAGGCCGGCGGTGAGGCGAGACGATTGAGTGAGGCGGTCCAAATGGCAGAGACGGCGCAGGCAGACGCTGTGAACCCCGAGGCCGACGCGGCCGAGAACGACGCCGTGCCGGGCCCGGCGTCGAACATCGACTGGCCGCTGGCGGCGACGGTCGGCAAGAAGCTGTCGCGCCCCGGCCCGAAGGTCACCAAGTACACGCGTGAGCAGGCGCGCGCGGAACTGGCGGACGCCGCGATCCGCGCCGAGGGGCCGGTCCGCGAAGTGACCGGCCTGGCCGACGGTCTGCGCGTGCCGGCCGCCCGGATCCTGGACCGGGCGGGGTGGATCGACGCGGCGTCGTCGTCGATGCCGGCGATGCTCGGCGAAGACGGGTCCGGCGGCAAGGGCCTGACCGGCAAGATCGCCGGCGCCCAGGCGGGTGGGCTCCTGGCGTTCCTGTCCGGGGCGATCCTCGGCCAGTACGACCCGTTCAGCGCCGACCCGGAGACCGGTGAGCCGGGCATGCTGATGCTGGTGGCGCCGAACATCATCGCCGTCGAGCGTCAGCTGCGCGTGGTGCCGTCGGACTTCCGCCTGTGGGTGTGCCTGCACGAGGTGACCCACCGCGTGCAGTTCTCGGCGAACCCCTGGCTGGCCGGATACATGCAGGACAACGTCGCGCTGCTGACCGGCGAGGCCGGCGATTCGATGACCGAGATGGTCACGCGGATCACCGAGTCGCTGCGCAGCGGCAAGCCGCGTGAGAAGGGCGTCATCGGCGTGATGCAGTTGCTGCAGTCGCCGGAGCAGTTCGACGCCTTCGAGCGGGTCATGGTGCTCGGCACCCTGCTGGAGGGCCACGCCGATCACGTCATGGACGCCGTCGGCCCGGCGCAGGTGCCCACCGTCGCCGCCATTCGCGCCGCCTTCGATCAGCGTCGTACGCGCCCGCAGAATCCGATCCAGCGGCTGATCCGGGCCCTGATCGGCATGGACGCCAAGATGGCCCAGTACGTGCGCGGCAAGGCGTTCGTCGACCATGTCGTCGACGCCGTCGGCATGCCCGCCTTCAACACCGTGTGGACGTCGCCGGAGACCATGCCGCGGATGTCCGAGATCGACGACCCGCAGGCGTGGATCGACCGCGTCCTCGGGTGAGCCCGTCCCGCTCCCCGAGCCCGTCCGGCTCTCTGGGCCTGTTTCGCTCCCTGAGCTTGTCGAAGGGTCCGGCGTGACCCGCCGCGCCGAAGCCGCACTGGTCGGGGCCGTCACCGCGTTCGCGGGACGGTATCTCGACGGGCCACGGGTCTGCGTCGCGCTGTCCGGCGGCGCGGATTCGCTGGCGCTGACGGCCGCGGCCCGACGGGCCGGTCTGGAGGTGACGGCGCTCGTCGTCGACCACGGCCTGCAGGACGGTTCGGCCGGCGTCGCCGACAGCGCGG
>JASGFV010000293.1:0-3633 GCA_047605365.1 Gordonia sp. (in: high G+C Gram-positive bacteria)
ACTCGTCCGGGTCCAGCGCCGCGAGGGCCGGGCCGTCGGCCGCGGCGAGGGCCGCGTCGATCTTTCGCTGCAGCGCCCACGCGCTCTCGCGTTCCCCGCCGCCCGGAGCCGTCCGGCTCAGGGCGTTCGCGCCGTCGCCGACCACCAGCAGACCGACCGGTTCGTCAGACGCCGCCAGGCGCGCGGTCAGCGTCTCCCCCAGCGCGCGACACCGCTGCGGCGTCGCACCGGCCGGAACGCCGAGCGGTTCGACGACGATCTCGTCCCCCACCCGCGACGCCTCGCCGCCCGAGCACTGACCGCGCAGCCAGGCGGCCACCAGCATCGACAACGGCATGCCCGGTGCGGCCGGACCCGCATCGGCGATCGGCGACAGGACGACCGGCAGGTCCACGCCGTAGCCGGCGAAGGTACCCCGCAACGGGATCACCGCGGGGCCGTCGCCGGGCGTCGCGCCGACGGCGATCCACCGTCTCGCGGCCTCGGCGAGACTCACTCCGGCAGCCCGCACGGCATCGCGCACAGCGACCGCCTCGGGCGCACCCGGACCGGTCAATTCGGGCACCAGAAGCGGTGCACTCGGGATCACCGCGACCTCTGCCAACACGTGACCGAGGCTACCGGGTGGGCGGCCAATGCCCCTGCGCGGCCCCGCGAGGCATACTCACCTGCTTGAATGAGAACTCGTAGGGCTCTATCGATCAGCGATCCGGCAGCCGTGACGCGCGGCGAAACGAAGGCGAGAACCAGCCATGACCACCCCGACCCCGAACCCGTCAGCTTCGAACCCGTCGTCCCCCGACGCGTCTGACCTCGAGGCTGCGGCCCCAGCGGCAACACCCCCGGCGGCAGCGGCACAGCCGTCGGCCACGCCCAAGCCGGGCCCCAAGCCCGGTCCGCGGCCGGGACCGCGCCCGGCCGCGCCGAAGCCGGTCGGCGGCGGACCCACCCCGGTGGTGCCGGTGCATCACGTCGACGTAGGCGACCCGCACGAGTTCGGTCGCATCGACGCCGACGGCTCGGTGTGGCTCAAGACCGCCGACGGCGAGCGACAGATCGGCTCGTGGCAGGCCGGAACCGTCGAAGAGGGTTACGCCCACTTCTCCCGCAAGTTCGCGGACATGGCGACCGAGACCGAGATCCTCGAAGAGCGGCTCGCCGCCCGCTCCGGCGATCCGCGCAAGACGCAGGCCGCCGCGCGCCACCTGCTCGACGAACTGCCGACCGCCCAGGTTCTCGGCGACGTCGCCGCGCTGACCGCCCGCCTGCAGACCGTCGTCGACAGCGCCGACGACGTCGCCGCCGCTGTCCGCGGGGAACGCGACGCGGCGCGGGCCGCGGCCGTCGCCCGCAAGGAGGAACTGGCCGCCGAGGCCGAGAAGATCGGCACCGAGGGCACCTCGTGGAAGATCGGCGGCGACCGGCTCCGCGCGATCCTCGACGAGTGGAAGTCCATCAAGGGCATCGACCGCAAGACCGACGACGTTCTCTGGAAGCGCTACTCCAAGGCGCGCGACTCCTTCAACCGCCGACGCGGCGCCTACTTCGCCGAGCTCGACCGCGAGCGGGCCGGAGTCAAGGCCCGCAAGGAGGAGTTGATCGCCCGCGCCGAAGAACTGTCGTCGTCCACCGACTGGGGTCCCACGGCCGGCAAGTTCCGCGACCTGCTGACCGAGTGGAAGGCGGCCGGCCGCGCTCCGAGGGACGCCGACGACGCCCTGTGGGCGCGTTTCAAGGCCGCGCAGGACGTGTTCTTCGCCGCGCGCAACGCGGTCAACTCCGAGCGCGACGCCGAGTTCGCCGAGAACGCCGTCGCCAAGATCGCGCTGCTCGACGACGCGGAGGCCAAGATCGACCCGTCGGCTGACCTGGACGCCGCCCGCCGCGAGTTCCGGGCCTTCCGCGACAAGTGGGAAGAGCTCGGCATGGTCCCGCGCGATCAGATGCACGCGATCGAAGGCCGAGTCCGCGCCCTGGAGAAGCGTCTGCGCGACGCCGAGGACGCCGATTGGACGCGCACCGACCCCGAGGCGCTCGCCCGGGCCGCGCAGTTCGCCGAGCGCGCCGACAAGCTCGAGGAGCAGGCGGCGAAGGCCGAACAGGCCGGCAAGGCCCGCGACGCCGCGAAGTTCCGCGAGCAGGCCGCGCAATGGCGGGAGTGGGCCGGCACCGCCCAGTCCGCGCTCGACAACCGCTGACCTCGCGTCCGGCGGTCAGGAGTCCGTGTCGCGGTCGCGGTCGGTGGGCTCCCCGAGCCGCGTGTGCAGCGCCACCTGGAAGGCCTCGTCGGCGGCGGCTTCGCGTCGTCGTTCCTGTTCCAGCGCCAACTGGTAGGAGCTGCGGGCCCACACCACGCGTGACCAGTGGAACACCAGCACGATCATCACGAACCAGCCGAGGATCAGGCCCGGGCCGGAGCCGCTCGGCGGGGCGACGCCGCCCACCCCGACCGTGTTGCGCGTCCAGATGGCCAGCATGCCGGCGACCGAGCCGACTGCGCAGCCGCACAGGGCGATCCAGGCGATCACCCAGCGGCGCGTCAGCAGCGCCAGCGCCGAGAAACCGATGCCGAAGATCAGCACGAAGTACACGAAGATCTGCGACGGAAGCGCGATCCGCTCGCTGTGCGCCTTCGCCGACATCGTCAGCACGTCGAGACCGTTCGCGGCTCCGGCGTGCGGGATCACCAGCGACAGCATCGCCAGCAGCACGCAGACGGCGACCACCACCGCCCGCGCTCCCGGATCGATCTCGCCGGCCACCTTGCGTTCGGCCTTGCGCAGGTCCTTCTCGTACGCCCTCAGCGTCTCGCGATCCCGCTCTGTCATGAACAACCTCCTGTGCCGCAACCGCTCACCGGTTCCGGTGCCGGCGGGACTCCGATCGGCGGCAGACCCAATCCCACTCCGACCGGCGCGGTGGTGGGCGTACTGCCCTTCTCGTAGGCGTCACCGGCACGCGTGCGACGGTGCGCGGTCACCTCGGCGTCGGCCACCAGGTGGTGCGGGGCCGCACCGGTGATCGTGGTCTCGATCAGATCGCCGGGGCGGATCGCCGACTGCGTCGCGCCGGGCCGGAAGTGGACCAGCCTGCCGTCGCGGGAGCGTCCGGTCAGCCGGCCGGTCGCCGAGCTCTTGCGTCCCTCGTCGGCCACCACCAGCAGCTCGGTCGGGGTGCCGACCAGCTTCTCGTTCTCCTCCAGGCAGACGCGCTCCTGAAGTGCGATCAGCCGCTGATAGCGATCCTTGACGACTTCCGGCGGGACCTGGTCTTCCATCGTCGCGGCCGGGGTGCCCGGACGCGGCGAGTACTGGAAGGTGAAGGCGCTGGAGAAGCGCGCCTTCTCCACGACGTCGAGAGTCTCCAGGAAGTCCTCTTCGGTCTCCCCCGGGAATCCCACGATGATGTCGGTGGTGATGGCCGCGTGCGGCATCGCCTCCCGGACCCGGTCGAGGATGCCGAGGAACTTGGTCTTGCGGTAGCTGCGGCGCATCGCACGCAGCACCCGGTCCGAGCCGGACTGCAGCGGCATGTGCAGCTGCGGGCAGATGTTCGGCGTCTGCGCCATCGCCTCGATCACGTCGTCGGTGAACTCGGCCGGATGCGGAGAGGTGAACCGGACCCGCTCAAGAC
>JASGFV010000294.1:0-3603 GCA_047605365.1 Gordonia sp. (in: high G+C Gram-positive bacteria)
GGCCTCCCCCCGTTCTGGCGCACCACCGACCCCGCCGCCGTTCGCGCGGCCCTGCGCCGCCTGGCCGGCGGCGCGTCGAAGTCGTGAGCGACCTGTGGGAGCGGCTCGGCGCGTTCCCGGCGCGCGCGCCAGAGGCTTCGACGAGCTCAGCCGGCGTAGAACCGCCAGAGGTTTCGACCACCTTCCGCGTCTGGGCGCCCAACGCACGCAGCGTGGCCGTGTTCGGCGACTTCGACGATGGGTGCGAAGTCGAGCATCCGATGCGCCGCGGACCCGACGGCGTCTGGGAGACGACGGTTCCGGGAGCGACGACGGGCCACTGGTACAAGTACCGCATCGTCGGCGCCGACGGGCTGACCCGCGACAAGGCCGATCCGCTCGCGCGCGCGACGCAGTGCCCGCCGGAAACGGCGTCGGTGATCGACGCATCGTCGTTCGTCTGGAGCGACGACTCCTGGCGGCAGCGCCGCGCGGCCGGGAACCCCGGTGTCGAGGCGATGACGATCTACGAGGTCCACCTGCCGTCGTGGCGGCGCGACCTGGGCTATCGCGAGCTGGCCGTCGCGCTGGCCGACCACGTCGTCGCACTCGGCTTCACACACGTGCAGCTGCTGCCGGTCACCGAGCATCCGTACGGCGGCTCGTGGGGCTATCAGGTGTCGTCGTACTTCGCGCCGACCGCGCGGCTCGGGACTCCCGACGACTTCCGATGGTTCGTCGACCACCTTCACGAGCGCGGCATCGGCGTCCTGCTCGACTGGGTGCCCGCACACTTCCCGAAGGACGCCTTCGCACTCGAACGGTTCGACGGCACGCCCCTCTACGAACACGCCGACCCGCTGCGCCGCGAACAGCCCGACTGGGGCACGTACGCGTTCAACCTGGGGCGCGAGGAGATCCGCGACTTCCTGATCGCCAGCGCCCTGTTCTGGTGCGACGAGTTCCACCTCGACGGGCTGCGCGTGGACGCCGTCGCGGCGATGCTCTACCTCGACTACTCGCGCGGCCCCGGTCAATGGCGACGCAACGAACGTGGCAGCCACGAGAACGACGAGGCCGTCGACTTTCTGCGCGCCCTGAACGACGCCGTGCACCAACGGTTTCCGGGAGCAGTCGTGATCGCCGAAGAGTCGACGGCGTGGCCCGGCGTCACCACACCGACCCTCGACGGCGGACTCGGCTTCGACTTCAAGTGGAACCTCGGCTGGATGCACGACTCCCTCGGCTTCGTCGCACACCGACACGACGATCGGCATCGCGCGCAGGAGCGGCTGAGCTTCTCACTGTCGTACGCGACCAGCGAGCACTTCGTGCTGCCGCTCAGTCACGACGAAGTGGTGCACGGCAAGGGCACCCTCTGGACACGGATGCCGGAAGGCTCCGACGCCGCAGCCGGGGTGCGCGTCCTGCTGGCCTACCAGTGGGCGCATCCCGGCAAGAAGCTGCTGTTCATGGGGCAGGAGTTCGGCCAGCCGCGCGAATGGGCCGACGACGCCGAGCTCGACTGGCCGCTGCTCGACGACCCGGCCGGCGAACACGCCGGCATCGCACGCCTCGTCGCCGACCTCAATCGGCTGTACTGTTCGCTGCCCGCGCTGCACCGGCTGGACTGCTCGGCAGGCGGTTTCGAGTGGATCGACGCCAACGACACCGCGAACACCGTGATCGGTTTTCTGCGTCGTTCCGGGAGTCAGGGCGACGCCGGCGGTCGGGTGATCGCCTGTTTCTTCAACTTCTCCGACCGCGACCTGCACGGCTACCGAGTCGGCCTGCCGTCGCCCGGGCGCTGGATCGAGGTGCTGAACACCGGAGCCCGCGACTACGCCGGCCGCGGTCTGGGCAATCTCGGGGCGGTGGAGACGGTCGACGTCGCCGCACACGGTCGTCCGTGCAGCGCCGAGCTCACACTTCCCGCCAACTCCGCGGTCTTCTTCGTCCCTGCCTGACCCGGAGTACAGGTCTCGATACGCCCGCAGAGCAGACCTTGACTTCGAGCGCGCTCGAACTTCTACGCTCGCTGACATGAACGACGAAGAGCCTCTGGACGACCCAGCGGGCGACGGCCTGACCATCGCCGAGGTCGCCGCCGCGACCGGGACCACCGCGCACACCCTCCGCTACTACGAACGCGCCGGATTGATTCATCCGATCGCGCGCACCTCCACGAACCGCCGCCGGTACGCCCCGACCGACGTCGCCTGGGTCGAGTTCCTGTTGCGCCTTCGGGCCACGGGCATGCCGATCGCCTGGATGCAGGAGTACGCGGTGCTGCGCGCCGAAGGCCCAGACACAGTCAGGCAGCGACTCCTGCTGCTGCAAGAACACCAAGCCGCACTGCGAGAACAGATCGCCGCGCTCCACGACCACGACGTCGCCCTGTCGTCGAAGATCGCCGCCTATCGCCTAGCCCTCACCGAAACCGAAGCCCCCAAGGAGACGACATGACTGACGCCACCACACGATCCCAGCGTTACGCCTTCGGACGAACTGTCCTCGATTCGGTCGACGGAGCCGCCGGCGGCGCAGTCGTCGACGCCCTGAGCGACGTCTCTCCCGAACTCGGGCACCAGGTGGTCTCGTAGGGATTCGGCGAGATCTATTCGCGGGCGGCCCTGGAACCGCGGGATCGCCAACTGGTGACGCTGGGAATGCTGACCGCGCTCGGCGGATGCGAACCGCAGTTGGAGGTCCATGTGAACGCGGCGTTGAACGTCGGCCTGAGCCCCGAACAGATCGTCGAGGCGATGCTGCACTCGGCGGTCTACTGCGGATTCCCGCGCGCACTCAACGCGACTTTCGCGGCGAAGAAGGTGTTCGGCGAGCGCGGCCTCCTGCCCCTTGACCACCACGCGGAGCGTCAGCCTGCAGGCCGTCAGTAGAGCGCGGCCGCGAGCTTGCGACGCGCAGCGACGACGAACGGCTCGGCCGGATCGAACAGCTCGAAGAGTTCCAGCAGACGGGTGCGGGCGCGCGTGCGATCGTCGCCGGCGCTAGTGCGCACCACAGCGATGATGCGGTCGAACGCCTCTTCCGGCCGCTGCCCCAGCAGGAGCACGTCGGCAGCGGCGAGCTGTGCGTCGACGTCGTTCGGCGCGGCGTTCTGCACGATGTCGGGCTCGTGCGCTTGAGCACGCAGCACGAACTCGAGATTGCGGACCACGGACACGGCTTCGGTGTTGGCGGGCTCGACCTCGGCGATGGCCCGGTACGCCGCGAGCGCTCCGTCGAAGTCGCCGGAGTCCATCAGCGCCTCGGCGGCCGCCATGCGCGGATCCTGCGGCTCGTCGGCCGGTTCAGCGGCCGCCGGAGGTGCGCCGAAGCCGTCGCCGATCTTGGCGAAGACGTCGTTGATCCAGCCGGCGATCTGATCTTCGGACTGCACGCCGTTGAACGCCGCGACCGGCTGGCCGCCGGCCAGCGCGACGACCATCGGCACCGACTGCGCCCCGAAGGCCTGCGCGATCTGCGGACTGGTGTCGACGTTGACCCGGGCAAGTGCCCACGCGCCCTGCGCACGCTCGGCGAGCGACGCCAGGATCGGCGACAGCTCGACGCTCGGCGCGGCCCAATCGGCCCAGAGTTCCACCAGCACCAGTTGCTGCA
>JASGFV010000295.1:0-3597 GCA_047605365.1 Gordonia sp. (in: high G+C Gram-positive bacteria)
CCGAGATCCGGACGAACACCAGGTCGGGATTGTCTTCGCTGAGCACGTCGGGCCCGATCCCCCACTTCTCGAGGGTTCCGGGCCGGAAGTTCTCCAGGACCACGTCGCACTGCGCGGCGAGCCGCCGGACGTCGTCGCGGCCCTCCTCGGTGCGCAGATCCAGCACCATCGACTTCTTGTTGCGGTTGACCGTGCGGAACAGCCTCGACGTCTCGCCTGCGTAGAGCCGCCAGTTGCGGAGTTCGTCGCCGCTCTCGCGTTCCACATGATCACCTCGGCGCCGAAGTCGGCCAGCAGGCGGCCGGTGGTCGGGGCGGCGATGTATGCCGTTCCAGGACCCGTCGCCGTCGAGTGGGAGAACGGCCGCCGGCGTGGTCGGGGCGGCGTCAGCCATCGAGGCCTTCGGGCTGCAGGATGATCCGCACACGGTGTCGGTGCGTTTGGCGACGGTCCCGCCGGTCGACGCCGTCGAGCTTGATGAGGATGGGCGCGGGTCGATAGAGTTGCGCCACCAGGTCTTCTGGTCGGCGGCGGCGACGCCGACCAGGATCTCGTCGTCGGCTTTGCGCTTGTAGTTGACGACCAGGTGGAACGTCTTGCCGCTCTTGCGGCCGGTGTAGGTGATCTGGCCATCGACTTGCCCAGCAGTGGACCGACCACGGGCGCGGACAGCAGCGGCGTCGTCACCCGGTTGATCTGTTTCGCGACCTTCTGGAAGGTGTTCACGCTTTGGATAGTGCGAGCCGCGTCAGAACGGTGGTGGTCCGCCGTCGTCGAGGTCGGCGGGTACGGGGTGTCGTGCGCGGCGGTTGTGGGCGCGCAGGCGCCGCCGGTACGCGTGTTTGGCTTCCGTTCTCGACTGTCTTCACCGGTTCGGTGGTCGTGTCACCTCCGGGCGGGTGGTGGAGGGTGCCCGCACGGGACAGCCGCATCCGGGAGCAGCCAGGTGTTGCGGGCCTTCGACTCACCGTGTCCTCCTCCACTTCGGTCCACACGGTTCCGTCGGCGTCGATGATCTGGTCGTCGATCCAGCCTTCGCCGAAGGTCAAGGTGATGAACGTGCATTTCGGGTTCAGGTTGCACAGGCAGGTCGGTCCGCCGGCGTCCGGGTCGTCCGCATCCGGTCACATGATCGAGTTCGCAGGCGGCGGCGGGTCGGTGCAGCCCGGCCAGGAGCAGCCCCCGAAGAGTCCACGGACCACGGTGTCGAGTAGTGCCGTCGGCGGTAGGGATTGCCGCCTGCGCGGAACCCCGTCTCAGCTGCGTGAGGTCGAGTGGACGGACCAGGGTGCCGGGCCGCGCGGCGATGTCGCGGACGTGCGCCGCGTCGATCGCCGGGCCTCGGAATGCCCGGGCGGCCCACCGTCGAGGGTCGAGCCGTCGGCGATCACGTGCACCACCACCCGGGCGCCGGTGTGTTCGACGTCCGGGTCGCGATCAGCACGCCGCATCCGCGAGCCGCTCGTCCTTGGTGCGCGTGTCGGCGTCGCCCTGGCGCCGATCGTGGCGGTGTCGGCTTTCCTGTCGTGTTCTTCCTTCGCCTCGATCGCGGCTTTACTCAGGGCGATGTTCTCCACGGTGTTGGTGATGGCGAGGGTCGCCGCCTTCGCCCGCCGGCCAGACGCGGATGCCGCGGGTCTTCTTCGCCCGTTCTCGGGCATCGCGGGCGGCCTCGCGTCCAGGGTCGTGACGACGGCCCTGGCCGTCCTCTGCACCCCGAAGTAGCCGACGTCACGGAGGAGCGGAGCCGGTAGGCGATCTCACGATCGGCTTCGGCCAGCAGTCCGGGCTCCACGATGGCGGCGGTCTCGACGACCGCGTGACGGCAACTGCCGGTGTTCGGGAGCGGTTGCGGATCGCGTCGGCCCTGTACCAGTCTCCCCCGCGTCCTGCCCCACATGCAGCGCTGTGGCGACATGGCGGCGACCTGCTCGGATCCAGGAACCGGCAACTCGTCGACCGCGGACTCGACCGCGATCGACCGTTTCGCGTCGATCATGTCGGCGATGTTCTGGAGCTGCTGCCACTTGAGGAGCCCTCACCGGCCCGGATCGCGACGACACTCGCCAGTCCGTCCTCCACCGCGATGTGGTCAGGTGATCCGCCGAGACCGGAGCGACGCCGAGCGAAGACAGGTCGGCGTCGCGCCACATGCGGTGTATCTCGCCATGACCCCTGTAGACTGGTGTTTGATCTACCTGCAAGGCTACGCCGGGGGTACGACAAGAACGGTTCAGAGCCTCAACCGCCGATGCTTCGGTGAATCCCCGGCTTCCGGAGATCGCGAGCAGTGCGTCGACCATGGCGATGAAGGCGTCGGCGGCGGCCGCCGAGACGAACTCCGCGATCTCACGGGGGTCGCCGTCGGGATTGAGCAGCCGAGGACGTCGCCGTCCGTGCTCGGCACCACCCACAACCGGTCGGTGCCGGGACCGGTGAGGCGGACGATCGGATCGGCGTCGGCGACCACCTCGGTCGGCACCACCCATTCGACGCCGGGATGGTCGGTGTCGAGGCCGGTGAGGATCCCGTCACCGCCGATCCGCAGGTGTTCGGCATGGCGGCCAGCCTGGCGATCAGGTCGGCGGCGCGCTCGCCGACTCCTCGTCGTACGCCTAGGCGATCGTCTCCCACTCGCCGTCGTCGACCCGGTGCAGAACCGCGAACCGGCCGTCGTCGCCGGCCAGCTGCCCTCGGCTCCGGTCCGGCAGGACCGCTCCTCGTAGACGTCCACCCGGTCAGCGCCGGCGGTAGTCCACGAACCGGTAGATGGTGCCGTGGCGAGTACAGCCATTCGGTGGCGGCGTGCTGCTCCCACCGGTCGGGGTCGACGACGGGCGCGAACGCGTCGGCGCCGTCGACCAGCACGTCGATCTCGGTGACCCGCAGGTGCGTCGCGTGTTCCATTGCGGCGCCGTAGATCTCGCCGCCCCCGATGATCGACGCGACGCGCCCCACCAGCGCCAGCGCGGCGTCGAGGCTGTTCGCGACCTCCGCGCCCTCGGCGACGAAGTCGGCCGAACGGGTGATCACCACGTTGCGCCGCGACGGCAGCGGCCGGAACTTCACCGGCAGCGAATCCCACGTCTTGCGGCCCATGATCACCGCGCCGGTCCCGGTCACCTCTTTGAAGTGCGCCATGTCCTCGGGCACCCGCCACGGAATGGTGTTGGCCCGGCCGATCGCCCCGGCGCGGTCCTGGGCCCAGACCAGCGTGATGCTCATGCGGTGCTCCTCGTCGATCGCGACGCGTCGCGCATCGCGATGTCCAGCGTAGTGCCGTCGACTAGACGGCCACCGGGGCTTTGATGCCCGGATGCGATGTGTAGCCGACCACCTCGACGTCGTCGTAGGCGTAGTCGAAGATCGAGTCGGCCTTGCGCAGCTTCAGCTCCGGATACTCGTACGGCGCGCGAGAGAGCTGCTCGGTCACCTGCTCGACGTGATTGTCGTAGATGTGGCAGTCGCCGCCGGTCCACACGAACTCGCCGACGTCGAGGCCGGCCTGCTGCGCCATCATGTGGGTGAGCAGGGCGTATGACGCGATGTTGAACGGGACGCCCAGGAACAGGTCGGCGCTGCGCTGGTACAGCTGGC
>JASGFV010000296.1:0-3581 GCA_047605365.1 Gordonia sp. (in: high G+C Gram-positive bacteria)
CGAGCTGGTTCGGAACGGTCAGCAGCAGGGTGTCGGCGGCGGCGATCGCCTCGTCCTCGCGCAGTTGTTCGATCAGTTCGTCAGGCTCGGCGGCGTATGAGCGGCCGAAGCGGGCCGTCGTGCCGTCGATGATGCCGACCTGGTCCGCGTCGTCGCCGCGCATGCCGAAGTAGGCGCGGTCGCGGTCGTCGACGAGAGCGAAGATGCTGCGGCTCACCGAGACTCGCGGTTCGCGCTCAAAGCCCTGCGCCTTCCACTCGTCGCGGAAGCGCTGGATCTGCTCGGCCTGCAGTTGATGGAACGGCACGCCGGTGTCTTCGGTCAGCAGCGTCGAACTCATCAGGTTCATGCCCTGGCGCGCGGTCCACTCCGCCGTCGCACGGCTGCCCGCGCCCCACCAGATCCGGTCGCGCAGGGTCGGCGAATGCGGTTCGACGCGGAGCAGGCCCGGCGGGTTCGGGAACATCGGGTTCGGGCTCGGCTGCGCGAAGCCCTCGCCGTCGAGGACCTTCAGGAAGACCGCGGTGTGGTCGCGCGCCATGTCGGCGTCGGTCCGCCCGTCGTCGGGCACGTACCCGAAGTACTTGTAGCCGTCGACCACCTGCTCGGGCGATCCCCGCGAGATGCCGAGCTGCAGTCGCTCGCCGGCGATGAGGTCGGCCGCGCCGGCGTCCTCGGCCATGTACAGCGGGTTCTCGTATCGCATGTCAATCACGCCGGTGCCGATCTCGATGCGCGAGGTGCGTGCCCCGATGGCCGAGAGCAGCGGGAACGGCGAACCGAGCTGGTTGGCGAAGTGGTGGACACGGAAGTACGCGCCGTCGACGCCGATCTCTTCGGCGGCGACCGCGAGGTCGATGGACTGGTGCAGGACGTCCGACGCACTGCGGGTCTGCGAGCCGAGGCCCGACGACCAGTGCCCGAAAGACAGGAATCCGATCTTCTTATGACACTTAAGCGTACTGCGGTCCGTTTAAATTCCCTAGCGCGGGACGGCATGGCTAATCGCCGGCAAAGGGGCGATTGCGCGACGTTCGCGTAGTGATGTTGTGCCCGGATCGCGAGGAATACCACCGGTGAATCAGCTGGAACCGTTCCAATTCTCCATCGACTGGAGCAACGCGTGGTGGAGTTGCTGCTGCGGATCGCCAAAGCGTGGGTGATCGCCGCGGTCGCGAGCCTGATCGTCGTGGTGCTGATCGCGAAGTTCACCGGGTGGGGCCGTCAGTTCTGGCGCGTCACCCGCAGCTTCTTCATCGGGCCCGGCAGCGCGGTCCTGGACCGACTCGCGGCGATCCTGCTCATCGTGATGGCCGGTGTACGTCTCGACGTACCAGCTATCAAGGCAACGACATGTATCGTCCATCCAGACCGCTGTTCATGCTTGGCCGCCGGGAATCAGCAGGTCGCCGACTCTGGTATCCACGGATTCTGGTTCTCCCTCGGGACCCTGTTCACGGTGCTGGCCACGCTGCATGTATCTGGACCCACTCGACCTGTTCCTGGCCGAGCGCTTCATGCTGCACTGGCGGGCCTGGCTCACCGATGAACCGACCGGCGACTGGCTCGACGGCCGCGCCTACTACCGCGCCCGCTTCATCGACTACAGCATTGACAATCCGGACCAGCGAATCCAATCCGACATCGACGTCTTCACCACCGGCGTCGGCCCGGAGACCAACACCCGGGCTACCGGGCCGAGAGTACGCTGCTGTTCGGCGCCATCACCGTCGCCGTCGTCGCCTTCACCGAAATCCTGTGGGACCTCTCCTGGACCCGACCCTGATCGGCATTACCATCCCCCGGGCGATGTTCTGGTCCGGCTTCGTCTACGTCGTGATCGCCACGGTCATCGCGCTTGCATCGCTGCCCGATCATCCGGCTGGCGTTCAACAACGAGACAACGCCTGCTTCTGCTACTCCCTGTGCGGCTGCGCGACTGGCCGAATCCGTGGCCCTCTATCGCGGCGAGACCGCCGAACTCTGCAGCCCTGGCGCTTCGCCCTGATCGTCGACAACTACAAGATACATTGCCCGGATGCCGGGTTTCAAGGGCTGGAACCTGGCGATCAGCCAGTTCACCGCGCCGTTCCTGGGCGATTCAGGCCCCGCGACTGCTTCCGGCGAGATGAAGTTCGGCCACGTCACGCAGACCGCGACAGCTTTCGGAGCGATCCAGGACGGCCTGTCGTTCTTCCGCACGCCGACCACAGTTTCGCCGGGTGGCGCCGCTATCATCCGTTGCCGCCGTCGTCGCCGATGAGGAAGGTCGTGCGCTTCCCGAACGACCGCTGCCGTCCGCCGACGACCCGTCGTTTTCCAGGACATCGACGTGGCCACGCCCGACGGAAAGACTCGTCGCCAGGCTGTCCCGGTCTCGCGCCAGCGATGCCCGCTGGTCAGCGGCCGGTCGGGCACCGCAACACCACCCGCTGCGCAGCCTCGGCCAGTTGTGGCGACGCGGCACGATGACCAGGCCCGACGAACAGCGGGATGCGCCGCACGTCGCAATTGCCGTACGTGCCGCTCGGCGACCTTCGGTTGGCCTTCTCTATCCCTGCGAGCCAGGCGAGCTCTGCGACGACGAGCTGGATGCCGTCCTGCACCGCGTCGCCCTACCGCACCCGACCGACCGGCTCGAGCGCTATCGGGCGAGGTTCTCGCCGGCGAACAGCAGCGGGTCGCCTTCGGCGGCTGCTGCTCACCCGCCCCAGGGTCGCGTTTCTGGACGAGGCGACCTCCGCCCTCGACGAGGGTCTCGAGTACCTCCTGTACCACCTGGTCGGACCGAACTTCCGGGCACCATCCTGGTCAGCGTCAGCCACCGCAGCAGCGTCCAGCGGCATCACACAGGAACTGCGCCTGGAGTCCGGCGGCCGCTGGCGGATCGGCCGCGTCGGCGACATCCCTCCGCAGGCCGGGTGCCGCGTACGAGGCAGCGATCAGCTGAGGACGTGCCAGCGACCTACCCTTCGGCAACCCAGGTGCCATCGACTCCATCTGGCTCATCACCTCGGCGATCGCCGCCGCCGCTGGTCCGGCGGATAGCCGAACTCCGGGCAATCGTTTGATCGAGGCGCGGAGTTTGGCACGCACGTCGTCGCGCACCGTCCATCGCACGGGTATCCCGGCGCATCGCGCGACATCCTGCGCGATCTGCGCGAGCACGTCGTCGCCCATCACGTCCACGGCAGACGATGAGGCGCACCACGTCCAAGGTCAGCTCATCGTCGGACAACGGCGGGTCGTAGGACTTGCCTCGGTCGGCCTCGGCCGCAACGTCCTCGGCCATTTCGGCCAGTGCCGCGAGAAATTCCGCCGCCGTCAGCTGCTGGTTCGTGTAATTGACCATCAGGTCATTGATGCGCTGGGAGAACTGCTTGCTGCGTACGTCGTTTCCCGCCGTCGACTTGCGCACCTCATCCTGCAGGCTCGCTTTGAGAGCCTCGATCGCCAGGTGCACCTTCGATTCCGATTGCGCGTCCTTGACCCACTCCGGAGTCAGAAACTGCAGATTCGGAAGTTCCAGACCCGCTTCCCGGTAGATGTCGACGACGCCGTCGCTGCGCGCCGAGTCGACC
>JASGFV010000297.1:0-3561 GCA_047605365.1 Gordonia sp. (in: high G+C Gram-positive bacteria)
GCAGCCGGTCGGCGAGATCGGTACCGTGTACTTTGCCGCGCACGCCTCCGGCGACCTCGCCGACCGCCTGCTCCCCGGCGCCTGCGACGGCACGACGATCCTGACCGCCGCATTCGAGGAAGACCTCGGCACCGATCTCACCCGCCCCAGCGCAGTGCTCACCACGGTCGACGACGAGCTCGCACTGTCCGGCGTCAAGGTCAACATCCCCTACGCCGGGACGGCCGACGCGCTGCTGGTCAGCGCCACCGGCCCGAACGGCCCGGTCGTCGTCGCAGTCGGGACGCGCACCCCCGGCGTCACGATCGTCCCGACCCCGAGCACCGGATTGACCCCGACATACCAGGCGACTTTCGACGGCGTCGCCGTCCCCACGTCGAACGTGCTGGCGGGCCGGTCGTCGACCGTGATCGACGCCGCGAACCTGCTGCGTCTGGGCGTCGCCGCCGACCAGGCCGGCGTCGTCGCCGCGGCACTCGACGCCACGGCGACCTACGCCCGCGAGCGGGAGCAGTTCGGCCGTCCGATCGGCTCGTTCCAGGCCGTCGCGCAACGTCTGGCCGATGCGTACATCGATGTGCAGGGGCTCTCACTGACGACGGTCCAGGCGGCTTGGCTGACGTCCTCGAACGCCTCGCGCGACGAGATCTCCGCGGCCGTCGCGACCGCGAAGTTCTGGGCCGCGGAGGCCGGGCACCGCGTCGCGCACACCACGGTTCACGTCCACGGCGGCGTCGGCCTGGACACCAGCCACCCCGTGCACCGGTTCTTTCTGCGCGCGACGCAGAATGAGTTCACGTACGGGTCGTCGCCGGTGGCGCTGACACAGATCGGGACGATCCTGGCCGGTCAGTGCGACGCGGAGCGCTCCCATGAGGCGTGCAGGCGGCCGTAGACGCCTCCGTCGTCGATCAACTCGGCGTGCGTGCCGCGCTGCACCACCCGCCCCGCGTCGAAGACGATCACTTCGTCGGCGTTCTCCGCGGTGGACAGCCGGTGAGCGATGATCACGCTGGTGCGTCCGGACAGCAGCCGCTCCAGCGCGCTGACGATCTCGACCTCCAGTGCCGGGTCGACCGACGACGTCGCTTCGTCGAGCACCAGCAGATCGGGGTCAGCCAGGTAAGTGCGGACCAGCGCCACCAGTTGCCGCTCACCGGCACTCAACGACTCCCCGCGCTGCCCGACCGGGGTCTCTAGGCCGCCGCGCAGTTCCGACAGCCAGCCGGACAACCCGAGCGCCTCGATCGCGTCGGTGACCTGATCGGAGGTGATCTGGGAGTCGCCGAAGCGCAGATTGTCCAGCAGCGTGCCGTCGAACAGGTAGCCCTCTTGCGGGACCAGCGCTGTCCTGCTGCGCAGTTCTCCGGTGGCCACTTCGCGGAGGTCCACCCCGTGCAGCGCGACGCTGCCGGAATCCGGATCCACCAGCCGGACCATCAGCTTGGCGAAGGTGGACTTTCCCGATCCCGTCTCACCGACCACCGCGGTCCGCGTCCCGGCGGCGATGTGGACGTTCACCTCGCTCATCGCCGGGGCGCCGTCGGTGTAGCTGAATCCGACGTCGCGGAATGCGACGGCGAGCGGTCCGGCAGGCAGCGGTGTCCCGCTCGATCCAGCATCTGGCATCCCGATGGGCGTGTCCAGGACGCCGATCACACGCCGCCAGCCGGCCACCGCAGTCTGCAGATCGGTGATGATCCGCGTGCCGTTCTGCACCGGCGACACGAACAACGAGGTCAGGAAGATGAACGCCACGACTTCGCCCGCCGAGATCCGGCCGTGCACGCCCAGCCACACACCGACGACGATCACGCATGCGTTCGCCAGGCCTGCGGCCAGGCCTCCGAGAGAGAACGCGAAGACCGACACCGCCTGCGCCCGGATGTTGACCGCCTGGAATTCGTCGATCGTCTCGTCGACCCGCTGCCGCACCCGGCGCTCCACGCCGTGGCTGCGCACCGTCACCGCGCCGACCACCGACTCGGCGATCGCCGACATCATCGCACCGATGGCACGACGGCCCGCGGCGTAAGCGGACGCGAGCCGTCGTTGCACGTAGCGCAGGCTCACGAACAACGGCAGAAAACAGAGCCACACCACCAGGGTCAGTTCGGGGCTGTAAACCAGCATGATGACGGTGGCCACCGTGATCTGCCCGAGGCTGATGATGCCGACCACTCCGCCGTACACCACGAATCGGCTGATCTGATCGACGTCGCCGGTGACCCGCGACACAAGCGACCCGCGGCTCTCGGTGGCCTGACTCAGCATCGGAAGGTCGTGCACGTGACGGAACGCCGCGATCCGCAGCGTCGACAGTCCCGACTCCGACCGGTCGAAAAGGCGCGCCGTCGTCCAGTACGACGTCAGGCCCGTCACCACCACGGCGACTGCCGCGAGGCAGGCCATCCGGGTGACCGCCCCGACGTCGACCCCGCTCGCCGCATCGACGCCCTGGTCGATAGCGCGCTGCACGGCGATCGGCACCACCACTCGCCCCGCGGTGCTGATCAGGGCCGCGACCATCGTGATCCACAGGCCGTCGACGAGTTCCGGGCTGACCTGGATTCCACGGCGCAACGCCTCCCGGCCGGAGAGATGATCGCCGCTGCGGATGCGCGCGGTCACGCGTCGCGCTTCCGGTCGTACGCGTCGACGAGCCGCCGGTAGGCGGCACTCGACCCGGTCAACTCGTCGTGCGTTCCCCGCGCCGCGACGACTCCGCCGTTCAGGAACAGCACTTCGTCAGCCGTCGTGATCGCCGCCTTGCGGTAGGCGACGATGACCAGCGTGGTGTCACCCAGTGCCCGGATGCCCCGCAGCACCCGGGCCTCGACGTCGGGGTCCAGGGCGCTCGTCGCGTCGTCGAGGATCAGCAGGCGTGGTCGGCCGGCGACGGCCCGGGCCAGAGCCAGACGCTGTCGTTGGCCGCCCGAGAGCGACGTCCCGCGTTCGCCGAGTCGCGTCTCGAGACCGTCCGGCAGCGCAGCGACGAAGTCGTCCGCCGCCGCGACACGCAGCGCTGCCCACACCTCGTCGGCCGTCAGGTCACGGCCCAGCGCGACGTTTCCGACGACCGTGTCGTCGAACACGAACGCCTGCTGCGGCACGAACGCGGCGTGCACGGCCAGTTCACCGCGCCTCAGGTCGTCGAGCCGCACGCCGTCGATCGTGATCTCGCCCTCGTCGGGTTCGAGGAGCCGGGCCAGCAGCATGGCCAGGGTGCTCTTTCCGGAGGCGGTCTCGCCCACGAGCGCGACCGACCGACCGGGGTCCACCGTGAAGTCCACGCCGTCGACGACCGGCGCGGCGTCGTGGGCGAATCGAAGTCCGCGCACCGCGAGAGCGGCCCCGCCACGGCGGTCGAGTGCCGCGGTCCCGTATTGCACGACGTCAGGCGAGTCGAGCACGCTCTGGACCCGGGAGAAGCCCGCCACCGAAGCCGGAAACCCGCCGAACAGCCACCCGAGCGCCCGCAACGGCGCGGCGATCACCGTCAGCAGATACGCGATGGTCACCATGTCGCCGGGGGTGGTGCTGCCGCGGGACACCTGCCAC
>JASGFV010000298.1:0-3527 GCA_047605365.1 Gordonia sp. (in: high G+C Gram-positive bacteria)
GATGCGGTCGGGATGCGAGACGAGCCATTCCAGGGCTCGTGCACCGCCCATCGATCCGCCGGCGACCGCGGCGAAGCGGGTCACACCGATGGCCTCGAAGGCACGGCGCTCGGCCTCGACGAGGTCGCGCACGGTGAGTCGGGGGAACCGGCCGCCCCACGGCCGTCCGTCGGGCGCGGTGGAACCCGGTCCGGTGGAGCCGTAGCAGCCCCCGACGGCGTTCGGCGCCACGACGCACCACTCGTCGGTGTCGACGGCGCAGCCGGGGCCGATCAGGCCGTCCCACCAGCCGGCCATCGTGAACCGGCCCTGCGGAGGGCCGGTGACGTGGGAGTTCCCGGTCAGGGCGTGCAGCGCGAGGACGATGTTGCTCCGGTCGGCGTCGGGGGCGCCCCATCGCTGGAAGGTGACGGTGACGTCTTCGAGCCGTTCACCTGATTCGAGCTCGAGGTCGCCGATGGGGACGGCGATCTCGGCCCCGTCCGGACCGGAGGTCCAGTCGGGGCCGACGATCGTGTCTCCGGCGGGCTTGCTCACTTGGCTGCGGCGAAGCCCTGGTCGAGGTCGGCGAGGATGTCGTCGATGTTCTCGATACCGACGGCCAGGCGCACCAGGCCGGGGGTGACACCGGCGGCCGCCAGCTCGGATTCGTTGAGCTGGCTGTGTGTGGTGGAGGCCGGATGGATCACCAGCGAACGGACGTCACCGATGTTGGCGACCAGACTGTGCAGGGTGAGGGCGTCGACGAACTTCTTGCCCGCCTCGGCGCCACCGTCGATCTCGAAACCGATCACCGCGCCCTGGCCCTTCGGCAGCAGCTTCTGGCCGATCTCGTAGTACGGCGACGACTGCAGGCCGGCGTACGACACCGAGGTCACCTGCGGGTGCTTCTCCAGGTAGTCGGCCACCTTCTGGGCGTTCGCCACGTGGCGTTCGACGCGCAGGCTGAGGGTCTCGATGCCCTGGGCCAGCAGGAAGGCGTTGAACGGCGAGATGGCGGCGCCGGTGTCGCGGAGCAGCTGGATGCGTGCCTTGAGGGCGTAGGCGGGGGCGCCGAGGTCGGCGATCACGACGCCGCCGTAGCTGTGGTCGGGCCGGGTGAAGCCGGGGAACAGGTCCTCGCCGTCGCGCTGGACGCGCCAGTCGAAGTTGCCGCCGTCGATGATGACGCCGCCGATCGCGGTGCCGTGGCCGCCGATGTACTTGGTGGCCGAATGCACGACGATGTCCGCTCCGTGCTGCAGCGGATTCAGCAGGTAGGGGGTGGCGACGGTGCTGTCGACGATGAGCGGCAGCCCATTGTCGTGCGCGACGGACGCGACGCCCTCGATGTCGAGGATCTGGTTGTGCGGGTTGGAGATGGTCTCACCGAACAGTGCGCGGGTGTTCGGCTTGATCGCCGCACGCCACGATTCGAGATCGTCGGGATCCTCGACGAACGACACCTCGATGCCGAACTTCGGCAGCGTGTAGTGGAAGAGATTGTAGGTGCCGCCGTAGATCCGCGGGCTGGAGACCACGTGGCCGCCGGCCTCGACGATGTTCTGGATCGCGTACGTGGTGGCCGCCTGGCCGGAGGCGACGAGGAGTGCGGCGACGCCGCCGCCGAGGGCCGCCAGTCGCTGCTCGACGGCGTCCTGCGTCGGATTCATGATGCGGGTGTAGATGTTGCCCGGCTCGGCCAGCGCGAAGAGGTTCGCGGCGTGGGTCGTGTCGTCGAACACGTACGAGGTGGTCTGGTAGATCGGGAGAGCCCGCGCATTGGTGTCGCCGACCGGCTGGCCGGCATGCACCTGGTTGGTCTCGAAGCTCCACTGTGTGGCGTCAGTCATGAACGTAACTCTTTCCTGTTCGGCGGGCTGTTCGCCCGGTGGGTCCGAACCTCGGACCCGCGCTTGCCGCATCGCCGGTGTCGGCGTACGGCCAGGTCATCACCCGGAGCACCCCACCGCGGATGGAGGGTTGCCGGACAGCGAGCCGGGGCTGACAGCTGTCACTCATGACCTGCCTCAGAGGATATAGCACCCGTCGAAGGCGTCGGAAATGCCTGTGATCGCCGTGCGCATAACTCGCGTGGAGCGTTTCAGAGGTGCTAGCGGCCGAGGTTCGTCGCTGTCGTCCTTTCGGGCGATCTCGCGAGATTGTCAAACGGTGTGAGCTGGGTCTCACTAGCCTGCTGGCAGGAAGACTGTCGGGGCCTTCCATCCAGCAGCCCTGGAGGAAATACAGATGAACAACTCTCGATCCGTCGTCGCCGGTCGTCGTGGACTGGCGGTCGCCGCCGGCTGTGCTGTGGTGGGGGCCTTCGCGCTCCCGAACGCGGCGGGCGTCGCGCGGGCGGACTACGACTGTCAGGCCGGAGCGGTGGTCATCGTCGCCGGCACCGGGGACGTCGGCGCGCCGTCGCAGGTGGGTGTCGCGCAGCGGTACGGCGCGCAGGGCTACAAGGTGATCAAGCCGGGCTATCCGACCACCCTGTGGCCGCTGGGTAGATACGGGTTCGACGACGACGTCTCGCAGGGCACCACGTCGACCCTGCAGCAGATCACGGACTACCAGAAGAACTGCAAAGACAAGCCGGTGGTGATCGTCGGCTACTCGCAGGGTGCGCGCGTCGCCGGCGACGTGCTGAACCAGATCGGCACCGGGCAGGCCGACGCCGACGGGAACGTCGTGGTCACCGGTCCGGACGGCGAGAAGTACACGATCAACCGGAATCAGATCACCGGCGAGCTGTACTCCGATCCGCGTCGCGACGGGCCGGAGTCGGGCCGGGGTATCGAGCTGGCGCTGTCCGGGATCATCCCCGGATTGATGATGTCCGGCCCGCGCACAGGCGGATTCGGCGATCTGCAGGTCACCAGCTACTGCGAGGAGGGGGATCCGATCTGTGATCTCCCGGACCTGTTCCACGATCCGTTCGGCGTGATCGACGGCTTCGTCGGCTACTTCACCAAGCACGGCTACTACCCGTGGCGGATGTGGGCGCCGGTGGACGACGCCACGGTGTGGAACTGCGACCCCGAGCTGAGTTCGACGGTGGACAACCACTACGACTGCGTCGTCGCCGCGCCGTCGGCCATCTCCGGAGTGCGGCAGGGCGTCGTCGATCAGGTGCGGAGTGCTCTCGGGCTGGCGCCGCGCACCGTCGTGGACTTCTGGGGGATGCTGCCGAACATCGACCGGATCTTCCCGCATGCCAACTTCTCCGACCTGCAGCAGTATCTCCGGCCGGTGATGGGCCTGCTTCCGCCGCTGCCCAAGCTGGGCTACGGCGCGTACCTGCCCGACGTGTACATCTTCACCGGGATCCTCCAGGGTCTGGCGACCTTCGACGGTCAGGCGATCGTCGGGAATCTCAAGGCGCTCGCCGACAGTCTCGGCAGTGTCGCGATGCTGCCGGTGAACTTCACCAAGTACTGGGCGGCGCAACTGAAGAAGGTCGTGGCCGGGAAGTCGGCTCCGGCCGGTGTCACGACGCTGGCGGCCGCGCTGGACGGCGCCGACCGAGCCGTCCTCTTCGGCGC
>JASGFV010000299.1:0-3520 GCA_047605365.1 Gordonia sp. (in: high G+C Gram-positive bacteria)
GGCGCGGCCTCGGCCGGGGCGGCCTTCGGCGCGGCGGACACCTGCACGGGCGGCGGCGGCCACATGCCCTCGCCGTCGCGGGTGACGGTGATGCCGCGCTGCACCACGTCGTCCATGTCGAGGGTGAGCTCGCCGTCCTTCTCCGGGGTGAGGAGCTTGAGCAGGTTGACGATGTTGGTGCCGTACAGCTGCGACGTCTGCGCGGCCAGGCGGCCCGACAGGTCGGTGTAGCCGAGGATCGTGACGCCGTTGTCGGTGACGATCTTCTCGTCGGCGACGGTGCCTGCGACGTTGCCGCCGTTGGCCGCGGCCATGTCGACCACGACCGAGCCGTTCTTCATGCCGGCGACGGTCTCGGCGTTGACCAGCTTGGGAGCGGGACGGCCCGGGATCAGCGCGGTGGTGATGACGATGTCGGCGGCGCGGGCCTCCTCGTCGTACATCGACGCGGTGGCCGCCTCCTGCTCGGCGGTCATCTCCTTGGCGTAGCCGTCCTCGGACTTCTCGGCCTCGAAGTCGACGTTGACGAACTCGGCGCCCATCGACTCGACCTGCTCGGCCACCTCGGGACGCACGTCGAAGGCGCGCACCACGGCGCCCATGGCCGACGCGGCGCCGATCGCGGCCAGACCGGCGACGCCGGCGCCGACGACGAACACGCGGGCCGGCGGGATCTTGCCGGCGGCGGTGACCTGACCGGTGAACATCCGGCCGAACTCGTGGGCGGCCTCGACGACGGCGCGGTAGCCGGCGACGTTGGCCATCGAGCTGAGCACGTCCATCGACTGGGCACGCGAGATACGCGGCACGGCGTCCATGGCGAGCCCGGTCACGCCGGCGTTCTGCAGCTTCTCCAGGAGCTCCGGGCTGCGGCCCGGCGCCATCATGGAGATCAGCACGGCGCCGCGGCGCATGCGGGCGATCTCGTCGTCGGCCGGTGCGTTGACCTTGACCACGACGTCGGCCGACCAGACCTCGTCGGTGGAGCCGACGCGGGCGCCGGCTTCAGCGAACGCCTGGTCGGGCTGTTCGGCGAGTGCACCGCTGCCGGCCTCGACGATCACGTCGTAGCCGAGCTGCTGCAACTGCGCCACGGTCTTGGCGGTCGCCGCGACGAGCGTCTCGCCCGACTTGGACTCCCGGGGGATGCCGATCAGCATGTGCTGTCTCCCGTTCGACTGGAGAAACTCATGTTTCTGTTCACCTTGATCTGACGGTCGTATCGGCCGCGATCGGAACGGGCGGGGCAATGGACGACGTGCCGCCGGAGGATAGAGCTCTCCCGATCTCGCAAGGCCGTACATCGGCCGGTGTTTCGTCGAACGCGGCGCGATAGTTCACGGGCAGCCCGAAGGCTCAAATCCCGCTGATGGAAACGTGGCAAAAAGATAGCACGCGAGGTAAGGCAGACCTGAACACGGTTACCTACCTCACTCAGCGGAATTGTTGTGTCCGGGGTCTTGGACGTCCCGGGCGTTCAGACCCGCACGACGCCCCGCCCGACGCCCGAAATAGGAGCCTTCACCCAGTTGAGTGCCGCTGGCGTAGCCTTTGCCGTCCTGCGCGAGATTCGACGCGCACGCCCCCGCGGCGAACAGTCCGGGGATCGCGGAGCCCTCGTCGTCGAGCACCCGGCCGTCGACGTCGGTCGCGAGCCCGCCGAGAGTGAAGCCGGCGTAGAAGGCCTTGCCGAGAGTCAGGTCGAACGCCGCCCACGGCCCGGCGTCCTGCGGCTCCAGGTAGTCGGGGTGCTTGTGGAAGTCCGGATCCTCGCCGCGGGCGGCGCAGGCGTTGTATCTCTCCAGCGTCTGCGCAAGGGCGGCACGGTCGACGCCGATCCCGTCGGCCAGTTCGTCGACGGTCTCGAATCCGTCGATCAACGGCACCAGCGGCACTCGTGGCCGGGCGAAGTGCGGCTCGTCGACGATCAGGTAGGCCGCGTGGCCGGGCTGGTCCATCACGAATCCGGAGGTCCGGGAGTGATAGGAGTCCTCGGAGACGAACCGGCGGCCGTCGGCGTTCACGATGACGCCGGTGAGGAGCACCGACGGCGGGTAGACCGGCGCAGTGAGGAAGGCGCCGTCCATGTTCTCCAGGCGCGCGCCCACCGAGACGCCGAGGGCGATGCCGAGCCCGTCGTCGTAGGTGCTGCCGAGCGTGTACGGCTTCTCGGCGAGCTGCGGCGTGAACTCGGCGACCATGTTCGGGTTCATCACGAAGCCGCCGGCGGCGATCACCGTCGACCCCGCGCGGATCGCCCCGCTGCGGCCGGCGACGCCGCGCCAGCGCACGCCGGCCACTCCGCCGCCGGGCGTCACCACCAGGTGCCGTCCGCCGGTCTCGTAGCGGATTTCGACGCCGAGCTCGCCGAGGCGGCGGACCAGCAGTTCGATCACCAGCGACGCCCCGCCCGCGTCACCGGCGACGGGCACCTTGTGTCCGCGCGGGGCCGGCACGGCCAGATCGCAGAACGGCCAGACCTTCTCGTTGCCGGTGTACATCAGGCCCTGCGTGCCGGGCTGGATGACCGCCTTGTCGGGGTAGTAGCTGCGCTCGAACTCGAAGCCGAGGGCCTCCAGCCACTCGAAATGCTCGACGCTGTCGCGGCAGTAGGCGTCGATCTTCGTCACATCGGGCCGCCGGGAGACCGCGGTGAGGTACTTGGCCATCTCCTCCGGGGTGTCGTCGTGCCCGGTGGCCTTCTGCACGGGTGTGCCGCCGCCGAGGTAGAAGTGACCGCCGGCCAGGCAGCTTGTGGCACCGGCAGCGCCAGATCGCTCCAGGACCAGCACCGATGCGCCCCCGGCCGCGGCTTCGGCCGCCGCGCAGCACCCGCCGATTCCAGCGCCCAGGACCACCACGTCGACGACGTCGCCGAACTCGTCGACGTCGTCGATCCGGACGGTGGCGGGCGGATCGAGGGCGGCCATGACACCAGACTAGAACACGTTTCATTTCCGGTCGACGATTCTCAGCCGCAACCCCGACTGCCATGTCGTCGAAGTCGAGTGTTCGTCGCGCTTGCCCTCAACCTGGCGATTCGGCGGCCGCGGTCCGGGCCCCGACCTACTTCCAGACCCAGAAGTCGACGGCCTTGCCGTCGTTCAGGAAGCCGTAGCCCAGGTACAGGCCGTTGCTCAGCCGGCGCAGCTCGTCGTGCCCGACCGGTACGCCGCTTCGGCGGTAGTCGATGCGGATCACCGTCTTGCCGTCGACCGTGGACGGCGCGTAGAAGACGTCGGCCGGAAGAATCTCGCCGCCGAAAGCGCGATTGGTGAGCCAGCCGCGATGGAAGGTCTTACCGATCCAGATCGACGACGCCGCCGCCGACGCCGCGTCGTTCGGCGGCCCAACCGGCCGGACGTGGCCGTGCATCGCGCCGAGCGGCATCGGTCCGGCGTGCGCCGTCCGGAACAGGTGGTCGAACTGCACCTGGGTGCAGGTGTCGCGGAGCGCCTGCGCGGTGGCCGTGCGCGACATCGTGGTGGTCGCGCTCGACGGGCAGACCGCGGCCCGGGCG
>JASGFV010000300.1:0-3416 GCA_047605365.1 Gordonia sp. (in: high G+C Gram-positive bacteria)
CCCTCACCGAGTCCGGCGAGGTCATCGACACGATCACCGTGCAGGCGATGGCGGTTCCGGTCATGCCCGCGACCCGCGGGTAGCGGCCCATCAGCGCCTGCACGGTGATCGTGTCGATGACCTCGCCGGACTCGGTGAGGGTCAGGCCCTCCTTGTATTCGACGGCGGCCTGCACGCCGTCCGGCCAGCGCTGCAGACGGGCGACGCGTCCGCGCGAGGCGTTGATCAGGTGCACCCCGCCGTCGCGCACGATGTAGTGCACGTCGCGTTCGAGCAGGTAGTAGGCGTAGAGCGCAGTGTTGACGTGCACCAGGGTGGTGCCGACGTGGTCGGCGTCGTACAGGTTGATGCCGCCGAGGGTGGCCTCGATGAATGCCGCGCCCTCGTCGGTGAGGGCGACGTTGCGGCCGTCCGAGTCCACCTCGTAGTGCTTCTTCTTCAGATGCGAGACGACCTCGTTGACCGCGCTGTTCGGGATCTCGGCGGGCGTGGATCCGGCCAGGACCAGCGGCACCAGCGCCTCGTCGACGAGCACCGAGTCGGCCTCGTCGACGATCGCGACGTCGCCGGCCGGCGCGACGAGTTCGTCTGCGGTGACGGCCAGCTGGTCGCGCAGCACGTCGAACCCGACCTCGTTGACCGAGCCGTACGTGACTCCGCACGCGTACGCGTCCTGGCGTTCGGCGCGCGTCGAGTTCTCCGAGAGCACACCGACGGTGATGCCGAACAGCTCGTAGAACGGAGCCATCCACTCGGCGTCGCGGCCGGCCAGGTAGTCGTTCACGGAGATGACATGGACCCGGTGTCCGGACAACGCGTACCCGGTCGCGGCGATCGCGCCGGCCAGCGTCTTGCCCTCACCGGTGGCCATCTCGACGACGTCTCCTTCGAGCATCCGCACCGCACCCTGCAGCTGGACGTCGAACGGCGTCATCTCCAGCGCGCGGGTTCCGGCCTCCCGCGCCATCGCGAGGAACTTGACCAGACCGTCCTCGCTGATGAGATCCAGCTCCGCGGCCTCTGTCGCGAACTCGTCGTCGCCGAGTTCCTCGGCCCACGAGTCGTGCTTGGCCGACGCCTCGATCAGAGCGACCGACTTCGACTGGTTACGGGACGACTGCGCACCGAGCATGCGCCACATCGCGTTCGAGAACTTACCCACCGACTACCCACTCCTGACGTTGTGTCAGTCCCCGGCGTCAGGCGTCGCACCGGAGACGAATCGTGATCTACCGTACGCGGCCCGTTCCGCGACGTGGCGCACGCGCTCGGCTACCGTGGCCAGCGTGAGCACCTCCCCCTTCGGGCGACGACGCCCGAGCCGCTCGGTCAGGCTCGTCGTGACGATGGCGGCGGCCGCGGCCCTGGGCGTGACGGCCATGACCGGGTGCAGCGCCGGTGACGACGCGAAGTCCACGGATCCGGCCGCACTGATCGGCAAGACGTACCTCTCCGGGAAGGTCGACGGCACTGCGATTCCCGGGGACGGGCCGCTGGAAGTGAGCTTCCCCACCACCGGACGCATCTCGGCGACGGCCGGCTGCAATCGGCACAACGGGTCGGTCGCGTTCTCCGGATCCGAGCTGACCGCCGGTCCGCTGGCCGCCACGCTGACGGCCTGCCCTCCGCCGCGGGACCGCGCCGACGCCTGGGTCGGCGACTTCTTCGGCGGACCGGTGGGCTGGTCGCTCGACGGCAAGACGCTGACCCTGCGGCACGGAGAGACCGTCGTGACCCTGGCCGAGCGCGAGAACCTGACGCTCGTCGGCCCGGAATGGACCGTGAATTCGCTGGTTCGGCGCCAGGCCGTCGAGTCGTCGGTGGCGATTGAACAGGCACGCCCTCGGCTGACGTTCACCAAAGACGGGCGCGTCACCGGATTCGCCGGCTGCAACACGCTCTCCGGCGGCGCCGCGGTGCACGACGACAAGATCGACTTCTCGTCGATCGCCACCACCCGCAAGGCCTGTCTGGGTGACCTCGACGACGTCGAACGTGCAGTGCTGGCAGTCCTGCAGGGCCCGGTGACCTATGCGATCGACGGCGACCAGCTCTCCCTCACCAACGACGCCGACCCGAGCATCGGGCTCCGGCTCCGCGCACCGGCGAACTGACACCTCCGCCCGGCCGCCTCCGCCGGCCGGCGCACACGACTTCACGACGAAAGGCCCGAAATGACCGCCACTCCCTTCCCGCCCACGGGCGACTCCACCCGTCGCCCGGTCGTGGTGACCGTGACCGGCGCCGCCGGAAGCATCGGCTACGCCGCACTCTTCCGCGTCGCGGCCGGCGCGATGCTGGGCTTCGACCAGCCCATTTCCCTGCGCCTCCTCGAACTGCCCGGCGCGGTGTCGGCCGCCGAAGGCACCGCCATGGAGCTCGACGACTGCGCATTCAGCCTGCTGCACTCGATCGAGGTCTTCGACGATCCGCGGGCCGCGTTCGACGGCACCAGCCACGCCCTGCTGATCGGGGCCAAACCGCGCAGCAAGGGCATGGAGCGGGGAGACCTGCTGTCGGCCAACGCGTCGATCTTCGCCTCCCAGGGCGCAGTCCTGAACGACGTCGCGGCCGACGACCTGCACGTCACCGTGGTCGGCAATCCCGCCAACACCAACGCCGCGATCGCCGCCCAGAACGCACCGGACGTCCCGGACTCGCGCTTCACCGCGATCACCCGGCTCGACCACAACCGCGCCGTCGCCCAGCTGGCCCGGCACACCGGCGCCTCAGTGAGCGACATCGACGGCGTCACGATCTGGGGCAACCACTCGGCCACGCAGTACCCGGACATCTTCCACGCCCGTGTCGGCGAGGCCCGCGGCGCCGACCTCGCCCGCGACACCGACTGGCTGGTCGACGACTTCATCCCCACCGTCGCCAAGCGCGGCTCGGCGATCATCGCTGCGCGCGGGGCGTCGTCGGCCGCTTCGGCGGCCAACGCCACCATCGAGCACGTGCGCGACTGGGTCCTCGGCACGCCGGGCGAGTCGTGGACGTCGGCGGCGATCGTCTCCCCCGGCGCGTACGGCGTCGACGAAGGACTGGTCAGCTCGTTCCCGGTGCGCAGCCGCGGCGGCGAATGGGAGATCGTCGAGGGACTGGAGATCAACGACTTCTCGCGCCGCCGGATCGACGCTTCGGTCGACGAGCTGCGGGCCGAGATCGCGTCCGTCTGAGGGACTTCTCCAGCGGCGGCGCGGGCCTCGCACCGGGACTTTCGGCACCCCGGGCACCGACCGTAGTCCCAACAGCGGGTATGTCGCTCATACGGCAATTACGATTGCGGGTATGAGCAAAAACAAGGGCGCCGACAAGCCGGCGAAGCTGTCCAAGCCAGCCTACGAGGCCGAGCTGTTCCGGTTGCAGACCGAGCTGGTCGCCCTCCAGGAGTGGGCGCCCGACGCGCGCACCCA
>JASGFV010000301.1:0-3401 GCA_047605365.1 Gordonia sp. (in: high G+C Gram-positive bacteria)
AACTGCTCGACGACGGCGTCGGTGGACGTCGCACCGTCGAGCACCGCGTAGGCCAGCAGCCGGTGAGCGTCGCCCGCGCCGGGGCGGGTGATGACCGCGACGTCCCGAACGCCCGCGACATCGGCGATCGCCTCGCGGACCTCGGCGAGCTCGATGCGGAAGCCTCGGATCTTCACCTGGGTGTCGGCGCGCCCGACGTAAAGGAGCTTGCCGTCGCGCGTCTGGCGCAGCACGTCGCCGGAGCGGTACATCACGGCGCCGTCCGGGCCCGCGACGAAGCGCGACGCGGTGAGTCCGGGCCGTCCCAGGTAGCCGCCGGTGACCTGCGGCCCCGACAGGTACAGCTCGCCGGCGACGCCGGTCGGCACCGGTCGCAGGTACTGATCGAGCAGGCGGCCGCGGAAGCCGGCGAGCATCGGCCCGACGTCGCTGCCCGGGGCGATCGCGGCGTACTCGGCGTCGAACGGCTGGAAACTGGAGTGCACGGTGGTCTCGGTGATTCCGTACATGTTGACGCCGGTGACGTCCGGGTGCCGCTGGAGGAAACCGGTCATGCGCCGCAGGTCGAGCGCTTCGCCGCCGAAGATCACATAGCGCAGCGCGTCCAGCGGGAGCGGGACTCCGGCCGCCTCGGCCGCCTCGGCGGCCTCGAACGCGAAGAACGCCGACGGCGTCTGACAGAACACGCTGACCTTCTCCGCGGCCAGCAGCGCGCCGAGATCTTCCGGAGACCGGGTGGTCACCTGGTCGGCGAGCACGGCCGTGCCGCCGGTCGACAGTGCGCCCCAGATCTCGAACACTGCAAAGTCGAAGGCGTACGAGTGGCACAGCGACCAGGCGTCGTCCGGGGTGAAGCCGAATCGTTCCTGGGTCGCGTCGAGCATCGCGACGACGTTGCCGTGCCGCACCAGCACGCCCTTGGGGCGGCCGGTGGAACCGGACGTGAAGATCACGTAGGCCGGGTGAGCGGCCGACACCGGCGGCAGATCACCTGCCCCGTCCGCTCCCTGCGGTTCGCCTGCTTCCTGAGCTTGTCGAACGGCCGCGACGTACTCCGGGGCGACGGTCAGCGACGGTTTCGCGTCCTCGAGGATCCCGGCGATCCGGTCCGCCGGCGACGCCGGATCCAGCGGCACGTAGGCCGCGCCCGCGCGCAGCACGCCGAGGACGGCGACCAGCAGGTCGGCGGTGCGCTCCATCAGCAGCGCGACGAGGTCGCCGGGGGCGACGCCGTCGCGCACCAGCTGGCTGGCGAGCGCGGCGCTGCGCTCGTCGAGTTCGCGGTAGGTGAGTCGCTCGTCGCCCGCGACCAGCGCGGTGCGGTCGGCATGCTGCGCGACGGTGTCCGCGAAGACGTCGAGCAGGGTGCGCTCGGGCGCCCGTTCGCCGAGAGCCGCCAGGACGGGCACCGATCCGTCGCTCTCCGCCAGCCGCAGCCCGGCGAGCGGGGTCTGCGGGGCGGTGACGAGGAGGTCCAGGACGGCCATCGCCCGATCGGCGAGGGCCTCCGCGGTGGCCCGGTCGAAGACGTCGGTCGCGAACTCCAGCCGCAGCCGCAGGCCGTCCGGACCGGATTCTTCGACGAACTCGAAGGTGAGGTCGAACTTCGCGGTGGTCGACGGCGTGAACTCGGGCGTCGCGACCAGTCCGTCGAAGCGGGGTGCGACGATCGGATCGCGGTACTGCACCATCGCCTGGAACAGCGGATGCCGTCCGAGGCTGCGCTCTGGGGCGAGCGCGGCGACCACGGCGTCGAACGGCACGTCGGCGTGCGCGTAGGCGGCCACGTCGGTGTCCCGCACCCGCGTCAGCACGTCGGCGAGCGACGGGTTCCCGGACAGATCCGTCCGCAGGGTGAGGGTGTTGACGAACATGCCGATCAGCGCCTCGGCGGCCGCGGTGTCGCGGCCGGCGATCGGGGCGCCGAGCACCACGTCGTCGCCGGTTCCGGAGGCGGAGAGCGCCGCCGCGACCGCGGCGTGGACCAGCATGAACATGCTGGCGCCGTGCTCGCGGGCGCGATCGCGCAGAACCGTCAGCCGGTCCGCGCCGAGCGATCGCTCCACCTGGTCGCCGGCTCCGCTGCGCTCGCCGGTGCGTGCTCGGTCGACGGGCAGTTCCAGCTCGTCCGGCGCCCCGGCCAGTGCCTCGCGCCAGTAGGCGATCTGGCGGCCCGCCGTCGACTCGGCGTCGGCGGGATCGCCGAGCCGTTCCAGCTGCCACACGGTGACGTCGGCGAACTGCACTTCGGGGGCGGCCACCGGCACGCCGTTGTATCCGGCGGCCAACTCGTCGAACAGACGGGTGGCAGACCACTCGTCTGCGGCGATGTGATGCACGGTCAACACGAGCAGTGCCTCGCCGGGTGCGTCGGCGCTGTGCACCAGGGCCGCCCGGACGGGACGGTCGACGGAGAGGTCGAACGGTGTGGCGATCAGCGCGGCGACGGCCGAGTGCGCCCCGGCGCGGTCGTCCACGCGCAGCTCGGTGATCATCACCGGCTCCGAGCCTTCAGCGTTCGCCGGGTCCACGATCTGCGCGCCGTCGACGATGCGTGTGCGCAGGGTCTCGTGACGCTCGACGATCTGCCGCAGCGACGCCTGAAGTCGCTCCAGATCCGGCTCGCCCCGCAGGCGCACGGCGAACGGCACGGTGTAGGCGGAGTCGTCGATGCCGCTCTGGAAGTACAGGCGACGCTGCGCCGGGGACAGCGGGATCGGATCGGGCCGCTGTGCCAGCGCGCGCGGCTCGTCGACGGCCGACTGTGGGGCATCGTCGTCGAGCAGCGCCGCGATGTCCGCGAGCACGCGGCGCTCGAAGACCTGGGCGACAGTCAGCGCCTTGCCGGTCGCCAGCCGCAAGCGGGTGAGCATCCGGGTGGCCGACAGCGAGTGGCCGCCGAGATCGAAGAAGTCGTCCTCGACACCCGGCTCCGGCACGCCGAGGACGTCGGCGACGGTCGCCAGCACGGTGCGCTCGGCGTCGGTCCGCGGCGCCCGCGAGGCCGCGTGAACGGTGCTGTTCGGCGCGGGCAGGGCACGGCGGTCGAGTTTGCCGCCGGGCGTCTGCGGGATGGCGTCGAGCACGGTCCAGGTGCTCGGCACCAGGTACCCGGGCAGGGTCGCGGCGAGGTGCGCGCGCACCGCTTCCGGATCGGCGGGCGCGACGAGGTATGTGTCGAGGCGGGCGCCGTCGACGGTGTCGGCCGCGACCACGGCGGCCTCGCGGACGCCGGGCGCCGCGAGCAGTGCCGCTTCGACTTCGCCGAGCTCGACGCGGTGGCCGCGGATCTTGACCTGCGCGTCGTCGCGGCCCAGCAGTTCGAGCCGGCCGTCCGCACCGAATCGGCCGCGGTCGCCGGTGCGGAACATGCGTGCGCCCGGGCGAGCGGGGTCGGCGAC
>JASGFV010000302.1:0-3387 GCA_047605365.1 Gordonia sp. (in: high G+C Gram-positive bacteria)
GCACCGAGTAGTCCTCGGCGATCTTCACCGGGTCGTTGGTGGTGATCAGCGTGGTCGCCGTCGACAACATGATCCGGTCGGTCTGCGCGGCGATGTAGCCCAGCAGCGTGGTGGGGCTGGACGGGTGGAACGGCGGGTTGTGGTGCTCGCCGGTGGCGAACACGTCCAGGCCGATCTCCTCGGCCTTCTTCGCCAGGGTGACGGCAGCCTTGATCCGGTCGTGCTCGGACGGGGTGATGCCGGTGGTCGGGTCGGTGGTGATGTCGCCGACGCTGAAGATGCCGAACTGCATTGCTGCTCCCAAGTAGTTGTAGTTTCAACTATACATGGGAACGTCTCCCCCCGCAGCACTATTCCCCGGTCTGTTCCAACGGCGACCCGCCTTGCCACAATGGGGCATGGACCACCTCACCGAGTCCCGGGGCCTGTTGCGCCGCGCCGAACGGGTGGCCGTCCTCACCGGGGCCGGCATCTCCACGGCGTCCGGGATCGGCGACTTCCGCGGGCCACAGGGCCGTTGGACCCTCGACCCGGACGCCGAGAAGGTCTCCACGCTCTCGTGGTACCTCAACGATCCCGCGGTGCGCGCCAAGGCCTGGCGGTTCCGCGCCGAGTCGCCGGTCTACGACGCGCGTCCGAACCCCGCGCACGTCGCCCTGGTCGGGCTGGAACGCGGCGCCCGGCTGACCGGCCTGGTCACCCAGAACACCGACGGCCTGCACCAGCTGGCCGGCTCGAACCCCGAACTGGTGATCGAGCTGCACGGCAACAGCCGCACCTGGCGCTGCGAGCGGTGCCGGGCGACCGGGCCGATGACCGAGATGGTCCGGCAGGTGCGCGCCGGGGATCCCGACCCGCGCTGCCCCTACGACGGCGGCATCGTCCGGGCCACCACCATCCTGTTCGAGGAGAACCTCGACCCGGCCACCATCGACGCCGCCGTCGGGGCCGTGGAGGAGGCCGACGCGCTGCTGGTGATCGGCACCTCGCTGACCGTCCACCCGGCGGCCGGGCTGGTGCCCTACGCACACCGCCGGGGCGCGGCGGTGGTGATCGTGAACGCCGAACCGACCGACTACGACCGGCTCGCGCACAGCGTCCATCGCGGCCCGATCGTCGAGGTGGTTCCGGCGCTGCTGCGCTGAGCCGACACCGTCCGGCAGGGACGCCCAGGAAACGGCCGCAATGCTGGCGTCGTTCCGGCGGAACCTCTCAACACCTCAATCCACCGATTGGCGCCTACTGCGCGACCCCAGCTGGGCGCACCGGCTTCGCCGGACCCGCTCACCGTGCGACGCGAGGTCTGCAACACCCAAACCGGACGGAGCCGCGCCTACCCCAACGTTGCAGCATGGTCACAATCCATCAACGATCGGGCCAACGAGCTTCGCTGGCGCGTCCCCGCCCGCAATAGTTCTCGCATCATCGCGACGGCGGGTCGCGAGCGACAAGGAGGAAATGTGCGTAACAAGAAGCTGCTCGGGGGCGCTGCCGCCCTGTTGAGCGCGTCTCTGCTGTTCGCCGGTTGTGGCAGCCGCACCGAGCCGGCCGCCAGCGGTGCGCCGGGAACCACCACCAAGGTCGCCAAGATCGGTGTCATCGCGCCGCTCACCGGTGACCTGTCGGTGATGGGCCTGGGCATCAAGAACTCGGTCGACCTGGCGATCAAGCAGGCCAACGAGAAGAACGCGATCCCGGGCTGGAAGCTGGAACTCGCCGCCGAGGACGACCAGGCCACCGCCGACGTAGGCGCGAACGCCGCCACCAAGCTGGCCTCCGACAACCAGGTGGTCGGCGTGGTCGGCACGCTGAACTCGGGTGTCGCCCAGCCGGTGCAGCCGATCCTCAACGACGCCAAGATCGTCATGGTGTCCCCGGCCAACACCAGCCCGAACCTGACCCAGGGCGCCGACCTGACCAAGCCTTCCCGCACCTACGCCAACTACTTCCGGGTCTGCACCACCGACTCGATCCAGGGCCCCTTCGCAGCCCAGTACCTGTACGACTCCGGGGTGAAGAAGCTCGCCGTGGTCAACGACAAGAAGCCGTACGGCCAGGGCCTGGCCCAGGCAGTGGCCAAGAAGTTCAAGGAACTCGGCGGTGACGTGGTCGCCGACGAGACCGTCAACAAGGACGACAAGGACTTCTCCACCGTCATCGACCTGATCAAGCCGAAGAGCCCGCAGGCCGTCTACTTCGGCACCGAGTTCCAGTTGGCCGGCCCGATGAGCAAGCAGATGAAGGACAAGGGCCTGAACGTTCCGCTGATGGGCGGCGACGGCATCTACGACGCCAAGTTCATCGAACTGGGCGGCCGTGAGAAGGACCTGGCCACCTCGGTCGGCGCTCCCATCGAGACCCTCGAGTCGGGCAAGTCGTTCGTCGAGGCCTACAAGGCCGCCGGCTTCTCCGACGGCTACTCCGCCTACGGCGCCTACGCCTACGACGCCGCCAACGCGATCATCGCGTCGCTGAAGCAGTCCCTGGCCAGCGCCTCGGACGCCAAGTCGGCCCGGCAGGCCACCATCGACGGGCTGTCCTCGGTCAGCTTCGACGGCGCCACCGGCAAGGTCGCCTTCGACGAGTTCGGCGATGCGGTCACCAAGACGCTCACCGTCTACGAGGTCACCGACGGCGCCTGGGTCGCCAAGCAGACCGGCGAACTGAAGTAGTCCGTCGTTTCGAACCTCTGTGGGGAGTCGCTTCCAGCGGCTCCCCACAGAACCGAAGGGAGCACCTGCGTGACGTACTACCTCGACCAGCTGCTGAACGGCCTGTCACTGGGCTCCCTCTACGCGTTGATCGCGGTCGGGTACACAGTGGTGTACGGCATCGTCCAGCTGATCAACTTCGCCCACGGTGAGATCTTCATGATCGGCGCCTTCGGGGCACTGTCGACCTGGATCGTCCTGAGCTGGGTGACCGGCGGCTCCACCGCCTGGTGGAACCTGCCACTGATGCTGGTGGGCGGCATGATCGTCGCGGTGCTGACCGCGGTACTGATGGAGAGATTCGCCTACCGTCCACTGCGCAACGCGCCACGACTGGCGCCACTCATCACCGCGATCGGCATCTCGATCTTCCTGCAGGAGTTCGTCCGCCTCTTCTACGGCCAGATCCCTGGCTTCCCGGACGCCAAGGCGGCCATCCCCTTCCCGCAGCTGGAGTTCTTCACCGGACCCGCGATCGACGTCGGCGGCCTGCAGGTGCACCGCGGCAACTTCTTCGTGATGGCCGCGCTGCTGATCTGCTGGATCTTCCTGTGGTGGTTCGTCAACCGCACCGCGACCGGACGCGCCATGCAGGCCGTCTCGCAGGACCCCGACACCTCACGGCTGATGGGCATCGACGTCGACCGGATCATCGTCGTCGCCTTCGCCGTCGGTG
>JASGFV010000303.1:0-3380 GCA_047605365.1 Gordonia sp. (in: high G+C Gram-positive bacteria)
CTGCGCGTCGTAGTCGGCGAGGATCGGCGCGCAGGCGGCGGCACGGGCTGCGGAGTCGGCGGCGTTGTTCTCGTCCGAGGAGGCGCGCGCCGGGATGACCGCGTTCCTGACCAAGCAGCGGGCGCCGTGGGATGTCAGCGTTCCAGACGCGGGCGGGGTGTGACGGCCGCCCGCGAGCCGCAGCAGGATCGCTCCCGGGCCACCCGGGAGCGGTTGCTGGCGGCCGCCGTCGACCTCCTCGCCACCCGCGGCTGGACGGCGACCACCGTCGCGAAGGTCGCCGAGGAGGCGCACGTCTCCCGCGGTGCGGCCCAGCATCACTTCCCGACCCGGGAGGCGTTGTTCACGGCGGTCGTCGAGCAGATGTACGAGACGATGATCGACGACGCCGTGCGCTCGATCCCGGAGACGCTGACCGGTTCGGAACGGATCGCCGCGGTGGTCGACCAAGCGGTCGGCATCTACACCGGGGCCCCGTTCAAGGCGGCGCTGCAGGTGTGGACTGCGGCCGCGTCCGACGAGACGCTCGCTGCCGTCATCCGGCCGCTCGAAGGCAAGCTGGGCCGTGCTGCGCACAAGTTCGTCGTCGCCGGACTCGATCCGGACGGCACGCGGCCGGAGACCCGCAGGCTGGCGCAGATCACCCTCGACCTGGCTCGCGGCCTCGGCCTCGCTGACACCCTGACCGACGATTCCAAGCGTCGGGCCGGGGTGACCGAGGCGTGGGTGGAGCAGCTGACCGCGGCGCTGGGGGAGTGATGCCCGGATGACAGCACAGTTCGCCGGCTTCGGCTCGTCGTTCGATCGGCGGATGTGCGACCACGCGTTGTCGCACACGGGGGCTAACCTCGTTGCGATGAGGAGTCTGCCGTGGCGGGCCGCGCAGCTCACCGTGCTGATCGCGGTGATCGTCGTGCTCGCCACCGCCTGTTCGGCGGTGCGCGACGCGTCGCCGTTCGGTCCGGACCGTCCGGCGTTCCCCACCGTCGACACCGCCGGGCTGAGCCGGCTGCAGCAGCGGATCGTCGACACGGTCGACGCTCAGTACGCCCGGAACCCGGCCGGCACCGCCTACTCCGAGGGCCAGGAGGAGCCGTGGTGCGCCGACTTCGCCAGCTGGGTGATGCGCGCGTCGGGTGCACCGCTGAGCAATCCGAACTCGGGCAGCTGGCGGATCCCCGGCGTCTCCACCTTGACCGACTACTACCGCGCCGCAGGACGTCTGCGCCCGCCGTCTGCCGGTCCGCGGGTGGGCGACGTCGTGATCTACTCTCCGCCGCACAAGCTGGGCCAGCACGTGAACATCGTCGTCGCGGTGAACGGCGGCGAGATGACCACCGTGGGTGGCAACGAGGCACAAGGCGTCACCCTGCGCACCGCCCCGTGGCGCGACGTCGACGGGATCGTCGGCTTCGGTTCGCCTGCCGCCTGAGCCGGTAGCCCCGCAGGCTGAGCTGGTAGCCCGCCGGCTGCGGCGCGAAGTCGTTGCGGCGCTACGGTGGACCGATGCGAGTGGCGACTTGGAACGTGAATTCGGTGCGGCAGCGGGTGCCGCGACTGCTGCCTTGGCTCGACGACCGGCGGCCGGACGTGGTGTGTCTGCAGGAGACGAAGGTGTCCGACGGCGCATTCGCCGCCGAACTGGGCGACGAACTGGCCGCCCGCGGCTACGAGTTCGCGCACGCCGGGCAGGGGCAGTGGAACGGCGTCGCGCTGCTCAGCCGCGTCGGGCTCGACGACGTGCAGGTCGCCTTTCCGAAGGCTCCGGGCTTCCCCGATCTCGACGGCCCGCCGGAGGGCCGGGCGATCTCAGCGGTGTGCGACGGCGTGCGCGTCTACTCGGTGTATGTGCCGAACGGCCGTGAAGTGGACTCCGACCACTATGCGTACAAGCTGGTGTGGCTCGACCGGCTGCGGGCCGCGGTGGCCGGCTCGGCGTCGTCGACCATGGTCTGCGGCGATTTCAACATCATTCCGGCCGACGCCGACGTCTTCGATCCGACGGCGCTCGAAGGTCACACGCATGTGACGCCCCGTGAGCGCGCGGAGCTGACCGGATTCCTGGACCTCGGCATGCGCGACGTGATGCGCGACCACTGGCCGGACGAGCGGATCTACACCTACTGGGACTACCGCGCCGGCATGTTCCACAAGGATCTGGGCATGCGGATCGATCTCATCGTGGCCGGGCAGCCGATCGCCGATCGCGTGCAGGCGGCGTGGGTCGACCGGCAGGCCCGCAAGGGCGCCAAGCCCAGCGACCACGCCCCGGTCTTCGTCGACCTCGACGACGCTCCCGACGGCAACGTCGGCCCCATGGTGCCGCCGCCCTCGCGCCCGGCGAAGGTGGCGCCCGGATCGGTGAAGCTCCCGCACTCCGTCGCCGACTGACTGGCATAGACGCGGGCCGGAACATCCCGGCGGCTTTGTCTGAATTGTCTATGAACCGAAGAGTTGAATTTTCGCGTCTATTGGCCTCTTTGTACGACAATGACGATGGAAGCGAAGAATTCGTCGTGGCACGCTGAGGGCCCGCATCGGAGGCCGGTGCGGATACTCCGAAAGGGCTGTCGATGAAAGCAAATCGTTGGAGCAAGATCGTGGCTTCTGCCGTGGCGGTCGCCGCGGTCGGCGCCGGCATGTTCGCGTCGGCGGGTTCCGCCGAAGCGGCGACCGGAACCGTCCACACCGGTGGAATCACTCTGAACGTGCGGAGCGCGCCGAGCACCACCGCGCCCATCGTCGCGCGACTTGCGGACAAGACGAAGGTCAACATCGACTGCACCACAACGGGTCCGGCGGTCAAGGGCGACTACGGCACGTCGACGATCTGGGATCACATCGCCGGCTCGGGCTACGTCGCCGACGCCTGGATCTACACCGGAACCAACGGTCGGGTCGCACCGGAGTGCGTCGGTGGCGGACAGCCTCCCGCTACGTCGGGCAGCCGTGAGAACAAGGCCGTTTCGTGGGCCCTTTCCCAGGTGGGATCCAATTCCTACAATTTCGCGTGTGAACGATTCGTCGAGAACGCCTACGGCACTTCGGGGCGTTCCGGAAACGCGATCAGTACTTACAATCTGCTGAAGTCGCGTGGACAGATCCGCACCTCTACGACGGGGATTCCGAAGGGCGCGCTCGTGTTCAGTCGCAGCTCGTATGACGGTGGAAACGGGCACGTGATGATCGCGGTCGGCGACGGCACCTACGTGTCGGGCGGCGCGGAACAGTTCAACCCGGGCAACGGCCGGACCGTTCAGCGCCGGAGCAACCTGGCGCAGACCTACCTCGGCTGGTCGTACGCGCCTGCCGAGTGGGGCTCGCGCTGACCGTCGATTCATCGAATGCAAAGCGTGGGGTTGTGGTCGCTCAGCGACCAC
>JASGFV010000304.1:0-3335 GCA_047605365.1 Gordonia sp. (in: high G+C Gram-positive bacteria)
GCCGAACTCACCGCCGCCGGCAAGTCGGCCCGTGAGATCGCCGGGCACCTCGGTGTCGGTCTGCGCACCGTCCACAACGATCGCGCTGCACTCGGCATCGCGCAGAAGCCACCGGTCACCGATCCGGTGCGACGTGAGCGGGTGCGCCAGCTCGTCGTCGCCGGGCACTCCTCAGCGCGGATCGCGGACAGTCTGGGCATCACGATCGACGCGGTCCGCCACGACCGCCGAATCCTCACCCGTGACGGCCTGCTGTGAACACCGCCGAGTCCGTCAGGCAGCTGACACGCGAACGCGCACTCACCCTGTGCGAGCGATGCGGCCGCCCCGGACACGACGTCCACCACCGGCGACCACGCCAAATGGGCGGCACCCAGGCACCCTCGGTGCACTCGGTCACGAACACAGTCCTGCTATGCCGGGCCTGTCACGCCTGGGCAGAGCGGTACCGCGAAGCCGCCTACCGCGACGGCTGGCTGGTGCACTCCTGGGACGACCCTGCACGCATCCCGATCATCCCCTACCTGTACCGCCAGACGTGCTGGCTCGACGAGCACGGCGGCTACGTCCTCTACCCACCCGAATCCGACCAACCGTAGCCATCTCTACCGGCTACATACGATATTGTTTCCCTTGTTCACACGGATTGGAGCCCAGAACATGAACACCCGACCGACACCCGACCCCGAAGACCGCGCGACCACCACGATCACCGACGCCCACATCGACGTCTGGATGGACGGATTCGTCTCCGGCACCCGCTCGGCCTTCGTCAACCTCGGCGTCGACGCCGACAAGGCGATCGAGGTCGCCGACCAGATCGCGTCGTCGCTGACCCGTGACCCGATCGCCGTCGAGTGCGTCCGCGACAACATCACCCGAGTACTGGCCGGCGAACCGACCGGCAGCGGCACCGTCCTGATCAACTCGGCAGACTGGGCGGCCGACCAGTGAACGGAGCCGCCCACTACCGCGAGGCCGAACGCCTCCTCGACGCCGCAACGTCAACGGACGCGTTCTGCGACATGTCTGATGCCGAGCGCGCCGACATGGTCTCCCTCGCTCACGTGCACGCGACGCTCGCGCTCGCCGCGGCGACCGCAGTCAGCACGACCGTGGCAGCGCTCGACCGGGAAGACCGCCTGATCGAGGCGGAGACGAGTGGACGCCTCGATGAGGTGACGCGCATCGAGATCTCCGGCTGGGACGAAGCCCTCGGCTTCAACGGTGGAGTCGATCTCGATGAGTGAGCGCTGGCGCGGCTGCAGCGAAGTCGACGACGCCGCCGCCGATGCCGCCCGCGACTACATGCCCGACCTTCTGTCGCGCGCCGAAGTGAACTCCGAGCGGTGGCGACCGGCCGCCGACGCCCCGCCTGCACCACCGATTCCCGACCCTTGGGGCGAGGCCCCGCCTTCGACCCTCGTCAGGAGAAATACCAATGACTGACCCGAAGGAGACCACGCAAGACGTGGTCAAACGCTTCCTTCCCGCGTTGCCGGGGACGCTCGGCGACTCCCAGGCCCAGAAGACGCTCGACGGCCTCGCCGCCGCCGGGTACGCCGTCGTCAAGCTGCCCGAGCCCGACAAGACGTTCGACGACGGGTCCATCTACTGGGAAGACAATGACATCGCCGCTGACGGCGACGGTGAGATCTGGGTTGCGGTGGCAAAGCAGCTGTTCTCGGACGAGGCCGCCGCATTCGGCGCCCAGATGTTGGCCGCCGCCGCCCACTCGAAGCGAGTGAACCCCGATGCTGAGTGATCCCGCCGTCGAAGCGGCGCAGCGGGCGTGGATGACGCAGACCGGCAGCACGGTGCCCGATCTCTACTTCGCGATCGACCTTCTGCACCGGCAAGAGATCAACGCCGCCCGCGAAGCCCTCGCCCCGATCCGCGACCTGCACCGGCCGGAACGCCCGACAGCCCGACTGTCCACCACCCACTGCGTTCACTGCCTCGACGACTGGCCGTGCGCGACCGCCCAGCTCATCTACCCGAACCAGGGAGAGGACCAGTGACGGAGCCGTGCGCCGCCTGCAACGGCCCCATCAACCCGGCAGGTCTCGCCGACCCCGACATCTGCCTTCACACCAACCCAACCTGCGACCGCTGCGACTGGTGCGGCGGCTGTACCTGCACCAGGCGCGGTGGTTCATCATGAGCGTCTCCAACCTGGCCAGCCGCCACCACGCCACGACGGCGACGGACTTGTTCGCCGGCGGAGGAGGCGCATCCATCGGACTCGACCAAGCCGGAGTTCGCGTAGCGATCGCGGCGAACCACGACCCCGTGGCGATCGCCACCCACAAACTCAACCACCCCGACACCGAGCACCGGCAGGCCAGCGTGCAGGACGTCGACTGGCGGTCGTTCCCGAGCACCGACATCCTGTGGGCATCCCCGTCATGCGTCTGGCACACGCCCGCCGGTGGGCGCCGGCAGCCGACACTCGGCATGGAGATGCTGCGCGCGGACAGCGGGGCCGTCGACCGGGCCACAGCGTTCGCGGTCATCGCCGCCGCCGAAGTCCATTTGTATCCCGTCGTGATCGTCGAGAACGTCCCCGAGTTTGCAGACTGGCGCCTGTACCGATGGTGGCTCGACGGGCTCCGCGGCCTCGGCTACGACATCACCGAGCTGCTCTTGGACGCCGCCGACTTCGGCCACGCCCAGCACCGCCGCAGGTTGTTCATCGTCGCCGAACGCGGCGGCGCCCAGATGGACCTGACGCCGTCCCGCATCGATCCCGTGTACGCGGCGTCGATCCTCGATCCGGACCCCGGCCGGCCCGTGACCCGCGAGCTGTACGTCTCGCGCCAGATCGCCGAGATCTCCGACGCCGACGTCCCTCACCTCGTCACGTACCGGCGCAACGCCAGGGCACGTCGAGCCGACAGGCACCGGTTGCCAACGGTCACCGCCGGCGGCAACCACCACGCAGTTGCCACGATCGATGCCGCCGGGGTGGCCCACCATCGGATGCTCAGCAACAGGGAGTGCGCGAGAGCCCAGGGCTTCCCGGACGACTACGAGTTCACGGGCACCCGGTCGCAGGTGAAGCGGCAGATCGGGAATGCGGTTGCGGTCGGCGTCGCGCGCTGGCTCGGCGAACGCGCCGTCGCCGCGCTCGGTGGTGCGGGATGACCGAGATCCCCGGCCAACTCGACCTCTTCGATCTGCTCGCTGCCGTCGAAGCCAGCACACCACCGGAGGCCGCAGAAGACCCTGTGGCCCGCCGGATCGCGCTGCTCGCCGAACGGTGGAACACGGACCCGCTGCACCGCGTCCTCCGTGAAAACGAGTGGGTGTGCGGACGCTGCGGCGAACTCGCG
>JASGFV010000305.1:0-3331 GCA_047605365.1 Gordonia sp. (in: high G+C Gram-positive bacteria)
GGGCGCGCCGATCGGCGCGTCTGCGCTGGCCGCGGCGTTGCCGGAGGCGTTGCGCGGACTGCTCGCGCGCCGCCCCGCCGCCGGTTTGCGACAATAGAACGTGATGAACCGAGTGCTCACCGAATCTGCCGCAGCGTCGACCGCCACCGTCGATCTGTCCGCGATCGCCCACAACCTGGGCGTGGTCGCGGAGCGATCCGGCGCGGGTGTGATCGGCGTGGTGAAGGCCGACGCGTACGGGCACGGTGCGGTGCCGGTGGCCCGCGCGCTGGTCGACGCCGGAGTCGCCGAGCTGGGCGTCGCGCACATCACCGAGGCGCGCGTACTGCGGGCCGCGGGCGTCGAGGCGCATCTGACCGCCTGGCTGCACACGCCCGGCGCCGACTTCGGCGGTGCGATCGACGACGGCGTCGACGTCGCCGTCAGCTCGCCGCGGCAGCTCCATGCGCTCGCCGATGCGGCGCGCGAACGCGGCACGACCGCCGAGTTCACCCTCAAAATCGACACCGGACTCGCGCGCAGCGGCATCGCACCGGGCGAATGGGCCGAGACCGCGCGCGACGTGGCACGCTTGCAGGCCGAGGGCGTGCTGCGGCTGCGCGCGACGATGTGCCATCTGGTCTGCGGGGACGAGCCGGACAATCCGCTGAACTCGCAGCAGGCGGCCGCGCTCGACGCGGCGGTCGACGATCTGCGCCGGCTGTCGGTGGCCCCCGACGTGGTGCACATCGCCAACTCGCCGGCCGCGCTGACCCGGCCCGATCTGGCGCGTGACCTGGTCCGACCCGGCATCGCCCTGTACGGCTACTCGCCGATCCCGCAGCTCGGCGACTTCGGTCTGATCCCGGCCATGACGCTGAGCGCGACGGTGGCGCTGGTCAAGAAGATCGACGCCGGACAGGGCGTCTCCTACGGGCACACCTGGGTCGCGCCGCGGGACACGGTGGTCGCGGTGCTGCCGATCGGCTATGCCGACGGCGTGCCGCGGCTGCTGTCGAACCGGCTGACCGTCGACATCAACGGACGGTCGTTCCCGGGCGTCGGCCGGATCTGCATGGACCAGCTGGTCGTCGAACTCGGACCGGACGGCGGGGGCGTCGCCGAAGGCGATGTCGCGACTCTGTTCGGGCCCACTCCCGCGGGCGCGCAGCACGTGCCGACCGCCACCGACTGGGCGGATGAGATCGGGACCATCGACTATGAGATCGTCACCGGCATCCGGGGACGAGTCGTGCGCCGGTATGTGGGGGAGGCCGTGAAATGAGTGACGAGAAGCCGGTTCGGAGCAGATTCCGGGTGGGTTCGGGACTGACTGAAGTCGGTTCGCTCGGCGCGTCGACGGCGGGGTCGTTGCGGCGCCGGCGGCGTCGCCGCAAGAGCGGGGACAACGCCGACCCCAACGTGGAGCAGGACTTCCGGTCGATCTACCTCGACGAGGCGTCGACAGTGATCGCCGACGACGGCGTGGCGCTGGCCGTCCGCACCGTTCGCACCGGCGACCGCCGGGTGCCGCCGGATCTCACGGTGGTCTTCGTCCACGGCTTCACGCTGCGGATGGCAGCCTGGCATTTCCAGCGGTTCGCGCTGGAGCAGCGGTGGGCCGACAAGAACATCGAGATGGTCTTTTACGACCAGCGCGGCCACGGCAAGAGCGATCCGGCGTCGGCGGAGAGCTGCAGCATCGCCCAGCTGGGCGAGGACCTCGACGCCGTGCTGCGCGCCGTCGCCCCGACCGGCCGCGTGGTGCTCTGCGGGCATTCGATGGGCGGTATGACGGTGATGGCGCTGGCCCGCAGCCGCCCGGAGCTGTTCGGCTTCGGCGGACAGGTGTCCGGTGTGGCGCTGGTGTCCACGACGCCGCGTGGGCTCACCGAGAACGGTCTGGGCGAGGGCCTGAACAATCCGGTCGTCGACGCGCTGCGGATGTCGGTCCGCTACTTCCCGCGGGTGGTGCAGGCCGGTCGGGGCGTGACCCGCCAGGTGGTGCAGCCGGTGCTCGCCGCCGCGAGCTTCGGCCCCGACTACTACAGTCCGGCCACCGAGCAGGCCGTCGAGTCGATGATCCAGAACACGTCGATCGCCACGATGGTGAACTTCCTGCACGCCCTGGAGAGCCACGACGAGTCGACCGCCCTGCCGATTCTGGCGCAGGTGCCGACGGTGGTGATGTGCGGCGACTCCGACCGACTGACCCCGCTGCCGAACTCGCTCCGGATGTACTCCGCGCTGGGCGACGACTCGCGACTCGTGGTCGGCGAGGGCTGCGGGCACATGCTGCCGATGGAGGATCCCGACCTGGTGACCGGTGCGATCGTGCATCTGGTGGACCGCTCGCGGCTCGCGGTGAACCGGCCGAAGGTCCAATGGCTGTGGGGCCGCGATGAGCGCGCTTGAGCGCGGCGAGCCCGGAGCGCGAACGCTGCCCGAAGCGGCCGACACCGAGGCCTTCGGCGCGGACCTGGCCGCCGTGCTGCGGGCCGGGGACCTGGTGATCCTCGACGGTCCGCTGGGCGCCGGGAAGACCGCACTGACCAGGGGCGTCGCCGCGGGACTCGGGGTGAGCGGCCGCGTGTCGTCGCCCACTTTCATCATCGCCCGCCAGCACGCCCCGGGTGTTCCGGGCGGGCCGGGCCTGATCCACGTCGACGCCTACCGGCTCGGCGGTCTCGACGATCTGGACGCGCTCGACCTCGACACCGACCTCGCCGACTCGGTGGTCGTCGTGGAGTGGGGCGAGGGCGTCGCCGAGCGGCTGGTGGACGAGTACGTGCTGGTGCGGTTGCGCCGCGACGAGCACGACGACGAGACTCGCCGGGTGAGCTGGGAATGGGTGAAGGACGCATGAAGCGTGTGCTGGCGATCGACACGGCCACCCCGAGCGTGGTGACCGGCGTCGTCGACCTCGCCGACGACGGATCGACGACGCAGTTGTCGTCGCGCGTGGTCGACGATCATCGGCGCCACGCCGAAGTGCTCACCACGCTGATGCGCGACTCACTGGCCGACGCCGGGCTGACCGGCGCCGATCTGCACGCGGTGGTGGTGGGCTGCGGTCCCGGCCCGTTCACCGGACTCCGCGTGGGCATGGCGACCGGCGCGGCGTACGCCGACGCTCTCGGCGTGCCCGCCTACGGGGTGTGCTCGCTCGACGCGATCGCCGCGCGCGTTCCCGGCGCCGGCGAGGTCCTGGTGGTGACCGACGCACGACGCCGCGAGGTCTACTGGGCGCGCTACGCCGACGGCGCACGCGTCGGCGGACCGGACGTGTGCGCGCCGGACGCGCTCGCCGAGCAGCTCGGCGCGTTCGCCGGGACAGCGGCCGGCACGCCCG
>JASGFV010000306.1:0-3286 GCA_047605365.1 Gordonia sp. (in: high G+C Gram-positive bacteria)
GAGGCCGACGAGGACCGCTACATCGAGATCTGGAATCTCGTGTTCATGCAGAACGAGCGCGGCGAGGGCGGCGGCAAGGAGGGCTACGAGATCCTCGGCCCGCTGCCGAAGAAGAACATCGACACCGGTCTGGGCATCGAGCGTGTCGCCTGCATTCTGCAGGGCGTCGACAACGTCTACGAGACCGACCTGATGAAGCCGATCATCGACCTGGCCTCTCAGCTGACCGGCCGCGGCTACGGCGCCGGCTCGGGCGAGGACGACGTGCGCTTCCGCGTCATCGCCGACCACGCCCGCACCTCGGTCATGCTGATCGGCGACGGTGTGGTCCCCGGCAACGACGGCCGCGGCTACGTGCTGCGCCGGCTGCTGCGCCGCGTCGTGCGTTCCATGCGCCTGCTGGGCGACGACAAGCCGTCGATGCAGAAGATCATCGCGGCGGTCATCGACCTGATGAGCCCGTCGTACCCGGAGCTCGCCGAGCAGCGCGAGCACATCCTGACCGTCGCGGTCGCCGAGGAGACGGCGTTCTCCAAGACTCTCGCCGCAGGTTCCAAGCTGTTCGCCGACGCCGCCGCGTCGACCAAGAAGTCCGGCCGCACTGAGATCAGCGGCGACGACGCGTTCGCCCTGCACGACACCTACGGTTTCCCGATCGACCTCACGCTGGAGATGGCCGAAGAGGCCGGCTTGCAGGTGGACCGCGACGGCTTCACCGAGCTGATGGCCGAGCAGCGTCGTCGTGCCAAGGCCGACGCGACCGCCCGCAAGTCCGGACACGCCGACCTCACGGTGTACCGGGACTTCCTCGATCGCGGCCCGACCGAGTTCACCGGCTTCGACGAACTGATCTCCGAGGCCAAGGTCCTCGGCCTGGTCTCCGGCGGGGAGCGCGTCCGCGCGGCCGCCCCGGGCACTGAGCTCGAAGTGATCCTGGACCGCACCCCGCTGTACGCCGAGGCCGGCGGCCAGACCGCCGACACCGGTGCCATCACCACCGGCTCCGGCGTGCGACTGCGCGTCAAGGACGTGCAGAAGCTCAACAAGCAGGTCTTCCTACACCGCGTGGTGGTGGACGAGGGCGAGATCGTCGAGGGCGACGACGTGCTCGCCTCGGTCGATCCGTCGTGGCGGCACGGCGCCACCCAGGGCCATTCGGGCACCCACCTGGTCGGCGCGGCGCTGCGCCAGGTGCTCGGACCCACCGCGACGCAGGCCGGTTCGCTGAACCGTCCGGGCTACCTGCGCTTCGACTTCCACTCGGGCGCGGGCCTGACCGACGCGCAGCGCGAGCAGATCGAACAGATCAGCAACGAGGCCGTCGAGGCCAACTACCAGGTCAACACTTTCGAGACCGAACTGGACAAGGCCAAGGCGATGGGCGCGATGGCGCTCTTCGGCGAGAACTACGGCGACCGCGTGCGCGTCGTCGAGATCGGCGGACCGTTCTCGATGGAACTGTGCGGCGGAACCCATGTCGGTTCGTCGGCACAGGTCGGTCCGGTCACGCTGATCGGCGAGTCGTCGGTCGGTTCGGGCGTGCGCCGCGTCGAGGCTTACGTGGGCATGGACTCGGTGCGGTACCTGTCGCGGGAGCGGGCGCTGATGGCCGGCCTCGCGTCGTCGCTGAAGGTGCCGTCCGAGCAGGTGCCCGACCGCGTCGAGCAGCTGGTGACCCGTCTCCGCGATGCGGAGAAGGCGCTGGAGGCGGTGCGCGCCGAGCAGGCCCGCGCGGCGGTCAGCGGCTTGGTCGATCAGGGTCAGACGATCGGCGACACGCTGGTGGTCGCGGCCCGGATCGGCGACGACGTGGACGCCGGCAGTCTCCGCGGACTGGTCACCGATCTGCGCGGCAAGGTCGCCGAGCGCAACGCCGTGGTGGTGCTGTTCTCGGCGTCGTCGGACGAGTCGAAGGTGCCGTTCGCGGTCGCCACCACGCAGGCCGCGCGCGACGCGGGGCTCAAGGCCGGCGACATCGTGCGCGAGGTGGCTCCGCTGGTCTCCGGCCGGGGCGGCGGCAAGCCCGACCTGGCACAGGGATCCGGCAGTGATCCCGACGGCGTCTCCGCAGCCCTGGAACGCGTCCGCGACGTGGTGCAGAACCGGTGATCTCTCCGCGCGGAAGGCGCGTGGCCCTGGACGTCGGAAGCGTCCGGGTGGGGGTCGCGGTATGCGACCCCGACGGGATCTTGGCGACCCCGGTGGAAACCGTCCAGCGCACGCGCGACGACGCCGACGTGCGACGCGTCGCCGCGATCGTCGCCGAATACGAGGCGATCGAAGTGATCGTCGGACTACCGCGGACCCTCCGCAACACGGAGGGCGTGGCAGTCGAAGCGGCCCGCGACTTCGGGGGCCGTGTGGCCTCCGCCGTCGCTCCGGTGCCGATCCTTTATCACGACGAGCGGCTCACCACAGTGACCGCGACCACGGCTTTGCGGGCCAGTGGTGTGAAAAGTAAGGCCGCGCGCGCCGTCATCGATCAGGCTGCCGCGGTCGCTATCCTTCAGGGATGGCTAGACGCCCGACGAACTCCGAGGATTGGCCCCAGTGACTGATCAACAGCGTCCGCCCCGCCAGGGAGACGGCGACCCGCAGCGACGGAATCCCGTCGTCGACACCGGCAATGTTCCCGTCGTGCGACATCGTCGCCGCCGCGGTCCCGGTGATCCGACGACCACTGGAAGCATCCCGATCGTCCGGGTGTCCGAAGGCAGCGACGATCCGATCGCCGGATACCGGCGTCCGTCGCCGGCCGCCCCGGCCTCGAACCCCGCTCCGACGGCGCCTGCCGACGGCCGTCCCGGTGTTTCGCCGCAGGCGCGTCCAGCCGCGCAGAACGTGAATCCGCCGACGCCGCCGGCTCCGCGCCGGTCGGCCCAGGCTCCGACGCCGCGTCCGCGTGCTGCGTCGTCGAACCCGTACATGGAGATCCGCTACTCCGAGCCGTCGATGCCGCGGTTGCAGTTCAAGAACGCGCTGAGCGAGCCGGCGACGCTGAGTGAGCCGGCCACGCTACCCGAGCCGATCGTGGCCCCGGGCGAGCCGACCCCGGATCCCCGCAACCTGCAGGCCCCAGACACTCAGAGCCCGGACACTCAGAGCCTGGACAAGAAGGCTCCGAACACGCAGACTCCGAGCCCCGCCCCGCAGCGGCCGCAGGCACGCCCCGCGATTCCGTCGGCTCCGCAGTTGCCGGTTCAGCCGCCGCGGCAGCCGCGGGCGCCGTTCGTCCAGGATCCGGCCCAGAACGCGCCGACCCAGAACGCGCCGACGCCGAGCGCGC
>JASGFV010000307.1:0-3272 GCA_047605365.1 Gordonia sp. (in: high G+C Gram-positive bacteria)
GGGGCTCCTTGCCCGGGCTGGTGCCCCGGATCGACAACGGCGTCCTGACCGCCTACACGATCGACACCGCGCAGCTGTCGAAGGCGACCGGCAAGCAGCTCGACCCGTTCTACCTGCAGCTGATCTCCCAGCAGCCGGGTTCGCTCGGCGAGATCGGCCTTCCCCAGCTGGAGTCCGGCCCCTACCTCTCGTACGGCCTGCAGTGGCTCGCGTTCGGGGTCATGGCCCCGATCGGCGTCGCCTACTTCGTCTATTCGGAGGTGCGGCATCGTCGTGCGGTGGCCGCCAAGAACAAGACCACCGGCGATCCGCCCACCCCGCCGGAACCCGGCGACCGAGCCAAGGAACGACGCCGCATCCGCGACGAGCTGAAGTCGGTCAGCTCCGGAGACGGCGACGCGCAACGCACCGAGATCGGCGCGGGACCCCAGGCCGACGACACCGCCGACGACCAGGTGAAGGCCAAGCTCGCGCAACGCTACGGCCGCTGAGCGCCGCAGGACTGATCAGCGCCGACGACCCGCCCGGACGGCGACCGCCAGCACAGCTGACGCCGCCTGCACCCGCCGCGACAGCCGCACCGCCGCCCGCAGGTCGGCGGGCTGCGGAGCGTGGCCGTCGCCCAGCACCGGCCGCTCCTCCACCGCATGCGCGTAGGCCGTCCGGCCACCGAGCGAGATGCCCAGCGCCCCGGCGAACGCCGCCTCCACCACGCCCGCATTGGGGCTCGGATGTGCGGCGGCGTCACGTCGCACCGCACGCGCGGTGTCGACCGGCCGGCCGCTGAGCAGCGCCACCAGGACCGCGGTCAGGCGGGCCGGCGCCAGATTGGCCACGTCGTCGAGCCGCGCGGCTGCCCGGCCGAACTTCGCGTAGCGCGGCGACCGATAGCCGATCATCGCGTCGAGGGTGTTGACGGCCCGGTAGCCCAGCAGGCCGGGCGCCCCGGCGACCGCACCGTAGAACAGCGGAGCGACGGTCGCGTCCGACGTGTTCTCGGCGATCGACTCCACCGCCGCCCGGCAGATCCCGGAGACGTCGAGCTGGTTCGGGTCGCGCCCCACCAGGCCGCTCACCGCGCGGCGGGCGCGTTCCACGTCGTCGTCGTCGAGGGCGTCGGCGATCTGGTCGCCCACGCGGCACAGCGACGTCCCGCCGAGCGCCGTGAACGCCGACGCCGCGGTCCCGGCCGGGCCGAGTCGTCGTGCGGCGAGACCTGCGGCCACCGCAGCCCCGGTCCACGCCGTCGCGAACCACGCGCCGCGGGCCGCCGAATCGCGGTACAGGCCACGCTCGGACGCCGCGACCGCACTCCCGAACAGCGCGACCGGATGACCGCGCTGCGGATCGGCAAAGGCGAAGTCGGCCGCCGCACCCGCCGCCAGGCCGAGCGCGTCGAGGCGGTGGCGTCGAGCGCGCCGCGGGCCGTCGTTGTCTGTGGAGTCGGACACCCGGTGATGGTAGTCGGCGGGGTGCTTCACGCGACGCCTCGGCCACTACGCTCTACAGACGATGGCAACCACTCCCCGGCCCGAAGCCGGCACCTTCGAGATCTCCACCGGCACCGCCGAGCTGACGCACGACCGGCTCGGCGGCTGGCTGCTGTCCGTCAACGGCGCGCAGAGCAGCCACATCGACCCGTTCGAGCCGTCGACACTGGAGTTCGAATACATGCGGCAGGCCGACGCCGCGATCGGCGACGCATTTCCCGACACCGGCGCCCCGCTGCGGTTCCTGCACCTCGGGGCGGCCGCCTGCGCACTGCCGCGAGCCCTGGCGCACAAATACCCCAAGTCCAAGCACGTCGCGGTGGAGATCGACGCCGAGCTGGCCCGGCTGGCGCGCGAATGGTTCGAGCTGCCGCGGGCGCCCCGCCTGCGGATCCGCGTCGGCGACGCGCGCGAGGTGGTCAGCGGCCTGACCGAGCACACGCGCGACGTCGTGATCCGCGACGCGTTCGCCGAGTCGCTGACGCCCCGCCACCTGATGACCGTCGAATTCACCGAGGCGGTCCGGCGCGTGCTGGCACCGGGCGGACTCTACATCGCCAACTGCGGCGACCGGCGCGACCTCAAGTCGGTGCGCAGCGAAGTCGCCACCGTGTCGGAGGTGTTCGAGAACGTCGGGCTGATCTCCGACCCGTCGATGTTCAAGGGGCGACGCAGCGGCAACGTCATCGTCGTGGCGGGAGACGGTCCGCTCCCCGCATCGGCGGAACTCGAACGTGTACTGCGCGCCGATCCCGAGCCGGCGCGACTGCTGACCGGTAGCGCGGTGCGCGCCTTCGCGGCGTCGGCCCCGGTGCTGCGGGACTAGGCGCGACTACTTCCCGTTGTCCAGTTCCGTGACGCGGTAGATCAGCCGGTATCCGCCGGACGACTGGGCCTCCAGCGACACCTTGTAGTGCTTGTCGACGAACGACGCCGTACGCCGCTTCGCGCCCTTCGGCGACGGGTCGGACAGTGTCGTGTACCCGGCACCGGTCAGCTTGGCGACCGCGGCGTCGAAGGCGGCGTCGTCGGCGTCGACCACTTCCAGTCCGCTGCTGCCGGCGACGCCGGTGTCGTAGGCGCGGTACGGGCCGGGGACCACCGGGACACTCGCGGGGAATCCGGCGGGCAGCGATTCCGACTGAGGCGCGTCGTTCGCGGTCTGCCGGGTCTGTGCGCTGCCCGATCCGCTGTCGCCGCAAGCCGCCGCGAAGGCCACCGACACCGCGATGCCGACCACTGCGACGACCTTCTCGACACTCACTGACGACACCTTTCGACTGGCTCCGCACACTGCCGAGCGTGGCCCAACGTAGCACTGAGTGCCAGGGTCCGCCGCACCGAGTGAGCAACGCCATCCACACCCGCCGAAACAATGGACGAAGGTCACAATTGTGGCCCTGAACAGCACATTCGATGCCATCGTCGAGTGGCTCGATACCGTTCGTCACGGTCGCCGGCGCGGGGCTCGCACGACAGGCTGCTGGGGCGTCACCCCACGCTCTCGGCCGACTCCTGTACCACGAGGTGGATCGACGGGGCCGGGCACGCGAGAATGACGGCATGGCCGAGACCTTGTTCATCGACGGCGTATGGCGTGCGGCGGCGGATCGTCGTACCCGGGAGATCGAGTGCCCGGCAGACGGTTCGGTCGTCGCCGTGGTGGCCGAGGGCGGCCGTGACGACGCGGAGGAGGCGGTGGCGGCGGCTCGTCGGGCGTTCGACTCGGGCCCGTGGCCCGCCGCGCCTGCCGGCGCGGATCGCGGGAATTACCTGCTGATG
>JASGFV010000308.1:0-3261 GCA_047605365.1 Gordonia sp. (in: high G+C Gram-positive bacteria)
GCGGATCGTGTCGCTGTGGACGGACCTGCTGTGGTACTCCGATCTGGGCTACTCTACGGTCGTGACGACCATGCTCTGGACCCGGTCGGCGACCTTCCTGCTCACCGCGGTGACGGTCGGCGCGATCGTCTTCGGGGCGGTCTACGCGGCGTATCGTTTCCGGCCGCGTCATCTGACGCTGACCGATCCCAACGATCCGCTGGTGAAGTACCGGGAGAGCGCCGGTCGGCGTCCCCGGCTGGCGGCGCTGCTGCCCGCCGTCCTGGTCGGTCTGCTCGCCGGACTGGTGGCGCAGGCGTCGTGGGCGACCGTGCAGACCTTCCTCAACGGCGAGTCGTTCGGGGTGAAGGATCCGCAGTTCGGCATGGACATCGGCTTCCACGCGTTCACGGTGCCCTTCGTCCGGCTGATCCTGGACCTGGCGTTCCTCACGTTCGGCGTCGCGTTCGTGGCGAATCTGCTCACGCATTACGTGTTCGGCGGGATCCGGCTGGGCGGCAACGGCCGTCGCGGCATGATCGACGGTCCGGCGCGCATCCAGCTGGCCGTGATCGCCGGTCTGTTCGTGCTGGCCAAGGCCGTGGCCTACTGGTTCGACCGGTACGACCTGCTGACCGGTGACCGGCGCGGCGACATCTTCACCGGTGCCACGTTCACCGACATCAACTACGTGCTGCCGTCCAAGCTGATCCTGATGGTGATCGCGATCGTCTGCGCGGTGGCCTTCTTCTCCGCGGTGTTCCTGCGGGATCTGCGGGTCCCGGCGCTGAGCGCGGTGCTGCTGCTGATCTCGTCGCTGGTGATCGGCGTCGCGTGGCCGACGGCGATGGAGCAGTTCGCGGTGAAGCCGAGCGCGGCGGACAAGGAACGCGAATACATCCAGCGGAACATCACCGCGACCCGGGACGCGTACCGGATCCGGCCCGGGCGCGATGTCACGGTCGACGACGGGTGGGGCCGCACCCCGGCGCAGCCCGCCCGCGTGAACAGCGACGTGGCCACGCTGAGCAACATCCGGATCCTCGATCCGAACGTGCTGTCGCCCACGTTCAACCAGCGGCAGGGCCTGCGCAGCGTGTACGGCTTCCCGGCCGAGCTCACCGTCGACCGCTATCGGGTGGACGGCGAGCAGCGGGACTTCCTGGTGTCGGCCAGGGAACTGGATCCGGCCAAGCTGACCGAGAACCAGACCAACTGGATCAACAAGCACACCGTGTTCACGCACGGCAACGGCTTCGTCGCGGCCCAGGCCAACAAGGTGGTCAGCGACGGCGGCGATTCCGATGCCGAGCGCGGCGGCGTGCCGCAGTTCATCGTCGCCGACGTGAACACCGTGCGGGCGGCGAAGGCCGCCGACGGGAAGGCGCCGTTCGGCGTCACCCAGCCGCGCATCTACTTCGGTGAGCTCATCGGCAGCTCGACACCCGATTACGCGATCGTCGGGACCGACGAGGGCTCCCGGGAGTACGACGGCGACGCGGGCAGCAACTACACCTACACCGCCGACTCCGGTGTCTCGCTGAGCAACTGGGGCAGCCGACTGCTGTACGCCGTCAAGTACGGCGAACGGAACTTCCTGCTCTCCAACGCGCTGAACGAGAACTCGCGGATCCTGTACGACCGCGACCCGCGCGACCGCGTCAAGAAGGTGGCGCCGTGGCTGACGGTCGATGCCAAGACGTATCCGGCGGTGATGGCCGACGGTTCCATCAAGTGGATCGTCGACGGCTACACCACGCTCGCCAAGTACCCGTACGCGCAGCGCACCTCGCTGCAGGACGCGACCGCCGACTCCCGGCAGGCGAACAGCGGCACCACCGCGCGCACCCAGGTGAACGAGGAGGTCTCCTACGTCCGCAACTCGGTCAAGGCCACCGTCGATGCCTACACCGGCAAGGTCACCCTGTACCAGGCCGACGACACCGACCCGGTGCTCAAGACCTGGATGAAGGTGTTCCCCGGCACGGTCAAGACGAAGGCCGAGTTCGACGCCAAGCAGGATCTGAAGTCGCACATGCGGTACCCGGAGGACCTGTTCAAGATCCAGCGGGCGCTGCTCACCCGTTACCACGTGACCGATCCGGCGACCTTCTACCAGGCCGACAACTTCTGGTCGGTGCCCGCCGACCCGGACCCGGAGAAGTCCGGTGACCCGCGTCAGCCGCCGTACTACTTCACGGCGTCGGCGCCGAACGCGCAGAATCGGGCGCAGTTCCAGTTGACCGGCTCGCTGAACTTCCTGCGGAAGCAGAACCTGGCGGCCTATATGACGGCCAACTCCGATCCGGAGGGCTACGGCAAGCTCACTCTGAAGACGTTGCCGACCAACACGGTCACGGTGGGGCCGACGCAGGGCGGCGAGGTGATGCGCGCCGCGCCGAAGGTCACCGAGCAGCTGAAACTGCTGGAGAACACCAAGAACATCTACGGCAACCTGCTGGCGCTGCCGGTGGGCGAGAACGGTCTGCTGTACGTGCAGCCGATCTACACGCAGGCCAAGACCGGCGATGCGTCCATGCCGAAGCTGGCTCGGGTGTTGACCTACTACAACGCGATCGCGACCGCAGACAAGGACAGCGCCGCCGTCGGCATCGCGACCACGGTCGCCGCGGCGCTGGAGCAGGTCGGCATCAACCCGGGCGCCGCGACGCCGATGGAGGGGGTCGATCCGGCTGAGAACAAGGGCGACGCCGGTGCGAAGCCGAACGGGGCGACCCCGAATCAGCAGCCGGCCGCTCCCGGCCGCGATGCGGCCGTGAAGCGGCTCGGCGACGCCCTGTCGAGTGTGCGTTCGGCGCAGTCCAGCGGTGATCTCGGCAAGCTCGGCGATGCTCTGAAGGAACTGGACGGGGCCATCGACGCCTACGAGAACTCGGGGAGCTGACGCTCGCGGCGATCCGTCCCGGATCCCGATCCACGCACGACGACGGCGCGGGTCCTGTCACGAATGTGATCAGGGCCCGCGCCGTCTTCAGCAGGGGCGTGACCCGCTGCGGCCGATTCTTCTGCGCGCGATCGCCGCGGTGGGTGGGGCCCCGGTCCTCGTCGGACGTCCCTTCCCCGGTCAGGTGTTCGACGACGCCCCCGGTGCGGAACGACTCAGTGCGGGAAAAGCTCCCGGTAGTGCCTGATCTCGCGTTCGCTGTGGTCGGGCAGCATCGGCGAGTGGTGCAGGCTCCGGGTGAGCCGGGTGTAGACGGCCACGGTGATGGTGAGCAGCGCCAGCGCGAGGAGGCCGTAGGTGATGTTCAGCGGTTTGCC
>JASGFV010000309.1:0-3195 GCA_047605365.1 Gordonia sp. (in: high G+C Gram-positive bacteria)
CCAGCCAGGCGCCGATCGCATTGGCGACGTTGAGCGCCGAATGGTTGAGCGACGCGGCGACGGTCTGTGCGTCGTGCGCGACGTCCATCAGGCGCGTCTGCAGCGCGGGGATGGCCGTCGCACCGGTCATGCCGACCAGAAAGGCCAGCGGCACCGCGATCCAGACGATTCCGAGCAGCAGCCCGAAAGCCCCGAGCGCCACTGCCACCGAGCCCATGCCGACGGCGATTCCGAGGTCGACGTTCCTGTCGGCCAGCACGCCGCCGAAGTGGTTGCCGACCACCATGCCGACGCCGAAGAGCATCAGCGCGACGGGCACCAGGCCCTCGGCCAGCCCGGCGACGGAGGTGAGCGCGGTGTTGAGGTAGGTGTAGAACGCGAACATTCCGCCGAAGCCGACCAGGCCCACGAGCAGAGTCAACAGCACCTGACTGCGGCGCAGCGCGCTCAGTTCTGTGATGGGGTCGACGGTCGTCATCCCGCTCAGGTCCGGCACGACCTTGATCAGCGTCACGACGGTGAGCGCGCCCAGGACCACCACGATGCCCAGGGCCGTGCGCCAGCCGAACGCCTGCCCGATCCAGGTGGCGGCGGGGACGCCGACGACGTTGGCGACCGACAAACCCATCATCACCTGGCCGACGGCGCGGGCCCGCCTGCCCGGTGCGGCGAGGTGCGCTGCCGCCAGCGAGGCGACGCCGAAGTACGCGCCGTGAGGCAGGCCCGCGATGAATCGTGCGCCCATCAGCGTCAGGTAGTTCGGGGCGATCACGCTCAGCGCATTGCCCGCGGTGAACGCGACCATCAGGGCGATGAGCAGCGTGCGACGCGGCACGCGGGCGGCCAGCGCGGCGATCACCGGCGCGCCGACCACCACGCCGAGCGCGTAGGCGGAGATCAGGTGTCCGGCGGTCGGTTCGCTGATCTGCAACGACGACGCGATGTCCGGCAGCAGGCCCATCGCCACGAATTCGGTGGTGCCGATGCCGAATCCGCCCATGGCGAGCGCGACGACGACCCAGCCGACCCGGCTGGGCGAGTTCTCCTCGCGCGGGCGGGCCGGCCGGGTCTTTTCCAGAGTCGTCACGTCGGGCACGAGTGGTCTAACGCGGCCGCCCCGAAGCAGTATTCCGGAATCGGACCATGAGGTCACTCACACGTCTCCGCCGACGGCGTCGAGGTCACGATCCCACAGCGGCTGTCCCGTCGTCTGCGGTCGCGGCGCCGGCCTCGACCGCGGGGCGACGTGCCGCCTCGACCGCCTCCGACGCGGTCGAGACCAGCTTCGCTCCGTTGTCGATCACCTGGGAGGGCAGGTTCAGCTTCACGTCGACGGTGACGTTGGCGAGTGCGGGCTCGGTGTCGCCCGCCGGCGGAACCGGATCGGCGATGTCGAGATCCGGCGACAGCGACGGCGTGAGGCTCGCGGGGTCGCCCAGCTGGGGGTCGGCCGGGGTGATCGCCGTGCCGTCCGAGGGTGCGCCCGTCGTGGTGTCCAGCGGGGTCACCGTCGGAGTCACGCTCGGGGTGACGATCGGAGTCACGCTCGGCACTCCCGGCCGGCCCAGCAGGCCGCCCTGGTCGCCCTGGTCGCCGAACGACAGCAGCGGGCCGCGGGGGTTCAGCGGATCGTCGACGATGATCTCCGGCAGGCCCGGCAGACCGACGCGCGCCAGCGCCGGATTCACCTGCGCCTGGGCCAGTTCGGCAGTCGCCGGCTGTGCGGGGACCACGCAGTCTTCGACGGAGCCGGTGCCGCCGCCGGTCTCGCAGTCCCAGGCGGCGCGGTTGTCGACCGGCTGATTCATCCGGGCCGGGTAGTAGCCGTGCTTGGTGAAGTAGCCGACGAAGCCGTCGACGGCGCCGAGCGGATAGTACCACGGTGCGGGCAGGTCGCAGATCGGGTCGCCCTGCAGGCAGTACTGCGTGACCGGGACGGCGCCGAAGCCGCCGGGCCGGGCGCCGCTCATCGTCGTGCCGGGCGCCAGCCCGAACAGGACGGTCTCGATGCCGCCGTTGCTGGTCGGCGTCGGGTCGCGGCGCGGGTCCGAGTACAGCTCTCCGGACAGGCCGCGCGCCGACACCTTGCGGTACTTGCCGTTCACTTTGACCGGCGTGGCCTTGTCGGTGCCGGCCTCGGACAGCACGTCGCCGGCGATGCGGGCGCCCTGCGAGTATCCGGCGATCACCACCGGCTTGCCCGGGCAGCGCGCCTGGTAGCCGGCGACGGCCCGCTCGGTCGCCACCTTGCCGATCGCGACGTCCTGGTCGTAGGGGATGCTTCCGAGCGGCGCCAGTTCGGTCGGGTAGTCGACGTACTGGACGTCGTATCCCTGCCGGGCGTACCGGTCGGCGACGCCGGTCACGCCTCCGGTCGGGATTCCTTGAGAGTTGCGGGGCGCCATGGTTCCGGCGACGACGACCGCGCCGCCGTTGCCGCAGCCGTCGCCGGTGTCTGCCTGTGCGCTCTGTGCGATGGGAGCGGCTGCGCCGGCGGCCACTACCAGAGCCACCCCGGCGACACTCGCGCCGATACCTGTGAATTTTCTGAAAGTCTGGGTCACGAAGGAGAGTTTGTGGGTGCCCTGTACCACTCACAACTGCTGGACGCGTCGTGATCGAAATATTCAACCGGCCGTCACACAGCGGCGTCGGCGTAGTACCTTTTCGTCACGTTGCGGTAATCGCCGGACCACACCGAATGCCCCGCTGTGACCAGCATCTCTCTATGTTTTCAACCCTCCCCCAAGTGCTCGACGTCACACGAAACGTCACTCATTCGGCATTGCTGTCCGACGGCTCTCGCGCGGCCCCGAGCGGGTCTCCGGCCCCGGTCTCACCGCCCTTGTCGCCGCCGTCGCCGGGCGGGTCGCTCTTAGGCGAGTCGACGCTCGGCGAAGGCTCGGGCGACCCGTCCGACGCCGACCCGCCGGGCTTCGGACTTCCGCCTTGCGAGCCGTCCACCGGGCCGGTCGCGGGAGGGTCGACGACCGGTTCGCCGGCGTTCGGCGTCCCGGCGTCCGGAACGGTCGACGCCGGACCGTCGTTCGCCTGGACATCGCCGGACGGCGGCGGCACGGCAGCATCGAACGACGGGGTCACCGGGTCGCCGTACGAGCCGTCGTTCGCCGCGAACGACGTTTTCGTCAACGACTCCGGCGCACCGCCGGCGACGTCGCCGACCGAGCCGTCCTC
>JASGFV010000310.1:0-3194 GCA_047605365.1 Gordonia sp. (in: high G+C Gram-positive bacteria)
TGGGCTTGTACGGCAGGTAGATGTCTTCGACGCGGGCCTTGGTGTCGGCGGCCAGCAGCGACGCGCGCAGGGCGTCGGTCAGCTTGCCCTGCTCGTCGATCGAGTGGATCACTGCGGCGCGGCGCTCGTCCAGTTCACGCAGGTAGGTCAGGCGCTGCTCCAACTCGCGGAGCTGCGCGTCATCGAGACTCCCGGTGGCCTCCTTGCGGTAGCGGGCGATGAACGGGACGGTGGACCCGTCGTCGAGCATCTTCACCGTCGCAGCCACTTGGGCTTCCCGAACGCCCAGTTCACGGGCCAATCGGGTGTTCACCGAATCGATCGGGGCGGTCAGGGCAAGCACAGTCGCGTCAGCTTTGGGCACTCGTGCAGGCTACCGGGACGCGCGCCGCCCGATACAGTGGGTTGTGCCCGAATCCACCGACCAGGGACTCCCCGCGCCACGACCTGGACACACTCCGCGTCCCGCCGATTCCGGTGTGTCCGGTCCGCTCCGCAAAGCGGTCCCCGCTGCACTCGACGACGCCGGCGCAGCGATCACGTTCGACGACGCAGCGCTCGCGAAGCCGTCGACGGCTTCCCGGCTCGGGGCGCGGTTCGCGGGCGGGCTGTCGTTTCTCGGCGTCGCACTGCGCGCCCTGGTGCTCCTCGTGGCGAGCCTGGCGGCGCTCTTCGGCGCCGCGGCGATGGCCGTCGGGGCATACTCGTGGCGGCACGCGGACGCCTGGCACGTGCCGGTCGGCATCCTGATCGTCGTGGTGCTGTGCGTACCGGCGGTCTGGCTGCCGGTGCTCATCCACCGCCGCGTCGCTCCCCTGACCGAGGCCGTCGAGAATCCGCGCGCACTGGTCGACGAGGCGCAGCTGTACGCCGGCGACGTCCGGTCGGTCACCGAGCTGAAGGACCTCGCGCAGATCGCGCTCGCCGCCGACGGCGGGAGCCGCTGGCGGCCGCGCCGACTCTGGGGAATGGCCATGCTGGTCTCGAACCTGACCTCACGCGTCACGCCCGACCCGCTGCGTCACCGGCTGCTGTCGGCGTTCACTCCGCTGCGGCTGAAGACGCTCTGGCTGTCGACCGTGCTGGCGGCTTGGGCACTGCTGGTGGCCGGGGTGGTGCTCGCGGTGTCGCTGGTCGCACTCGGGGCGGGCTGGACGCCGGGGTCCTGAAGATCCTTCGGGGTGAGCCGGGCGACGCGTCGTCGCACCAGGACCACGGTGAGCCCGATGAACACGATCTGAAGCAACGCGCCTCCGACGAGCGGCGCACGCGGCCCGAACACCTCGGCCAGCCATCCCATCAACGGTGATCCGAGCGGGGTGCCGCCCATCAGCACGGTCATGTAGAGGGCCATCACCCGGCCGCGCATCTGCGGAGCCACGCTGGTCTGCACGTACATGTTGGCCGCGGTCAGCGTCAGCAACCCGACCAGGCCGACCACCGGCAACGTGACGGCGTACCAGACGTAGTTCGGCGAGAGCCCGGACAGCCCGATCATCACGGCGAAGCCCAGCGCCGCAGCCACCACGTACTTCAGGCTCGGAGCCATGCCCCGACGGGCCGCGATCAGCGCACCCAGCAGCGAACCCACGCCCATCGCCGAACCGAGCCACCCGTAAGACTGGGCACCGAGTCCGAACTCGTTGCGCACCATCAGCGCATTGGTCATCTGGAAGTTCATGCCGAAGGTGCCGGTGGCGAAGGCGACGCCGAGCGCGACCAGCAGATCCGAACGATTCGCGACATACGCGAACCCTTCGCGCAGTTGACCTTTCGCACGCGGCAGGGGTTCCGTGCGATTCAGTGCACGACGATCCAGCAGCACCAGCGCCAGGATGAACGCCAGGTAGCTGACCGCGTTGGTGAGAATCGCCCAGCCGCTGCCGAAAGCCGCCATGATCAGGCCGGCGACGCCTGGACCGATCAGCCGTGCCGCGTTGAACGCCGAACTGTTCAGACCGATCGCATTGGTCAGATTGTCTGCGCCGGCAACCTCTGAGACGAACGCCTGCCGGGCCGGCACGTCGAGCGCAGAGCCGACGCCGAACAGCAGCGCGAACACGTAGACGTGCCACGTCTGCGCGACGCCGGCGACCGCCAAGCCGCCCAGCAGCAATGCGGAGACCGCCATCCACGACTGGGTGAAGATCAGCAGCTTGCGCTTGTCGAAACGGTCGGCCAGCAGACCCCCGACCGGCGACAACAGCAGCGACGGCAGAAACTGCAGAGCGGTGGTGATGCCCACCGCCATCGCCGATCCGTCCGAGAGCTGCAGGACCAGCCAGTCCTGGGCCACCCGCTGGATCCAGGTGCCGATGTTGGAGACGAACGCTCCGGAGACGTAAGTGCGGAAGTTGGGTACGGCGAGGGCGGCGAACGTCTGGCTTCTCACCTTCGTCAACGCCGATCGGCCTCCTCGTGTCTCCGAAGAGGTTCAACGAACGAGTCGCGCGGATTGTTCCCGGTATCCGCCGGCCGCCGGTCGGGTCAGGGTCGGCGTCAGAGTGGCGCGGGCGCCGTCCCGCTCCCGAACGGGCGTCCACCCAGCGCCTCCCGGCCGTGGGGCGTGCTCCATCCCGACGGGTCGGGCCCGGCGGGCACGATGCCGGACGGATTCAGATCGCGATGGACCTCGTAGTAGTGCCGCTTGATGTGGTCGAAGTTCACCGAGTCGCCGAATCCGGGCGTCTGGTACAGGTCGCGGGCATAGGCCCACAGCACCGGCATTGCTGAGTTTGCTGCGGTTGCACTTGAAATGGCCGTGGTAGACCGGGTCGAAGCGGACGAGGGTGGTGAACAGCCGCACATCGGCCTCGGTGATCGTGTCACCCACGAGGTAGCGCTGCGCCGACAACCGTTCGGTCAGCCGGTCGAGCGCGTCGAACAGCCGGGTGTAGGCGCGGTCGTAGGCGTCCTGGCTGCCGGCGAAACCGCAACGGTAGACGCCGTTGTTGACGTCCCGGAACACCCGGAGCGCGACCTCGTCGATCTCGTCGCGCAGGCGTTCCGGGTACAGCTCCGGCGCGCCCGGCCGGTGGTGGGCGGTCCACTCGGTGGACAGGTCGAGGGTGATCTGCGGGTAGTCGTTGGTCACGACTGCCCCGGTGGGGATGTCGACCACCGCCGGCACCGTGATCCCCCGCGGATACCCGGGATCGCGCGCGAAGTAGGCGTCCTGCAGCCGCGGGATCCGC
>JASGFV010000311.1:0-3093 GCA_047605365.1 Gordonia sp. (in: high G+C Gram-positive bacteria)
AGTCCGTCGGCGCTGAAGGAGGTGGCGGCCACCGCGGCGTGGCGGATCGCACCCATGACTTCGGCGATCGGGGCCGACTTGGAGACGAACGCCGAGGCGCCGAACTCGAGCGCGCGGAACAGGACCTCGTCGGACCGGTCGGCGCTCAGCACGACGATGCCGAGCGTCGGGTACCGTTCGCGCAGGACCCGGGCGAGCTCCCATCCGTCGTCACCGACGGACGTGCAGTTGACCGTGACCACGTCGGGCGTCAACGAGGAGACGATGCTGGCCGCGTCGGCCGAGGTGGCGGCCTCGCCGACCACCTTGACGTCGTCCGTTCCCCCGGCCAGCTGGGTCATCGCCCAACGCACGAGCGGATGAGCGTCGGCGATCACCAGGCGGACCGACATGAGACACCTCCGTGTGCGCCCGGGTGGCTGTTCACCCGGTACCCCGTTGCCCTGTACATCTGACCTAACGAGAATTTGACATGGAAGATTCTGCTGTGTCGCAAGCGATCCGGATCACTTTCCTGCTTCGCCCGTATCTCGAGCCGGTTCGGGTCGTTTCCGGGACCTTCGACCCGGCCCTTGGCCGAAGCGCCCGCCGGATCAGGTGGTGATCCGGACCGGCGTCCCTTCCAGCGAGGCCGCCCACGAGGTGGTGTCACTCGGCTGGTTACCGCTGCCGTAGTTGTAGGTCAGCGTGATCCAGCACCCGGTCGGGCTGGCCGAGTCGCAGGTGTACCCCGCCGGAATCGGGATGCTGATCGTCTCCCACTTGCCGTTGTAGGTGCTGTTGGCCGGTATCGAGCACCCGGACAGCGCGCCACTGGTCGGACCGGAGCCGACACAACCGCTGAACGAGCTCGCATTCGAGTCCGACGGCGGCTCCACCGTCACCGTCCCCGAGCCCTCCGAGTCGCCGATGTCGAAGAAGCGCAGGTCGAGGATCTGGCCGGCCGCGGCCGGCGGCACCTGGGTCAGGTAGAACGTGGTCTGTGCGCTGGGCAGGTTGGCGTAGACACCCATGAAGGTGTAACCCGAAATCTCGATGTTGGCGTCGTCGCTCGCGTTCGAGCCGAAGGCCCGGATCGAGAATCGGTTGTGGCCGTCGCCGTTCGAATTGTCGGCCGCGGCGTTGGTCTGCACCTGGACGAAGTAGGTGCCGGCCGAAGCCGTCCCGTCGAACGTGCACAGCGTGACCCACTGCCGGAACTCACTCGCCACTGTCGCGTTGTAGCCACTCGTGCCCGCGGCGGCCAACTGCGGAGAGCCACCGGCGTACTGGACCTTGTTGTTGGAGTCCTGCTTGTACTGGTTCAGCGCCGTGTAGAGGTCGCCGCTGAAGCCCGTGAACGTCTGGGTGCAGCTGCCGACCACGGGGTAGGACGTCGGGTCCCACGGGTTGGACGAGGCGACCTGTTGCCGAATCGTGTAAGTCGTGTCCGGTGGCTGGTCGGAGACGTCGGTGTACAGCATGTCGCCGGTGCAGTACTGGTTGGCCGATCCAGAGCCGTAGAGGTTCGAGTCCTCCGTGTAGCTTGCGGCGGTCGCACTGGTCGAGGCGTCGTAGTTGTACTGGTTCTTGGCGTAGACGGCAGCGGTCGAGCCCGAACCGAAGTTGGACGCGCAGGTGTCACCCACCGAGACGAAGGCGGGGTCGAAGGCCTGGATGGTCAGGTTCGAGACCGCCGCCGAGAGCTTGATCTGATAGAAGTAGCCGTTGGACGAATAGTCCGAATTCGAATCCGAGCAGTTGTCGGTGCCGGCCGCCGAGGTCGCACAGTTGCCGTCTTGGTAGGCGTCGCCGTAGCTCTTGGCCGCCTTCGGGCTGCCCACGTTGGCCCAGAACTGGCCGGTCGAGGTGCAGTTCGAGCTCTGCACGCTGGTTGCGGTGAGCAGCGGATCCGGGCCGTTGCCGTACTCGTTGCACGGGCTGCCCATCGGCAGGGGTGCCTGGTAGGTGGCGATCGCCGTGCGCCGGATGGTCGTGGTGTCCTGCCCGAAGATCTGCAAGAACGTGTTGTCGACGGTTTTCGTGATGGTGACCTGCAACTGGCTGGGGTTGCCGCTGACCGGCTCCGGGTCGACGGTCACGGTCGAGCTGTCGGTGAATCCGTTGGCCGTCGCCGTGGCCAGGGCCTGCGCCTTCGCACCGGCGAGATCCGACGGCATGTAGGGGACGCCGGCCAGTGCGGCCGCATCCGCCGCCCGCTGGATGTCGCCGATGGTCGAGTACCAGTTCGCGACGTCGACCGAGAAGGCGGTGATGCCGAAGATGACCGGCATCAGGATCGCCACCATGACGGCCACGAAGCCGTCGTCCTGACGATTGACGGCCCGGCCGATCCGCGATCGGTTCGAGCAGCGGATCAGCTTCATGACGCCTCGCACCCGCCGGTCTGCATGCTCGGGATGGGTTCGATCCGCATGACGGTGCTGCTGGTCAGGGTCTCCGTCCGGAACAGGACATCTGTCACGGCTTCGTGGTTGTAGCGCATGTAGACCCCGACGCTGTCCTCCTCACCGACGCAGGCGTCCTGGCTCGAGGAAGCCCAGCTACCGCTGGCGACCGTGAAGCCGCCGTCGCTGTACTTGAACTGCACGCAGTTCGTGGCACAGGAGTCGAAGGTGCCACCGGCGCCGACCGGATGCCCGGTCGAATCGGCTTGAAAGACCCAGAGTGCGGTGACCTGGCTCAGGTCGAGGGCACTGCCCTCCTTGGCCACGGCGTCGGCGGCGTCCTGGGCGAAGGTGGCGATACGCGGCTCGGCCGACGCCATCCGAGCGCCCGCCCGCACAGCCGAGGTCACCGCCAGCTGATCCTTGTAGACCAGCCCGAACTCGACGATGGCCACGATGATCAGCAGAAGGATGGGCGTGACGAGCGCCGCCTCGACGGCGACAACACCACGGTCGCGCAGCTGGCGACGCAGGACGGCGTATCTCTTCAGCATCTCGATCCCCCACTTGTGCGCGCGTCCCGATGCGGGCACGCCGGAATGAAGGCTAGGGAGCCGACGCCGCCGGCGGAACGCTTCGGAAGCCAGAGCAACCGGTCGTCGTCCCGAGCTGGCCGAAGGGAGGACATGTCCTCCGTTCGGCCAGC
>JASGFV010000312.1:0-3085 GCA_047605365.1 Gordonia sp. (in: high G+C Gram-positive bacteria)
GGGGCTTGGTCGGGGCCACAAGGCCCCCCCCCCGGCGGGGCGCCGCCGCGACGTTCTCCACCTTCGTCGGCGTGCTCGACACCTACTGGAAGAGCATCAACGCGCAGTTCCCGGTCGGTGCGCCGTCGGGCTTCGACAACTTCAACGCCGCGGTCGACGGCCTGACGAAGTCGGCGCCCACGCTGCTCGACACGCTCGGCAAGAGCGTCATCCCGGCGATGACCATCGCCGAGAAGCAGAACGACCTGACCGCGCTGCTGTCCGGCGGCCAGGGCCTGATCGATCAGACGCAGACCTTGTTCGCCAAGAACGGCGACGGCGGCGAGCGGATCGTGCGCGACCTGAACACCATGCTGGGCGCGGCCGTACTGGACCCCGACGCGATGCCGCAGGCGGTGCGTGAGCTGTACGTGCTGGCCGGGCGTGTGCTGGGCGTCTTCACCGGAACCAACGGCAAGGTTCAGCTCAACCTCGGCATCAGCTTCTCGCCGTTCCTGACCTACGAGCGGCAGAACTGCCCGGTCTACAACGGCGGTCCGTACGGCCAGCTGCGCGGCCCCGGTTGCGTGGGGCCGGGCACCGGCACCGGTCCGACCAGTTCCGGTCCGCTCGCGATCTACCCGTCCGACGGCATTGCGCGTCGTACGGTGTCCGGCCGGGTCACCACCGACCACGACCGTAAGACGCTGGCCGCGGCCCTCGGCCATGAGCCGACCGCAGCCGAAATGCTGATGCTCGGCCCGCTGGTGCAGGCCGTCCAGCCCGCCGATCCGAACGGGTCGCCGAAACCGCAGGGAGGACAGCGGTGAGTCAAGCGCACGCGAGTATCCGCAAGCCGCTGATCGGTTTCAGCATCTTCGCCGTTCTGGCGTTGTTCGTCACCTACGTGATCTGGTCGACGCTGGAGCGCACCGTGGACGGCAAGACGGGGGAGTACACCTCCACCTTCCACGACGTCTCCGGCCTCGCAGTGGGCGACGACGTGCGCATGGCCGGCGTCCGCGTCGGCCGCGTCCAGAGCATCAAGCTGGTCGACGGTAAGGCGCGCGTCGGCTTCGACGTGCAGACGTCTCAGCCGATGTACGACAACACGCAGGCCGCGATCCGCTACCAGAACCTGATCGGTCAGCGGTACATCGCGCTGTCCCTGGACGGCGGTGTTCCGGGCAAGTCGCTGCCCAAGGGCTCGGCGCTGAAGATCCCGGGCGAAGACTCGTTCGACGTGACGAAGCTGCTCGCCGGTTTCCAGCCGGTCTTCGAGACGCTGACGCCCGAGCAGGTGAACGGCCTGTCCGAGAGCCTGGTGAAGACGTTCAGCGGCGACACCGTCGCATTGTCGAACACGGTGGCCCAGGTCGGCCAGGTGGCCCGCGACATGGCCAACCGCGACCAGGTGCTCGGCGAGATCATCACCAGCCTGTCGCAGGTCATGCGTGAACTGGCCTCGCAGGGCGATCAGGTCAAGACGCTGCTCGACAGCACGTCGAAGCTGGTGGAGGGGCTCAACAGCAACTCGCCGGCGTTCGGCAAGGCCGTCGACCAGATCGGCCGCACCGCGCAGGGCTTCGGCGACGTGCTCGCGCGGAGTCGTGCGGACCTGCGTTCGGCGGGCGCCAACGCCCGCACCGCGACCAGCCAGCTGATCGCAGCGGGCTCCAAGCTCGACGCCGGCGCCAAGGTGCTGCCGGAGTTCCTCGTCCACTTCCCGATGGTGATGAGTCAGGGTGCCTACTTGAACATCTACGCCTGTGACCTCGACATCTCGATCGGCAACGTGCTGTTGCCGCCGGGACTGATCAACAAGATCGGCGGCTCCGCGCACTCGGTGGTGTGCCGATGACGAATCGAATCACGCGCTCCTGGAACAAGAACCGTCGCGTCTGGTACGGCCTGATCGGCACCGTGGTCTTGATCGTGCTCGTGGTGGGCGTGGTCGGCATCAGCGAGGCCGGCATCGGCAAGAAGACCTACACCGCCGACTTCGCGCAGGCCGGCGGCCTGCGTCCGGGCGACAAGGTCCGCGTCGCCGGCATCGACGTCGGCGAGGTCAGCGAGACCAAGCTCGACGGCGATCACGTGCACGTCGAGATGCGAGTCGACCGCGACGTGAACGTCACCAGCGACGGCTCGGCGGAGATCAAGATGTCGACGCTGCTGGGTCAGCGGTTCGTCGACGTCAGCGTCGGCGACGCGAAGGACCCGATCAAGGATGCGCACATCACCAAGACCACGGTGCCCTACGACTTGCAGCAGACGCTGGAGGCGGGCACCCCGATCCTGGCCGGCATCGACAACGAGCAGCTCGCCAAGAGCCTCAAGGAACTGAACAGCCAGCTTGCGGGCGCCCCCGCCGTCGCCCGGCCGACCCTCGAGGCGCTGACCGACATGTCGGCGGTCATCAACAACCGTCGCGATCAGATCACCCAGCTGCTGAAGGACACCGAGTCGGTCACCAAGCAGGTCGACGCAAGTCAGACTCAGCTGTCGATCATCGTCGGCCAGGGCGCCCAGCTCGCCGGAAAGATCACCGCGCGTGAGCGGCTGGTGACCCGGCTGCTGGACGGCATCGCGACGCTGATGACGCAGTCCAAGGCCCTTGCGGCCGAGAACCAGAATCAGTTCGCACCGGTGATGGCCAACCTGAACACCATCTCCCAGGGCCTGGAGAAGAACCGCGACAACCTGCGCAAGATGCTCGACATCCTGCCGGTCACCGCGCGTTCGATCACCAACCTGACCGGTGACGGACCGTACGCCAACGGCTATCTGCCGTGGGGCCTGTTCCCCGACAACTGGCTGTGCGCGGCACGGGTGGTGGACGGATGCTGACTGTGAATACGACACCGGGGACGCGATCCCGCAAGAAGCGTTCGACGTCGCGCGTGGTGCTCGGCGTCGTGGCGCTGGGCATCATCCTGACGGTCGTGCTCACCGGTTGCTCGCTGGTTCCGGAGAGCTGGCGGGTCGCGACCGGACAGGCCAAGACGTACACGGCGTACTTCGACAGTGTCGCCGGCCTCTACAACGGCAACGACGTCGCCGTGCTCGGCATGCCGGTCGGCCGGATCACCGCGGTCGAGCAGCA
>JASGFV010000313.1:0-3084 GCA_047605365.1 Gordonia sp. (in: high G+C Gram-positive bacteria)
TTCGCCGGGACAGCGGCCGGCACGCCCGGCTTCTCCGACCGGTTCGGCGGCGACGTCTCGCCGGTGACCTCGCCGGACCCGGCGTCGCTGGTGGCCGTCGCCTCCGCCGGCATCCTCGCGGGCTCCGCGCCCGAGGCCCTCACCCCGCTGTATCTGCGTCGCCCGGACGCCGTCGAACTGAAGGATCAGCGACGCAAGTCGCTGCTGTGACGCCGGTGTCCGCACTCGTCGTCGACGCGCTCACTCCGCTCGACCTGCCCCGTTGCGCCGAACTCGAAGCCGAGCTGTTCGCCGGTGACTCGCCGTGGCCGCTGCAGGGATTCGTCAGTGAACTGTCCGCGTCGCACAACCACTACTTCGCCGGGCGCGAGCGCGTCGGCGGTCCGGTCGTCGGCTACGCGGGCATCAGCGTGCTGGGCCCGGCGGGCGATCACGAGTGCGAGATCCATACGATCGCCGTCGACCCGCGGTTCCGGCATCGCGGACTGGGCCGGCGCCTGCTGCACGCCATGCTCGCTGTTGCCGACGGCGTCGCCGCCCCGGTATTTCTGGAAGTGCGCACCGACAACCGCGGGGCCGTCGCCCTGTACGAGGGCGCCGGGTTCGTCGTGGTGGGAACCCGCCGAAATTACTATCAGCCATCCGGTGCGGACGCGTACACCATGGTGCGCGAGGCCGTGACACAGCACGCAGGGAGCGACGAACAACCGTGATCGTGATGGGGATCGAGAGCTCGTGCGACGAGACCGGCGTCGGCATCGTGTCGTGGGACGGGGAAGCCGCGACGCTGCTGGCCGACGAGGTGGCCTCCAGCGTCGACCAGCACGCCCGCTACGGCGGCGTGGTGCCCGAGGTGGCCTCGCGCGCGCACCTGGAGGCGATCGTGCCGACCATGCAGCGCGCCCGGGAGACGGCCGGCATCGACCGGCCCGACGCTATCGCGGTGACCATCGGACCGGGACTCGCCGGAGCCCTGCTGGTCGGCGTCGCCGCGGCCAAGGCGTACGCGCTGGCCTGGGACGTTCCGCTGTACGCGGTGAACCACCTCGGCGGCCACGTCGCCGTCGACACCCTGGAGCACGGGCCGATGCCGTCGGCGGTGGCGCTGCTGGTCTCCGGCGGACACACGCACCTGCTCGGCGTCGACGACCTGTCGCGCCCGATCGCTGAACTCGGCACCACCATCGACGACGCGGCGGGCGAGGCCTTCGACAAGGTCGCCCGGCTGCTGGACCTCGGCTACCCGGGAGGCCCGGCGCTCGACGCCGCCGCGGCCGGCGGCGACCCCGAGGCCATCGCGTTCCCGCGCGGCCTGACCGGGCCGCGCGACGCCGAGTTCGACTTCTCGTTCAGCGGACTGAAGACCGCGGTCGCACGCTACGTCGAGGGGCAAGTGCGTGCCGGACGCGAGGTGAGCGTCCCGGACGTCGCGGCGTCGTTCCAGGAGGCCGTCGCCGACGTGCTCACCGCCAAGGCGATGCGCGCCGTGCAGCGGCGCGACGTCGATACGCTGGTGCTGGGCGGTGGAGCGACGGCCAATTCGCGCATCCGGTCGCTGGCCGCGGAGCGCGCCGAGGCCGCGGGTGTGCAGCTGCGGGTGCCCAAGCCGCGGCTGTGCACTGACAACGGTGCGATGGTCGCGACGCTCGGCGCCCACGTCGTCGGCGGGGGAGCAGCGCCGTCGCCGTTGACGGTGGCCACCGACCCCGGCATGTCGGTGCAGGTCAGCAAGCTCTGAGCGGAACTCTTGAAAGGCTGGCACTCGGGAAGGTAGAGTGCTAATCGGTTCTGGTCCACCGCCGCGGCACCCGCGACGACGCGGCATCGGAGTTCGAGAACCGCAATCGTTCATCAGCGAGTGAAATGAGAAGGACTGACATCGTGGCGAACATCAAGCCGCTTGAGGACAAGATCCTGGTCCAGCCGGTAGAGGCAGAGACCACCACTGCGTCCGGCCTGGTCATCCCGGACTCCGCCAAGGAGAAGCCCCAGGAGGGCAAGGTCATCGCCGTCGGCGCCGGCCGCGTCACCGAGCAGGGCAACCGCATCCCGGTCGACGTCAACGAGGGCGACGTCGTCGTGTACTCGAAGTACGGCGGCACCGAGATCTCGTACGACGGTGTGGACTACCTGATCCTCTCGGCTCGCGACATCCTGGCCGTCGTCAGCTGACACCGATCGACCTGTTCCGCTCGATCCGCCTCTGGCGGAGAGGGTGAGGCAAACAAACACTGCAGCCCCGGCCGAATCGGCCGGGGCTGCAGTGTTGGTGCGGTTCAGGAAGCGAGGCGACGGCGTACGGGCTGACGCCGGCGGATCTCGTTGCGGTCGTGCTCGGACAGGCCGCCCCAGATGCCGTACGGCTCGTCCACTTCGAGAGCGTGGGTCCGGCACTGGATCAGGACCGGGCAGCCGGCGCAGACCTGCTTGGCGCGACGCTCGCGCTGCAGCCGGGCGTGGCCCCGTTCGCCTTCGGGGTGGAAGAACACCGACGAGTCCAGGCCCCGGCACTCGCCCAGGCGCTGCCAGTCCCAGAAGTCGGCGTTCGGACCGGGAAGATTCTCGAGCGTGGCAGCCATGGATTTCGCTCCTCGTGATCGGTGGTGATCAGGTATTCACCTGTTCCTGAGCGGAACACTAGGGGGCGGAAAAACCCTAAGTCAAACCGCCTGTAGGCGCATCTCAGGAGGTGTTTTTTACCCTCGGTTAACGGTGGGTGCGGGTCCTGGGGATTTGCTGAAACAACGCAACGAGGGGGATATTCGGAGTTAATTGAACGGAAACTTGCGACGCCGATTCGTCGATGTCTGTTTCCAGAAAATCAATCCGGACTGAGTGGAGGATCACCTTTCGTGGAGCACGTCGAGACGTGGTGGGACGTCGTAGAGATCGGGGCCGCCGGACAGGTGGCCCGGGCGCGACGACGACTCGCGGTTCTGCATGACGACGCCGGCCGAGACGCCCATGAACTCGTATCGCTGATCCACAGCACGCGGGCCTCGCTGACCAGGCAGGCGGGCGGGCACGCGATCGCCCGGATCGGCGACGGCGCGGCGTTCGCCGCGCTCGCGGGCCGCGCCGGCG
>JASGFV010000314.1:0-3069 GCA_047605365.1 Gordonia sp. (in: high G+C Gram-positive bacteria)
AGAACAGGCTCATCTTGCGCAGGATCGAGGCGTTGATGACCGCGTTGTCGAAGGAGAGCGAGACTTCGAGGATGCCCAGGACGACGACGAGGAACAGCGCGCGGGCCGCACCCATCTGCGAGGTTCCGCCGTACAGGTAGGCCGCGACGAGCGCTGCGAGGGTCACAGCCACTGACAGGCCGAAGATGCGGATCACGGTGCCATTGTCGCAGGGCTTGTCGAGCGGACCTCCCGCGGCGTCCGGCAATCAGACTTACTGTCCATTCAATGCCTTCGCGATGGCCCCTGGTGGGGAGGGCGAGCGAGGTCGCCCAGGTGCAGAGCGGACTTGATGAGGGGGTCCGCACCGTCGTGGTGTCCGGACCCGCCGGCATCGGCAAGACCCGCCTGGTCGCCGAGGCCACCGCCGCCCTCGCCAACACCCGCTGGGTCCGCGGCAGCATCTCGGCGGGCACGGTTCCGCTTGGCGCGTACGCCGAATACATCAGCGGCGACGAGGTCGATCCCGCCCTCCGCATCGGTCAGCTCATCGGTGCGATGTCGTCGCCGCCCGGCGAGGCGGTGGTCGTCGTCGACGACGTGCAGGCCCTCGATCCGCTGTCCATCGTCGTCACGCAGGCCCTTGCGCTCTCGGACGCGGTGCACGTCGTCCTGATCTGGCGGTCGGAGGAGCCCCTCAGCCCGGAGCTGACACCACTGCTCCGCGTCGACGGCCTGACCCGCGTCGACCTCGCTCCCCTGTCCCGCGAATCGGTCGAGGAGCTCTCGCGCGACCTTCTCGACGACGACCTCGGCGACCAAGGACTCGCCGAACTCTGGCGCCTCACCGAGGGCAATCCGCTCTTCGTCACGTCCTTGCTCGCCGACCCCGCGGCAGCCGCCTGCCGGCTCGCGGGCGGCGGCGGTGAGCTGCCACCGACGCTCGTCGGCGTGATCGACGCCCGGCTGCGCGACCTGCCCGACGACATCCTCGACGTGCTCGACGTCGTAGCGCTCGCCGAACCGGTGCCGCTGTCCGTCGTCGCCGACCTGACGAGTCCCGAAGCCCTGGAAGCCGCCGAAGCCGCCCACGTCGTCACCCTCGACGCCCAGCGCCGCACGACCGGCGATGCCGACGCGTGGCTGACGCACCCGCTGTACGGCGAAGTCCGCCTGGCGAGGCTCTCCGAGTCACGACAGCGGCGCCTGCGGACCCGACTCGTCGAAGCGCTCGGCAACGTCAAGCGCCCCGACGTCCAGGACCGCGTGAAGCGGGCCGTCCTGGCCGCCCGCGCCGACGCGACGCCCGTTCGCGACGAGGTGCTCGGCGACGGAGCGGTCGCCGCGATGGGACTGGCCGCGCTGCCGCTGGCGATCGAGCTGGCCACGCAGGTCGGTCCGGGCGAGCAACTGCCGAGCGCGCAGCTGACCGCCGCGCACGCCATGACCGTGCTCGGTGACGCCGACGGCGCGGAGGACATGTACGCGCGCATCGACGTCGCCAAACTGAGCCCGGCCCAGTGGGAATCGCTGCTGGTGTTGGAGGCCTATACGCGTCTGTGGACCCGCAACGACGCCGACGGTGCGGCAGCGATCGTGCAGCGGGCGCGATCCGCAGATGCCGGAACCGCGGCCCTCGCCGCCGACGGCATGCTGCTCACCGCCGACGGCAAACCGGACGAGGCGCTGAAGGTCATCGCGGAGTTCCACTCGACCGCGCCGCAGAGCGAACAGGCCCGCATCACCGTCGACTGGGCAGAGTTGACCGCGCTGGCCGAGACGGGTCGGCTGCCCGAACTCGAGGACGCCGTGCGGCGCGGCGCCGTGCTCGCCGAGACGTCGGCGCTCATCGCCTACTGGCGGTTGACGCTGGCCCTGCCGCACCTGCGCGGACTGAAGCTGGCCGGCGACCCCGAGCGCGTGCAGCAGGTCTGGCACTCCGTCCAGACGCAGGTGCCGCCGCAGCCGGGCGCGGTGACCGGTTGGTTGACCGGCTTTGCGGGCGTCGCCGCGAGCGCGCGCGGCGAACTCGAGACGGCGGGAGCGCTGCTCGACGATGCACTCGCCACCTTTGACGAGGTCGACGCCGGGCCGGAGATGTGGTTCAGCTTCGCCCTCGAGCGCGCCGAGGTCGCGGCACAGGTCGGCGACCGTGAGCGCCTCGGCGAGCTGCTGGAACGGCTCAGCACCGGCGAGCACGACGGGTACGCGTCGATGCGTCCGCAGTGGCAGGCCATCGCCGCCTGGGCGGACGCGCTCGACGGTGCGACGTCAGCGGCGATCACCGAGGCCCTCGATGCGGCCGCCATCGCGAAGAAGGCCACCCAAGCGGCGTACGAGGTCTACTGCCTGCAGACGGCCGCGCGGTTCGGGTCGGCGTGTGTCGCCGAGCGGATGGCCGCGCTTGCCCGGCAGCTGCCCCATCTGCCGAGGGCGCAGACGGCCGCGGTCCACGCTGCCGCGCTGGCCGCCGGCGACGCCGCCGCGCTGATGGCGGCAAGCGAGGAGTACGAGCGCTACGGCGACCTCGTCGGTGCCGCGGACGCCGCCGCCCAGGCCGCCGCGGCCTATCGGCGCGAGGGCAGATCGGGCTCCGCACTCACCGCTGCTGAGCGCATGCGCGCACTGGCCGCACGGACCGGCGCCCAGACCCCGGCGATGGCCGCGGCCGTCGACGACGACGGGCTCACCGACCGTCAGCGCGAAATCGTCCGGCTGGCCGCGAAGGGATTGTCGAACAAGGAGATCGCCGAGCGTCTCGTCGTCTCCGTGCGAACGGTCGAAGGGCACGTCTACCGGGCGTCGCAGATCCTGGGCGCCCCGGTGCGCGGGACGTAGCGGCGACTACTCGGCGTCGCCGTCCTCAACGTCGTCATCGGCAGCAGCTTCCGCTTCACCCTCGGCGTCCTCGGCCTTCGAATCGTCCGACCCGCTCGGCGCCTCGTCCTCGTCCTCATGGAAGCGAAGTCCGCCGAACTTGGCCTTCAACTCGTCGTCGACGTCATCGGCCACGAATGCCAGGCCATAGACGGCCGACATCAGCTCCTCCGGATCGAGGAAGTCGCCGAGGAGGTTGTGCTTGAGGCTGAC
>JASGFV010000315.1:0-3060 GCA_047605365.1 Gordonia sp. (in: high G+C Gram-positive bacteria)
CCAGCGCTCTCGGGCCGCGGTTCTGTGCTCATTAGACAGGCGGGTCGTCGTTCAGCTGAACGACCCGTGACGAAGTTTCCTCGGCGAGGGCCGCGAGCATTCTGCTCGCGGCCCTCGTCGTCGTTGATGAGTGTGTTCGGCGACTGACGCGTGTGGGGCCGCGCTGACCGTCTCGTCGGGTGCTGTCCGGTGCCTCCGTCCCTGAATCCCCACTCGGCCCCACATCGCGTCCCCACTCGGCCCCACCCGTGGGCCCCACTTCACCCCACGGGCAGTTCTGGAGGGTCTGAGCGGGTGATTTTCAAGCACTTGCGCCACTTTGATCCCATCCGACACGCCGGATGCTGCTTGCCTGTCGTGCTTCCCTCGATCTTCCCCCACTCTCTGACCTGCATAGATGTGAGCTGGTGGGGGATATGGAGGGGTAGATGGGGGCGAAGTGGTGGAAAGTGGGGTAATGTGGTCGTCACTGGGCAGGAGATCACCGGAAATCGCCGGCCCGGTAGGGGTGAGGAGGTGACGACGTGGCACGCTTCGTCGGCACCTACACGCCCAAGCTCGATGACAAAGGGCGGCTCACGTTGCCCGCGAAGTTTCGCGACGCACTGTCAGGAGGGGTCATGGTCACACGCGGCCAGGATTTCAGCCTCTCGGTGTATCGCGTCGAGGAGTTCGACGTCATCGCCGACAAGGCCGTTCAGGCGTCGCGCAACGATCCCGAAGCGCGAGCGTTCGTCCGGTACATGTTTGCCGGCGCCGACGAACAGCGACTCGACGGACAGGGGCGCATCAACCTCTCGGCCGACTTCCGCAGCTATGCGAAGTTGACCAAGGAATGTGTGGTCCTGGGGCAGTACGACCACCTGGAGATCTGGGACGCCGAGCAGTGGAAGGCCTACCAGAACCAGTACGAGGAAGCGTATGCGAACGCCGGATCGGCCTCGCTCGACGCGGTCTTGTAGACGACACCAACTCAAGAAGAATTCAACTGCTGCGGTGAGACGAGGCCTCGGCCCGACGAGCCCCTGACGTACTTCCCCAACGCCAGGTGCACATCGGGCGGGGACCCCGCCTCACCGCAGTTCCGTCTTCTTTCGCAAGGGCCGCCTTTCCGGCCGACGCTCTTTCAACACCATCGGCAGGGGTGAGGTTATGTCCACCGACAGCGCACACGGCCACGTCCCGGTGATGGTCGAGCGGATGTACGAACTCCTCGCTCCCGCGCTGACCAGGCAGTCTCCGGACGGCAGCGGAGCCGTCCTGATCGACGGGACGCTCGGCGCCGGCGGACACACCGAATACTTTCTGACCCGGCTGCAGGGCCTGGTGGTGCACGGCATCGACCGCGACCACGACGCCCTTGCCGCGGCCGGGGCGCGACTGGCCCCCTTCGGCGGGCGTTTCGCCGGCCACCACGCCCGCTACGACGAGATCGGCGACGTCGCCGAGGCGGAGGGCCTGACCGAGGTCGACGGCGTGCTGCTGGACCTGGGCGTGTCCTCGATGCAGCTGGATCAGGCCGAACGCGGATTCGCCTACGCGGTGGACGCGCCCCTGGACATGCGGATGAACGCCGACGATCCGCTGACCGCGGCAGACGTGCTCAACACCTACGACCACGGCGCTCTCGCCCGGGTCCTCAGCGAATACGGCGAGGAACGGTTCGCGGGCAAGATCGCCTCGGCGGTGCTGCGGGAGCGGGCCGTCGAGCCGTTCACCACCAGCGGGCGGCTCGTCGAACTCCTCTACGACACCATTCCGGCGGCCACCCGGCGTACCGGGGGACATCCCGCCAAGCGGACCTTCCAGGCGCTGCGGATCGAAGTGAATCACGAGCTCGACTCGTTGCGCGGAGTGATTCCGGCGTCGCTGGACCTCCTCGCGGTGGGCGGTCGCCTGGCGGTCATGAGCTACCAGTCGCTGGAAGACCGGATCGTCAAGCGCGACTTCGCGCTGGAGGTCCGCAACACCACGCCGGCCGGTCTGCCGGTCGACCTTCCCGGTACCGCCGCGCGATTCGCCCTGGTGACCCGCGGCGCCGAACAGGCCGACGAGGCCCAGCGCCAGGCCAACCCGAGGTCGGCTCCGGTGCGCATCCGCGCCATCGAGCGGATCGCACCCGGCCCGGCCCCGGCACGAGACAAGAACGCCAGCAGGAAGACAGCGGAAAGGAACCAGCGATGACTCTGCTCGACGACCGCCGGACCAGCGGGTCCGGTACTCGCCAGCGACCGTCGTCGACCGGTTCCCCGGGCGCGTCCGGCACCCGGACTTCGCGCACCAAGGAGCCCGCGGGCCGGGTCACCCGCTCGCGGACTGCGCAGCGTGCGCTGGATCGGCGCAGCCAGCGCGTCGGCTACGACCCCGCGGCGACGGCCGAAGAGAGTCTGCTCGCCCGCATCCGTCGGATCCCGTTCATCATCCCGATCGTGATGCTGGTGCTCGGCGCGCTCAGCCTGACCCTGTACCTGTCGACCAAGTCGGCGCAGGACTCCTACGGTCTCGAAGACGTCCGCACGCAGAACCAGCAGCTCATCGATCGGCGTGACGAGTTGAAGAAGATCGCCGACGCAGGTGACGCCGCACCCGACCTCGGGGACAAGGCCGCCAAGTACGGCATGGTCCCCGCATCGGGCGCCGTCCAGATCGCGGTGGGCGCGGACGGTAAAGCCACGATGAAGGGCGATCCCGCGCCGGCCGACGGCAAGGAGCTGAACTCCATCAACCCGGCTCCGGACCCGACCGACGCGATCGACGCCAAGAAGGTCGACGACTCCACCGGCCTCAACGGCGGAGCGCGGCCGAGCCCGACCGTCACATCGGCTGCTCCGGCGGCCCCGGGAGCCGGTGACGCCGGCGCCGACCAGAGTCCCGCGCCCAATGTTCTGCCCTCAAGCCCCGCCACGCCGAACCGCAATGCCACACCGAACCGCTGACCGAAGGGAGGATGGTCCACTATGACCCGCACTGGCACTCTTCCCGGGCGCGGCGGGCGCGCACAGCCCGACCGCTCCCGATCACCGCAGCGCTCGCGCAGCGACTCGGCGACGCCGCGCCGGC
>JASGFV010000316.1:0-3013 GCA_047605365.1 Gordonia sp. (in: high G+C Gram-positive bacteria)
TGACCATCGAGCGCCACCACTGGTCCTTGATGTTGTTCTTCAGCTCGACGCCGAGCGGGCCGTAATCCCACGCCGAGCGCGTGCCGCCGTAGATCTCACCGCAGGGGAACACCAGGCCGCGCCGCTTGGCGAGGTTGACGACGGCTTCAACGTTGGACTGCTCGGCCACGGGTAGCACTTCTCCTGGTCAGCTGGGGAATAGCGGGTCTGGACTGGCCTCTCAGCCTAGTCGTAGCCGCCGCGGTACCCGCCGCGCCCCCGCTATGCGCCGCCGAGGCCGGCCGCCCACTCGGCGACTCGTGCGTCACTCTCCTCCGGCGAGAGGTCCTCGACGCGCGTCATGATCGACCAGCGGACGCCGAACGGGTCCCGGATGCTGGCGAACCGATCACCCGACACGAAGGTCGACGGGGCTTCACGAATCGTCGCGCCGGCCGCCACGGCGCGCGCGGTAAGGGCGTCGGCATCGGGGCAGTAGAAGCCGATTGAGTAGCAATCGTCCTCCCCTTCGGGCGGTGGAACAAGGTGGTAGTCGGCCACCGGTTCGCCCAATTGCAGGTGCCCGTTGCCGAAGTCCAGTTCCGCGTGGTGGACGACCTCGTCGGACTCGGTCACGCCGAGCACCGTCGCGCCGAAGACGTCGCGGTAGAAGTCGATGGCGCCCTTCGCGTTGCGGATCGCCAGGAACGGGGTCAGAGTCGTGAACCCGTGCGGGGTTCCGTCGGTTGTGTGGCGACCATTTGCTGCCGAAATCGATTCGTTCATGGGACCAACGCTAGGAACCCGACGCCTGCTGCCGCTTGTAGATTCGCGACAGCTTCGGCCACGTTCAAGCGCCTATCCTGGACCCGTGGTCGATCCCTCGCGCGGCGTCCTCTATCCGGCCCGGTTGCCGACGTTCACCCGCCTCGGGCCGCCGCCGCGCGCCGCCGAGCTCGTAGTTTGGTTCTGGATCCCCGAGTGGGACATCGCGCCCGGGCGGTCCTCGCGGCAAGAAGTCGTGTCGTTCCCGGCGTCGAACCTCGTCGTCGAGCCCGACGGTGTCGTGCTGTCCGGACCGACGACGCGCATCTCTCACCGCGACCTGAGCGGCACCGGGTGGGCGGTTGGCACCCTGTTGCGACCGGCCGCCGTCGCCGCCCTCACCGACGATCCCGGAGCGCACCGTGATTCGTACACGCCGGTTGACGCCCCCGACCTGCACGCCGCCGTGTGCGCGGCGATGGTCGGCTCCGCAGCCTCCGCGCGGCACGCGGCGGCCGTCGAAGTCTTCAGCGACTGGCTCGTCGAGCGGGTCGGCGAGCCAACTCCCGACGCCCGTCTGGCGGGTGCGATGGCCGAGCTGCTGATGACCGACTCGTCGGTGCTGCGCCTGGCCGATGCCGCCGCCGCCCTGTGTGTCTCTCAGCGAACACTGCAACGGCTCGCGCGCCGCTATGTCGGCCTCTCCCCGGCGGCGATGATCCGGCGACGGCGACTGCAGGAGGCGGCGCAGCTCATTCGCGACGACCCGCACGCCGATCTGTCCGCCATTGCCGCCGACCTCGGCTACAGCGATCACGCGCACCTGACCAAGGATTTCGCGGCGGTGCTCGCGTTCACACCCAGTGTGTATCGCGCCACGGTCCGGCCAAATGAAAACAGCTTCCGATAAGATTGTTTTGTTGCACTCCGGAGGAGACCAGCATGAGCAGCCAGCCCCACGACCGCGCCAACGTCCGCACGGACAACGCCGCGCTCGACGCCGCCAGTGACCTGCTGCGCGCACTCGCCGCGCCGGCCCGCATCGCCATCGTGATGCTCCTGGCCGATGCGCCGCGCTGCGTCCATCAGCTCGTCGACGAGCTCAAACTGAACCAGCCGCAGGTCAGCCAGCACCTGCGCGTCTTGCGCGACCTGGAACTCGTCGAGGGCCGTCGCCGCGGCCGCGAGGTCGAGTACGCCCTCGTCGACGACCACGTCGCGCACATCGTCACCGACGCCATCGTCCACGCTTGCGAGCGCATCGACGAGACGTGCGAGCGCACCCCGGCGCCCGCTCCCGCTCAGCGTCCGCGTCCCCGACCGGTTCCGACGGCACACCGGTGAGCGACCACGGCACTCCCCCGGTCACCGGGCAGCGGAACACCCGCCAGCGCGCGGCCATCGCCGACGTGTTGTCGACCTCGGGCGACTTCCGCTCGGCCCAGCAGATCCACGACGAACTGGTCGACCGCGGCGAATCGATCGGCCTGACGACGGTCTACCGCAACCTCCAGGCGCTGGCCGCCTCCGGCATCATCGACGCGCTGTGGGACGGCTCGGGCGAGACCCGCTACCGACACTGCTCGTCGTCGCACCACCATCACCTGGTGTGCCGCGCGTGCGGGACGACGGTGGAGATCCACGCCGACGAGGTCGAGGCGTGGGCGAAGAAGGTCGCGGCCGCGCACGACTTCGCCGACATCAGTCACACCGTCGAGATCTTCGGCACCTGCGCGGACTGCCAGCGCTAGTCCAGATCGTCGGCCAGCGCCGACCCACCCGAGAGCACCAGGTGCAGGACGGTGAGCAGCGGGATGTCGTCGATCTCGCCGAGCGGGAACGCGTAGGACAGCAACACGTCGGTGTGCCGTTCGGCCGGCTGCGCGCGGCGCAGCGTGCCGAAACTGATGTTCGCGCCGCGATCCTCCAGCAGGTCGCGCAGACGGTCGTCGTTGGTCACCTTGCGCCCGACCAGCTGCGTCACCGACACGACCTGCAGCCCCTCGGCCAACTGCAACACGCGGACCGAGACGCGCGTGGTGCCGACGTGCACCAGCACCGACTCGTCGTCGGCCTCCTCGACCGAGCCGAGCTCGGCCAACAGGCCGGAGAGTCGCTTGAGCTCGCTCACTTGACGCCGCCGAACCGCCGGTCGCGCTCGGCGTACTCGAGGCAGGCCGCCCACAGGTCGCGACGGTCGAAGTCGGGGAACAACTTCTCCTGGAAGACGAACTCGGCGTAGGCCGACTGCCACAGCAGGAAGTTCGAC
>JASGFV010000317.1:0-2954 GCA_047605365.1 Gordonia sp. (in: high G+C Gram-positive bacteria)
GCCGAACGTTTCGAAGCCCATGTCCTCCAGGGCGGCGTTGCCGGCCAGCACGATCAGGTCGGCCCACGACAGTTTGCGGCCGTACTTCTTCTTGACCGGCCACAGCAGACGACGGGCCTTGTCCAGGCTCACGTTGTCGGGCCAGCTGTTCAGCGGTGCGAAACGCTGCATGCCGTGGCCGGCTCCGCCGCGACCGTCGCCGATGCGGTAGGTGCCGGCGGCGTGCCAGGCCATGCGGATGAAGAACGGTCCGTAGTGGCCGTAGTCGGCGGGCCACCACGACTTGGAGTCGTGCATGACCGCCGCGATGTCGGCTTTGACCTCGGACAGGTCGAGCGTCTCGAACTCGCTGCCGTAGTCGAAGTCCTCACCGGCGTAAGGGTCGTTGTCGGCGGGCGTCTCGGCGAGGAGTTTCAGGTTGAGCTGGTTGGGCCACCAGTCGCGGTTGCCGCCGCCCTCGGAGGGCAGACGCATCGAACCGCGCACGGGGCACCCGGTGGGAGGCTGTTCATCGACTTCGGCGAGGGGCTGTTCGTCGGTCACGGGGACTTCCTTTCGAATCGGCCGAGATGCACTCGGTCCGGGGTGGGCTGATGTGAAGGGCGCTGATATGAACGGCTCGACGTCGCGGCTGGAGAATCCGCCGGACGTCACCCCGGCGGTTCCGGGGAGTCTCTGGCGGCGCAGTCGGGGCAGAGGCCCCAATAGACGACCTCGGCCTCGTCGATGACGAACCCGTGGGTGGTGGCCGCTTCCAGGCACGGGGCGGCGCCGACGGCGCAGTCGACGTCGCGCACGTCTCCGCAAGAGCGGCAGACGACGTGATGGTGGTTGTCGGCGATCCGGGTCTCGTAGCGCGCGGCGTGACCGGACGGCTGAATGCGCCGCACCAGTCCGGACTCGCTCAGTGCGCGCAGGACGTCGTACACGGCCTGTCGCGAGACGTCGGGGAGTTCAGTGCGGACCTGGTCGAGGATCGTCTCGGTGACGGCGTGCGGATGCTCGGCCACCGCGGCGAACACCGCCAGACGCGGACGGGTGACGCGCAGCCCGGCTCCGCGCAGTGCGTCGTGCATGCCGGCCTCGTTCATGACCCCCATCATGCCGACTAATCTGGATTGAGTCCAGTATTCGCGGAAATCGGGGTCACAAGTCCCTGATCGGCGCTCCTGCCCGACAGGAACCGCTGCGGAACGCCGCGGAGCATGAGGTCGACGTCGTGCTCACTGACTCCGTGCGACAGCAGCTCGGGCACCACCCGACGGCTCACCTCGAAGTACGTCCAGTCCGGCACCACCTCGGCACGCTTGCCCGGGTCGAACCAGTCGCTGAACGAGGACGCCCCCTGCGACAAGGCCATCCGATCGGCATAGCCCCGTTCGGCGAGTTCGACGACGGTCGCGACGCGATCGTCGTGGGGGAGCAGCACGTCCAGACCGAAGCGGTCCATGCCCAGGACCGACCCCGCGTCGGCGGCGCGCATCAGATAGTCGACGTCGGCGGTGTCACCGGAATGCGAGAGCAGCACGTTGGACAGGTCGACGCCCTCTTCGGCCAGCACCCGCTGAGCGATCAGACCCGACTGGGTGTGCGGATTGGTGTGGACCATGATCGGCGCGCCGGTCGCGACGCCGGCCATGCCCACCGCGCGCATCACTCGTTCGACGCCGTCGGTCAGTCCCTCGGCCTCGATCACGCACACCAGCATCGTGGCCTTCACCCCGGTGTTCGCGATGCCGACGGTGAGATCCCGGATGAACAGATCTGCCATCGGCTCGGGCACGTTGAAACCGAGTCCCGGCCCCGTGTAGTGGAACTGGTAGGGCAGATCGTTGTAGGTGAAGAGCCCCGTGGAAGCGATGATCTTCAACTCGGTCTGCTCGGCGACCCGCTTCACCCGCTCGATGTTGCGCCCGAGGCCCAGAACCGAGACGTCCACCAGAGTGTCGATGCCGGACTCTTTGAGTTCGTCGAGCAGGTGCACCGCGCGCGCGACCTCCGCGTCGTCGTCCCACTCCGGCAGATAGTTGATCCGGAAGTCCTCGTTCACCGAGAACACCTGTTCGTTGACGAGCACCCGTCCCAATGCACTCGCCGGAACCGGCCCGGTCACCGTGTTGATCGTCGTCATCGCGCCCTTCGTGCGGCCGTCGGGTGCGCCTGCGTCGACCACCACGTCGTTGACCAAAGCGTAGGCAAATTTCGGCGTCTCTGCGCCGTTATCAGCCGACTCCAAGACCACGCTCAGCCTCGGCGAGCGACCCGCACAGTCGGTCCATCGTCGTACACGTGTACACCTGCCGGGGCCCGCCTGGATAGGGTTGCCCCATGCTCAGCGTCGGCCAGCACTTCGCCAACTACCGGATCACCCGGCTTCTCGGGGCCGGAGGGATGGGAGAGGTGTATCTCGCCCAGCACCCCCGGCTGCCGCGCGAAGACGCCCTGAAGGTCCTGCCCGCCGAACTGACCGGCGATCCGATGTACCGCAAGCGGTTCATCCGCGAGGCCGACCTCGCATGCCAGCTCGATCACCCGAACGTGGTCAGCGTCTACGACCGCGGCGAAGACCAGGGCCAGCTCTGGATCTCCATGAAGTACATCCCCGGGGCCGACGCCGAGGCGCTCATCAAGCAGTACGGGCCGATGGCGCCGAACGACGCCGCCGACGTGATCGCCGCCGTCGCCGATGCGCTCGACTACTCGTACACCAAGGGCCTGCTGCACCGGGACGTCAAACCGGCCAACATCCTCATCGACTCCACCGAGGCGCCGCGGCGCAAGGTGTATCTCACCGACTTCGGCATCGCGCGGACGGTGGGCAACGAGTCACGGATCACCGCGGCCAACCTCACCGTCGGCTCGGTGCAGTACACTTCGCCCGAGCAGCTCACCGGCTCCGATCTGGACGGCCGTTGTATTGGAAAAATTTGCAGGAATGCTTTCTCATCTGGGAG
>JASGFV010000318.1:0-2951 GCA_047605365.1 Gordonia sp. (in: high G+C Gram-positive bacteria)
GGCGGCACGGTGCTGCTGGCCCGCGGCGACGTCGCCGCGCAGATGGGTCTGCCGGTGCTGGGCGTGGTGGCGTGGGCGCAGAGCTTCGGCGACGGCGTGCACACTTCGATCCCGGCTCCCGGCCTGGGCGCCCTGGGCGCCGCTCGCGGTCAGCAGGCTTCGCCGCTGGCGTCGGCGCTCGGTGAGCTGGGCGTCGCCCCGGACGACGTCGCCGTCGTCTCCAAGCACGACACGTCGACGCGTGCCAACGACCCGAACGAGTCCGAACTGCACGAGCGTCTGGCTGCGGCGATCGGCCGCACCGACGGCGCCCCGCTGTTCGTCGTCTCGCAGAAGAGCCTCACCGGTCACGCCAAGGGCGGCGCCGCGGCCTTCCAATTGATCGGTCTGTGCCAGGTGCTCCGCGACGGCGTGATCCCGCCGAACCGCAGCCTGGACTGCGTCGACGAGAAGATGCGCGAGTACCCGCACCTGGTGTGGCCGCGGACCCCGCTGCGTGCGGGATCCAGGCTGCCGCTCAAGGCCGGCCTGCTGACCAGCCTCGGGTTCGGGCACGTGTCGGGACTGATCGCCGTCGTGCACCCGGAGGCCTTCGTCGCCGCGCTCCCGGAGGAGCAGCGCGCCGACTATCGGGCTCGCAGCGCCGAGCGTCTTCGCGACGGTCAGCAGCGGCTCCTGGAGACGATGTGCGGCGGGACGCCGGCCTACCAGCGGCCGCCGGACCGCCGGTTCGACGCCGAGCGCAACGAGCACGACGCCGAAGCGGCTCTGCTGCTGGATCCGGCCGTGCGCCTGACTGAGGAGGGCAGCTACCGATGAGCATCATCGGAGTGGGACTCGACGTGGTGTCGATCCCCGAGTTCGCCGAGCAGCTCGGGCAGCCGGGCTCGACCATGCTGCACACCTTCCGGGTGGGCGAGCGGCGCGACGCCACTGCCCGCCCGGGAGACGAGGCCGTGCACCTGGCCGCCCGCTGGGCGGCCCGGGAAGCCGTCATCAAGGCGTGGTCGGTGAGCCGGTTCGCGCAGAACCCGGTGCTGCCGGAGACTGCCGTCAACGACGTCGAGATCCTCACCGACAACTGGGGCCGCCCGCGCGTGCGACTGCACGGCGACCTCGCCAAGTACCTGCGCGACGTGACGATTCACATCTCGCTGAGTCACGACGGCGACATCGCCTCGGCCGTCGCGATCCTGGAGGAGGCCGGCTGAGGGTCAGAGCTCGGTAGTCGCGGGCTACTCGATCACCATCCGCCTCGCGCGCATCCGAGATCGGCGATCACTCCGCGGATCGTCCGAGGCTCTCCTCGAACAGCAGGTATCCGCCGAGCATGCGTTTGAGCTCGTCGACGATCCGCTGGTGGTCGTGCCCGTCCTCGACGGAGAAGCTCAGCAGCGAATACGCGGTGTGCACCAGCACCCGGGCCATGATCTCGCGGCGGTCCCGCACGGTGGGGCTCAGCGGATCGAGGAGCGCGGCGACGCCCTCGGCCAGCACCTGCTCGTTGATCGACGCCGTGACGCGGGTGGCCGGTGTCGACTGGACGGCCAGCCAGACCGCGCGGCGCGACGGGTCGTCGCGCCACAGGTCGGCCAGGTGGTCGAGGAACTTCTCGAGCAGGGTCGGCCATTTCAGCGACGGCACCTCGGAGGCGAACGACGAGAGCTCGTCGCTGACCGCGGCGGTGTCCTGACGGTCCAGCTCGCAGACGATCACGTACTTGTTCGCGAAGTACTGGTAGACCGTGCCGATCGGCACCTCGGCGCGCGTCGCGATCTGCTCGCAGGTCAGCGACTCGAATCCGACGTCGATCAGTTCACCGCGCGCGGCGGCCAGGATCTCGGAGAACTTCCGCCGGCTGCGCTCCTGGGTCGGCCGCTTGCGCGGGACCAGGGGCTCGGTGGAGACGGGCGCGCGCATGCGTGCGGGACGTCTCAGATCGACAGGTCGCGGCGCAGCTTGGCGACGTGACCGGTGGCCCGCACGTTGTACTGGGCCACCTCGATCTTGCCGTCCTCGCCGACCAGGAACGTGGAGCGGATGACGCCGTTGACGATCTTCCCGTAAAGCTTCTTCTCGCCGAACGCGCCCCATTCGGTGAGCACCTTCTTGTCCGGATCGGACAGCAGCGGGAAGGTCAGCTGATCGCGTTCGACGAACTTCGCGAGCTTCTCCGGCCTATCCGGCGAGATGCCGATCACCGCGATGCCCTCGCCGTCGAGATCGGCCAGGTTGTCGCGGAAGTCGCACGCCTGCTTGGTGCAGCCGGGGGTCATCGCGGCCGGGTAGAAGTACACGATCACCTTGCGGCCGGCGTAGTCCGACAGCGACACGGGGTTGCCGTCGGCGTCCGGGAGGGTGAAAGCGGGAGCTTCGTCGCCGACTGTCAGGCGTCCGTTTTCAGGCATGGGTACCAGCCTAATCGACGGCACAGCACGACGGGCGCCGGCGACGGCGTTCCTGCCTCGGCGTCGTCCGCGGTGTCTGTAGCATCACTCGTGACGTGGTTCTTTTCCGCGCGGGCCCGCCCGCAAGGCGGACGAGGGCATGACGAGAAAACGAAACGACTTCGAACACCTGGAGGTTCACGTGGGAGACACCGAGCGGATCGAGAAGGAGATCGCGCAGGCGCGCGAGGAACTCGCCTCGACCATCGACCAGCTCGCCGACCGCACCAATCCGCAGCGGCTGGCGGCCGACGCCAAGAGCAAGGCGCTCGCGTTCGTCAATCAGCCGGCCGTGAAGTTCTCGCTGATCGGTGCGGGCACCGTCGTCGTGGTCCTGGTGATTCGCAAGATCGTCAGCTGACGCCGAGCGTCGGGCGAGACGAAAACAGCGTCTGACCAGCCGATTTCTCTAATCGGCCAACTGCCTGTTAATGTTTCTTCTCGCAAGGCCAAGCGCCATTAGCTCAATTGGCAGAGCAGCTGACTCTTAATCAGCGGGTTCGG
>JASGFV010000319.1:0-2934 GCA_047605365.1 Gordonia sp. (in: high G+C Gram-positive bacteria)
AGGTCAGCGGCAACGGCGTCCACTCCGGCGCCCGGCCTTCCAGACGCGCCCGGTAGGCGGTGTCGAGATCGGCGCGCAGCGGCGCGGCCGACCACTCGTCGGTCGCGATGTGGTGGATGTTGATCACCGCCAGATCGCTCGACACCGCGGCGCGCAGCGGCGCCTCGACCGTCAGGTCGAACGGATGGGCAGCGACCGCGAACAGGTCGTCGGCCGACTCCGCGCGCACCACGGCCACGCCGTCGGCCGGCAGGACCTCCGGCCGCTGGTCGGGGTAGCGCGTCGACAGCACGCGATGACGGGCGACGACGTCGCGCAGCGCCGCGGCGAACGCGTCGCCGTCGATCGGCTCGCCGCCTTCGGGGCCGCCCGGCCGCCAGAGCAGCGGCACGTTGTAGGTGGCGGTCGGTCCGGTGACGCCGTGCAGGATCAGCATGCGTTCCTGGCCGTACGACAGGACGGCGGGTTCGCCGGCGTCCCGGGCGCGCAGCACCGGCGCGCCCGACACGGCGGCCGCCGGCGCCTGGCCGTCCAGATGCGCGGCCAGACCGGCCACGGTCGGGGCGTCGAACAGTACCCGCAGGCCCAGTTCGTAGCCGAGCGTGCTGCGGATCTGGTTGATCGCCTTGATGGCCAGCAGCGAGTGTCCGCCGAGGTCGAAGAAGCCCGCGTGCACGTCGTGGACCTCGACGCCGAGCACGGCGCCGAAGATCTCGGCAAGCTGCCGCTCGAGGTCGGTGCGCGGCGCGGTGCCGTCGACTGAGACGGCGGTCGGGGTGGGCAGCGCACGACGATCCAGCTTGCCCGTGTGATTGAGCGGGAACTGCTCGAGCACGGTGATGGGCGACGGGACCATGTATCCGGGCAGGGTCTGGGCCAGCGTCGCGGACAGCTCGGCTGGGACGTGGTCGCCGCCGTCTGCGTCGACGGTGACCCAGCCGACCAGCCGGTCCGCGTCGGCGGCGACCGCCGCACCGGTGACACCGGGCAGCGCCAGGAGCGCGGCCTCGATCTCACCGAGTTCGACGCGATTGCCGCGCACCTTCACCTGGGTGTCGGCGCGGCCCACGTACTCGAGTACGCCGCGACGACGACGAACCAGGTCACCGGTGCGGTAGACGCGTCCACCGGGCCGCTCGCCGGTCGGATCGGCGACGAACGACGCCGCGGTCAGACCCGGGCGATTCGCATAGCCGCGGGCCAGCACCGGGCCGCGGACGTACAACTCGCCGACCGCACCCTCCGGGACGCGGGCGAACCCGGCGTCGAGCACCAGCAGTTCGGCTCCGGCGACGGGGACGCCGATCGGGACGGACGCGGTCTTCAGGCCGGTCTCGGCGGCCGCATCGGTCACCACCACCGTGGTCTCGGTGGGACCGTAGGCGTTGATCAGGCTCAGCGACGGCGACGCCGCGGCCACTCGCTCGGCGAGTCCGGCCGGGAGCGCCTCGCCCCCGGCGATCAGATGCCGCAGCGTCGGCAGGGAAGGCAGGTGCTCGACGAAGAGGTCGAGCAGCGACGGCACGAACACCGCGCCGGTCACGCCGTGTGCGGCGATGATCTGGGCCAGGCGCCGCGGATCCCGCTGCGCGCCGGGTTCGGCGACCACCGCGGCGGCGCCGGAGACGAACGGGAGCAGCAGCTCCCAGACGGCGCCGTCGAAACCGACCGGCGTCTTGGCGAGCATCACCTCGCCCGGACCATAGCCGCCGGGCAGGGTCTCGGCGCGCCAGGCCAGCACGTTCGCGACGCTGCGGTGGGTCACCGTCACGCCCTTCGGCGTGCCGGTGGAACCGGAGGTGTAGATCAGGTACGCGGGTGCGTCGACGGACACGTCGATCGCGGCGAGCGGCTCGTCGAGCGAGCGCCGCAGATCGCCGGCGGTGACCGTCACCGCGGGCAGACCGTGCACTGGGACGGCGCGGCCGGCGTCGATGAGGATCGCGGCGGGCCGAGCGTCGTCGAGGATGAACGCGATGCGCTCGTCCGGCAGGTCGGCGTCGACCGGCAGGTACGGAGCGCCGGCCCGCAGCACCGCCTGAAGGGCGACGAGCTGCGCGGGACTGCGGTCCATCAGCACGGCGACGGGGGATTCGGCGGTGACGCCGAGGCCGCGCAGTCCGGCGGCGATCCGGTCGGCGGCCGCGGCCACTTCCCGGTAGCTGTACGACTCGCCGTCGGTCCCGATCAGTGCGGGCCGGTCGGCGTGCCGGTCGGCGGCGGCGCGCAGCAGAGCGGTCACGGTCTGGCCGTCGACCGACGGGACGGCGCTGCCCTCCGCGGCACGGACGGCGGACGACGCGGCGTCGTCGAGCAGTTCGATGCGGTCGATCCGGACGGCGGGGTCCAGTGCGACGGCGTCGAGCACCCGCCCGAACCGGTCGAGCAGCCCCTGGGCGGTGTCGGCGTCGAAGAGATCGGCGGCGTACTCGAGCGCCACGGTCACCTCGCCGCCGGCTCCGGCGTCGACGAAGGTGAAGCCGAGGTCGAACTTCGCCTGGACAGAGCTCAACGGGGCGAAGGTGGCCGGGACGCCGAGGAAGTCGCCGGGCGCCGAACCCAGCGGCAGATAGCTGATCGACACCTGGAACAGCGGATTGCGGCCGGTCACGCGCGGCGGCGCGAGGCGTTCGACGACCTGCTGGAAGCCGACGTCCTGATTGTCGAAGGCGGCCAGGTCCACATCGCGGACGCCGCCGACGAGATCGGTGAAGGACGAGCGGACCGGTACCGGCGTCCGCAGCACCTGGGTGCCGACGAAGAAGCCGATCAGGTCGTCGAGCGCCGGATCGTTGCGGCCGGAGACCGGGGTGCCGAGCGCGATGTCCTCACCGGCGCCCTCGCGGTGCAGCAGCACGGCGACGGCGGTCTGCAGCACCATGAACATGCTGGCTCCGTGCTCGGAGCCGAGCGCCGCGAGCCGGTCGCGGGTGG
>JASGFV010000320.1:0-2903 GCA_047605365.1 Gordonia sp. (in: high G+C Gram-positive bacteria)
GGACTTCGCCGACCCGCGCGCGGTGCAGAGCCTGTTCGCCCGAGTGCCGCTCTCGCAGCGCGCCGTTCGGCTGGTCGGCACGAGCATCCTCGAAGGGATGATGGTCTCGGCCGTCGTCCACTACAAGCAGTTCTCGTTCCTCAACCGGTTCGCCGAGCGCTGGTGCACCGCGCACCTGCACCGCCAGATCAAGGATCCTGAGCTGCGGCGCAAGCTGACGCCCGACTACTCGTTCGGCTGCAAGCGTCCGACCTTCTCCAATGACTACTTCCCGACGTTCACCAAACCGAACGCCCACCTCGAGACGACCACGATCCAGAGCGTGGACGAGAAGGGCATCGTCACCGCTGACGGCAACCGTCGTGACATCGACGTGCTCGTCCTCGCCACCGGATTCAACCTGTGGGACGTCAACTTCCCGGCCATCGAGGTCATCGGCCGAGAGGGCCGCAACCTCGGCAAGTGGTGGCGGGAGAACCGCTTCCAGGCGTACGAAGGCGTCACTGTCCCGGACTTCCCGAACTTCATCACGCTGAACAGCCCGTATTCCTACAGCGGGCTGTCGTACTTCACGACGATCGAGGCGCAGATGAAGCATGTGGATCGGCTGTTCACGGCCATGCGGAAGCGCGGCAAGACCGAGTTCGAGGTCAGCCCCGAGGCCAACGTGCGCTTCCTCGCCGACATGAAGGAACGTGTCGGCGACTCGGTGTTCGCTCTGGGTCAGTGCTCCACCGCTCGCAGCTACTACTTCAACCAACACGGTGAGGCGACGCTCCTGCGTCCGTCGTCGACCGTCGCCGCCCACCGAGCAGCCGTCAGATTCCCTCTCGACGACTACAACTACGCGTAAGGAACCCCATGAAGAACTTCGAACACAAGGTCGCCGTCGTCACCGGAGCCGCCTCCGGCATGGGGCGCTCGCTCGCCGTTCAACTCACCGAAGCCGGCGCCCGCGTCGCCATCAGCGACGTCGACGCCGACGGGCTCAAGGAGACTGCTCGGCTCTGTCTCGAGGCGGGAGCCGAGCCCCGCTTCGACACCCTCGACGTCAGCGACCGCACCGCCGTACACGCCTATGCCGATTCGGTGGCGGCCGAGTTCGGGACCGTGAATCTGGTCATCAACAACGCCGGCATCACCATCTTCGGCACCGTTGAGGCCAGCCCGTACGAGGACATCGAGAAGGTCATGAACGTCGACTTCTGGGGCGTCGTCCACGGCACCAAGGCGTTCCTTCCGCACCTGATCGCCTCCGGCGACGGGCACGTCGTCAACATCTCCAGCGTGTTCGGGCTGTTCGGCTACCCGACGCAGAGTTCGTACAACGCCGCCAAGTTCGCCGTCCGCGGGTTCACCGAGTCGCTGCGCCAGGAGATGCTGCAGTCGAAGCAGCCGGTTCAGGTCACGTGTGTCCATCCGGGCGGCATCAAGACGAACATCGTGAACCTGGCCAGCGCCAGCGACGGCTCGGATCTCACGAACCTGCAGAGGTCGTTCCAGAAGATGGCACGGACGACGGCCGACGAAGCCGCCACCGTCATCCTCAACGGAGTCAAGGCCGGCAAGCCGCGCGTCCTGATCGGCGCCGACGCCCACGTCTTCGACGTGTCCGTGCGGGTGCTCGGACCGGCCTATCAGCGGGTCTTCGCCGCGGTATCGACGCTGATGATGAAGCGCATCGAGAAATGAGCCGTTACCCGAAGATCCCACTGGACGGCGCGCTGGTCGCCATCACCGGTGCCGGTCGCGGGATCGGGCTGGCCACCGCTGAGCACTTCGTCGCCCAGGGTGCGCGGGTCGCGCTGGGCGACCTCGACGGTGGCCTCGCCAAGGAGGCGGCCGACCGGCTCGGCCCACTGGCATCCGGACACGATCTCGACGTCGCCGACAAGGAGTCGTTCTCGGCCTTCCTCGCCGCGGCCGAGGAGCATCATGGCCGTTCGCTGGACATCCTGGTCAACAACGCCGGCATCATGCCGAACGGTCCGTTCCTGGATCAGCCGGACCGCATCGACCGGCTGACGATGGACGTCAACGTGTTCGGCGTCATCCACGGGATGCGGTTGGCGGCGCCGGCCATGGTGGAGCGTGGGTCCGGCCACATCGTCAACGTCGCGTCGTTGGCCGGCAAGTTTCCGCTCAAGGGCCTCGCCGTCTACAACGCCAGCAAGTTCGCGGTGGTCGGGCTGACTGCGGCCACGCGGCTCGAGCTGGAGCAGAGCGGTGTCAGCGTCACCGCGATCCTGCCGAGTGCCGTCAAGACCGAACTCAGTTCCGGCATCGACTTCGGCATCCTGCCGGCGGTCGAACCGGCGGACATCGCGGCCGCCGTGCTGAAGTCGGTCCGCACCCGTGCAGCCGAGATCGCCGTCCCGAACTACGTCGGCGCCTCGGCCAAGGTGGCTCCGCTCGTCCCGGAGTCACTCCTGCGGATGCTTCGCCGTGTCGCCCACGACGACGCGGCCATCACCAGGGTTGATGACACGGTGCGCAGCAAGTACCTGGACCGGATCATCCCTTCGTCCGGTGATTGATCGGCGGCCGTAAGAACCTCGAAAGGGGATCAACCCTCGCGTTTGTCGGTGGTACCTGCAACGATCGAGGGGTGGACAACCCGATTGCCGCCTTTCAGCAGGTCCGGGAGTACACCGAATCTCTCGCGGCCCCGCTTTCGCCAGAAGACCAAACCGTTCAGTCGATGCCCGACACGTCGCCGACGAAGTGGCATCGTGCCCATGTCACCTGGTTCTTCGAAACCTTTGTGCTCGCCGAGCTCGAGTCCGGCTACTCACCGTTCCAGGACGACTACTGGTTCCTGTTCAACAGTTACTACGAGTCGGTCGGCCCGCAGTACGCGCGCCCGTCCCGGGGCCTGATCAGCCGGCCCGGAGCCCACGAGG
>JASGFV010000321.1:0-2885 GCA_047605365.1 Gordonia sp. (in: high G+C Gram-positive bacteria)
TCCACGTCGACGGTGCCCGCCGCGTCGACCGTGCAGGAGTACCCGTTGGTGGAGTTGGTCAGCGTCGCGGCCGCCGAGAACGTGATCGTCATCCGGCGCGTCGTCACAGTGCCCTCGACCGAGTGAGTACCCGACGCATCCGCGATGGTCACCGAGGAGTCGCAGAAGCAGCCGTCGAGCACGACGAACTCCAGCGTCGCGGCGACACCCCGCAGGCCGATGCGCTGGCCCTCGTAAATGTCCCACAGCGTCGCCGACGCGGTGTGTTCCTGCTCGTCCTCCCCGTTGAGACGGCGACGCGTCAGCGTGACCGCCCGACCCGGCTTCGCCCACGACGTGAGGCCCTGCATCAGCTCGCTGGTGTCCACGTCGGCGGAGAGCCCGGAGACCGAGAGCGTGAGGACCTTGGCCTCCCGTGGCAGTGGCACATACTGCGCGCCGTGGATGCCGTCCGCTGTCGGCAGTGACCCGCGGGGCGCAGCAGGAAGTGCGAGCAGTGTCGACGCATCGACACCCTCCACCCCGTCGACCTCCGTGACGTCGACGGCGTCGACCAGGTACGTCGGCCAGGCCATCAGGAGCCCGCCACGAACATCACATCAGACAGGGGTTGGCGTGCAATTCGCTGCACAGCGAGCTCGCCGAGAGACTTCCGCAGCGCCCACAGCAGCGTGGCGCCGTCGATCCCCGCTGCGTCGCCCCCGTAGTAGTTCGTAGTCGAGTACGTAGTGGCAGAGGGGCTGAACGCCCAGTTGCTGCGCCCCAATGGCGCCGGGGTGCCGCCGTCGGCGTACCCGACCACGGCGAGCTTCGCGCCGGCGTTCGCGGCCTTGAGCTCGGCGCGGTTCTTATCGGCCTGCCCGAAGCGGTTGGACACGACTTCCTCGCCGGGTGCGCCCCAGTAGAGGAACTTGTCGCCGTAGGGGTGGCGCTCGCCGGTGAGGGTGCCGCCATCAGCCTTGGCGACTTTGCCGCCGGGCACGAGGTTGGTGTTCGCGACGACCTGTGCGGTCATCTTGATGGTCTTGCCGTCATAGCGACGCACCAGCGACGCGAGGCCCTGCTCCGCCTGTGTGGTGGTCACGTCGACGTTGATCACCACCGGCTGCTTCGCGACGTCGCGTAGGTGCTCCAATAGATCGTCGGCGGCCCGCCTCGCGGCCGGGGACTTGTCCGCGAAGTCCTGCAGGTCCTTGATCCCGCGTTCCAACACGCGCTGCGCCTTGAGCTTGTCGCCTTGTTCAAGGAGTTCCTGGTACCGCTGTAGAGCGGTTGAGGCGACCGCGTCGAGCGCGGCGAGGTCTGCGCGGCCTTCCTCGGTACCGACGTCGAAGGTGGCGCCGCCCTTGCGCTTGAAACGCTCCTGCAGGGTGTCGATCGCGGCCTCGTAGTCGCGTAGCGATGCCCGGTTCTTCAAGGTGTCGTCGAGCGACTGAACCGCCGACGCCAAGAGGTCCACCTTCGGTGCGGCATCGGCGGCCGCCGTGCCGATCGCGGCCACAGACGACTTCGACAGATCACCCTGGAACTCCAGCTCTTTGAGCGCCTTCTTGAGAGCATCGACCTTCTGCTCCTCGTCGCTGGACCGCATCCAGTCGGGCACCGGATTCAGGAACCCTCGATGCCTCTCGTTGGCATCGTCGAGCTCCTGCATCGCCGCGATCTCCCGCTTGATGGCAGCGATCTGCGCCTCCCGGCTGCCGCCGGCGCGCGCCTGGACCAGCTGGACGTACTGGTCGAGGTCGTCCGTTGCGAGGTTGGTTGCGCGAGACAGATCAGTCCACGCACCGACCAGGCCCCCAGCTATCGCGCCTGGCGCCCCACCGACCAGAGCACCGGTCAGCGCCAGCGTGGCGGTGTTCGTGACCCCGAGCTTGTCAGCGGCACCCGACCCGATCAGGGCGAGCCCACCGATCGCTCCGACGCCCTTCGCCAGGCTTGCCACGTTGCTCTTCAACCGCGAAGATGCGGCGGCCGCCCGGTCCAGCTCCCGGCTTGTCCGTGCGCCCGCAGTCTGAGCAGTCGTGTATAGCGTGGTGAGGTCGGTCCGTACATCGCGAAGCGACGCACGCGTGCGACCCAACGTATGCACGTCGAGCACCCCAGCGAGGACCCCGCTGTTGCCGCCCACGGCCTTCAAGAGCGCTAGCGCACGTCCGAGGGCACCTATGCCGGCGGCGATCGCTACCAGGGTCGGTCCTGCCGGGGATGCGACGATGACGCGGAGTACGTCAGCGAGCTCGGTCAGCATCGGAACCACGACCGACCCGACTGGTGCTGCCGCCTTCGCGATCTCGACCAGCAGCATCGACAACGACCCCAACAGGTCCAGCACCCGCGGCGCGTTCTTCTCCACATAGTCGGTGAAGTCCTGGAACCCCTGCGTGTCCTCAAGGCCAGCAGCCCAGTCACGCAACGCCCGCGACATACCGAGCAGCCCCGTCGAGAAGTCCCTGGTCAGTGGACCGAACGCCACCCCGATGTCAGCGAGCGCCAATGCGATGTTCCCGATCGTCTTCCCCAAGTCGATCAGCAACGGCCGAGCGTCGGACTCGAGGTAGTCGAAGAACGCGGTCCAGTCCCGCGACGCCAACGACAGCCCGGCGTCAGCGGTGTTGTCCCCGATCGCCGAGGCGACCTGCGCGACGATCCGCTTGACCTGCGGCAGCCGCGTCAGCACCGCGTCGATGCCCTCGACCAGACCCGGGACGAAGCCGTACGCCGCCTCATCCCGCAACCCGCGCAGCACCGGTTCGAGATCATCGAAACGATGAACAAGCAACTGCGCGTCGGGGCCGAGCTTGTTCATCTCCTCGTCGAGCTTCGCGAGGTTCTCGACCGTCGGGTCGAGTTGGTCGGCGTCGAGGGCCTTCAACGCGTCACCG
>JASGFV010000322.1:0-2884 GCA_047605365.1 Gordonia sp. (in: high G+C Gram-positive bacteria)
CGGCAGCGCCAACAAGTCGTTCCTGTTCCAGGAGACCAAGGCGATCCTGAACCCCAAGAAGATCCTCACCTTCCTGGACGAGAAGATCCGCTCGCTCGGCACCGCGGCCTGCCCGCCTTACCACCTCGCGATCGTGATCGGCGGCACCTCCGCCGAGTTCGCGCTCAAGACCGCCAAGTACGCCTCGGCGCATTACCTCGACGATCTGCCCACCCAGGGCGACATGAGCGGCCACGGCTTCCGCGATCCCGAGCTCGAAGAGGAAGTCTTCAAGCTCACCCAGTCGTTCGGCATCGGCGCGCAGTTCGGCGGCAAGTACTTCTGCCATGACGTGCGAGTGATCCGCCTCCCGCGCCACGGTGCGTCGTTGCCCGTCGCGATCGCCGTCTCGTGCTCCGCAGACCGTCAGGCGCTCGGCAAGATCACCGCCGACGGCGTATTCCTGGAGCAGCTCGAGACCGACCCGGCGCAATACATGCCCGACGCCGGAGTCGCCGAGGACATCGAAGGCGGCGCCGTCGTCGAGATCGACCTGAACCGGCCGATGCCGGAGATCCTGGCCGAACTGAGCAAGTACCCGGTCAAGACGCGCCTGTCGCTGACCGGCCCGCTGGTGGTCGCCCGCGACATCGCGCACGCCAAGATCGCCGAACGCCTCGACGCCGGCGAGCCGATGCCCGACTACCTGCGGGACCACCCCGTCTACTACGCGGGGCCGGCCAAGACTCCCGAGGGCATGGCGTCCGGCTCGTTCGGTCCGACCACCGCGGGTCGCATGGACAGCTACGTCGAGCAGTTCCAGGCCGCCGGCGGTTCGATGGTCATGCTGGCCAAGGGCAACCGCTCCAAGCAGGTCACCAACGCCTGCGAGAACCACGGCGGCTTCTACCTCGGCTCCATCGGCGGCCCGGCTGCACGCCTCGCCCTGGACTGCATCAAGAGCCAGGAGGTCATCGAGTACCCGGAGCTCGGCATGGAGGCGATCTGGAAGATCGAGGTGGAGAACTTCCCGGCGTTCATCGTCGTCGACGACAAGGGCAACGACTTCTTCACCGACCCGTCCGGCACCGTGAACGTGCCGCTCGGCGGCGTGCGGATCCGTTCCAAGGAGCGCTAGCGACAAGCACTCCCCTTCCCTCGGAGTAGACCGGTGTCACCATCTGGCGCCGGTCTGCTGCCGTCTCCGGCGGCCGAAAGCGCGTCACGTATGGTTAGCATCACCTAACTAGATGCGGCACGACGCAAGGAGCGGAGAGCATGACCGAGTACCGGATCGAGCACGACACCATGGGCGAAGTGAAGGTGCCCGTCGACGCGCTGTGGCGAGCACAGACACAGCGCGCCGTCGAGAACTTCCCGATCTCGTTCCGCCCCTTGGAGCGCACCCAGATCCGCGCGATGGGCCTGCTCAAGGCCGCGTGCGCACAGGTGAACAAGGACCTGGGCCTGCTCGACGCCGCCAAGGCCGACGCGATCATCGCCGCTGCCACCGAGATCGCCGACGGAAAGCACGACGATCAGTTCCCGATCGACGTCTTCCAGACCGGCTCGGGCACCAGCTCCAACATGAACGCCAACGAGGTCATCGCCTCGATCGCCAAGGCGGCCGGCGTCGACGTCCACCCGAACGACGACGTGAACATGTCGCAGTCGTCCAACGACACCTTCCCCACCGCGACCCACGTCGCCGCGACCGAAGCCGTCGTCACCGACCTGATCCCCGCCCTGGTCCACCTGGAGAAGGCACTAGACTCCAAGGCCGACCTGTGGCGCGAGGTGGTCAAGAGCGGCCGCACCCACCTGATGGACGCAGTCCCGGTCACCCTGGGCCAGGAGTTCGGCGGCTACGCCCGCCAGGTCCAGGCCGGCGTCGAGCGCGTCGAAGCCGCCCTCCCCCGACTCGGCGAGCTCCCGATCGGCGGCACCGCCGTGGGCACCGGCCTCAACGCGCCCGGCGGGTTCGGAACCAAGGTCACCGCCGAGCTCGTCCGCCGGACCGGCGTCGACGCGCTGAGCCTGGCGAAGGACAACTTCGAGGCGCAGGCCGCCCGCGACGGCCTCGTCGAGCTGTCCGGGCAGCTCAAGACCGTCGCCGTGTCCCTGACCAAGATCGCCAACGACGTGCGCTGGATGGGTTCGGGCCCGCTGACCGGCCTCGGCGAGATCCAGCTGCCTGACCTGCAGCCGGGCAGCTCGATCATGCCGGGCAAGGTCAACCCGGTCCTTCCCGAAGCCGTCACGCAGGTGGCCGCGCAGGTCATCGGCAACGACGCCGCCGTCACCTGGGGCGGCGGCAACGGCGCTTTCGAACTGAACGTCTACATCCCGATGATGGCCCGCAACGTCCTCGAGTCCATCAAGCTGCTGGCCAACGTCTCCCGACTGTTCGCCGACCGCTGCATCGACGGCCTCGTCGCCGACGAGGACCGGCTTCGCACCCTCGCCGAGTCGAGCCCGTCGATCGTCACCCCGCTCAACAGCGCGATCGGCTACGAAGAAGCCGCCGCCGTCGCCAAGCAGGCCCTCAAGGAGGGCAAGACGATCCGCCAGACCGTGATCGACCGCGGCCTGATCGGCGACAAGCTGACCGAAGCCGAGCTCGACAGCCGGCTCGACGTGCTTAAGATGGCCAACCTCGACCGCGAGCGCTGACCCGCCAGGCCGCTCGGTCGGCGGCCTATCCCCGCCGACCGAGCGCGCCGCCCCTCTCCCCTCTCACCCGGAGTTGTCCACAGGCTGCGCCGACGCCCCTGGCGCACCCGCCCCGACTGGACTTCACTGGGTTCATGACGGGGGACATGACGAGGGAGGATCACTACGATGACCGCTATGACCGAGGCACTGCACCTGCCCTACGGACGTCCGCTCGTCCGCGCAGACCTCG
>JASGFV010000323.1:0-2878 GCA_047605365.1 Gordonia sp. (in: high G+C Gram-positive bacteria)
CCCCGCCGAGATGGTCGACGTCGGTGGGGCCGCCGTCCTGCCAGTCGGGCATGTGGTGGATCTGGGTGCGGGAGAACGCCATGGTGCAGCCCTGGGCGGTGCACCCGCGGTCGCGGGCGAACAGGGCCAGGCGCTGCGCTGTGGACGCACACCGGCTACCGCGCCCCAGGTACAGGACCTGCCCGTTCGCTTCCGAGAACACCGCCAGATGCGGGACGGTGTGGGCGGCGAACTTGACCAGGTCAGTGACCAGGATCCGGTTGCCGGCGACAGTGACGTCCTCGGGCGCCAGCTGGCGGGCCGCCTCGGCCAGCCGCGCCTCGGCGTCGGCCCGGGCTTCCGGGTCGACGACGGCGGGGATCTTGTCCATCACCGCCGCGATCACCGCCACATGTTCACGACCGATCGCCCCTTCGGCCACCGCGGTCTCGGTGGCCTCAGATGCGGTTCGAGCCGATCGCCGGTCATCGCAGGTCACCTCCCGAAATGCTGGGTTAGCGCAGGTGTTCGATACCTCAAGTGCACGCACGCTATGTTGTGTGTGCAACAGGCATCTCGATGCAATGTACGAACATTTTTCAGGGCTCGGTCACGACCTCGCGCTCGACGTCAGACCATCCCGGCAGCGAACCGGCCGAACCGCCCGATCGGCATCTATCGCGCGCAAACGTACCGCACGCCGCAGCCCCCCTGCGTGGCCCGGACGAGTTCAGTCGACGGGAATCTCCGCGAGTTCCCGGCGGAGGATCTTGCCCGTCGCATTGCGCGGCAGCGAGTCGACGAAGATCACCTCGCGGGGCGCCTTGTACGACGCGAGGCTGTCCTTCACCAGGCCGATCAGATCGGCCTCGGACACCTCGGCGCCGGCCCGAACACTCACGAACGCTCGCAGCCGCTGCCCGAACTTGTCGTCAGGCACACCGATGCACGCTGTCTCCGACACATCCGGATGGGCGGCGATGACGTCCTCGACCTCCTGCGGAAACAGGTTCTCTCCACCGGACACGATCATGTCGTCGTCGCGGCCTTCGACGAACAACCGCCCGGTCGCGTCGAACCGGCCGACGTCACCGGTCGCCATCAGCCCGTGGGCGCGCGTCTTGTCGCCGCCGCCGGTGTAGCCCTCGAAGAGCTGCGAGTTGCCGACGAAGATCCGGCCGATCTCGCCCTGCGGCACGTCGAGGAACGAGTCGTCGAACAGCCTGACCGTGGTGCCGCGGGTCGGCCTGCCCGCAGTGCCGGGCGCCGCGCGAAGATCCTCCGGAACTGCGATCGTCGCATTGGCCACCTCGGTGGACCCGTACAGGTTGTAGAGATTGTCACCGAAGGTGTCCATCCATCGCCCGGACAGGTCGCCGGGCAGCGCCGAACCGGATGCGGCGACCACCCGGAGCGACGACGTGTCGTACCGAGCGATCGTCTCGGCCGGCAGGTCCAAGATCCGCTGCAGCATGACCGGGACCACGACGAGCGCTTCGAGCTCGTGCTCGTCGATCGCGGCCAGCCACGCCTCGGCGTCGAACGCCGGCATGGTGACGATCTCGGCGTCGAGCGCCAGCGACAACAGCAGGTTCGAAAGCCCCCAGGCGTGGAACGCCGGGGCCGCGAGGCCCACGCGCATGCCCTGACGCAGCGGAATCCGATCGAGCAGGGCGGCCGGAGCCTCGAGAGTCGGGACGCCGCCGGAGGAGACCGCGCCGCGGCTGGCGCCCTTCGGTGTTCCCGTGGTGCCGGAGGTGAGGATCACGACCTTGCCCGCGCGGCCGGGCGACGGGACGTCGGCCCCGTCGAACTCGACTGCCAGTTCGTCGAGGCTCGGCACCTGCCCGTCGGACCGGTCTGTGACGACACGTTTGCGGTTCACCGACGCCTCGGTGAGCAGTTCGGTGAACTCGGCGTCGTGGATCAGCGCCGACACGCCCTCCCGACGGCAGACATCGGTGATCTGGGGTCCGGCGAAGCCCGTGTTGAGCAGCAGGACGTCACAGCCGAGCTTGGCGACGGCCGCCAGCGAGAGCAGGAAGCCGGCGTGATTGCGCGCGAGGAGTCCGACGGCGTCGCCCTCGCCGACACCGAGGCTGCGGAGTCCGGCGGCGACGGCCGTCGACTGCTCGTCGGCTTCGCGATAGGTCAACGACCCGGCGGGATCGGTGAACGCCGCCGAGTCCGGCTCGCGCGCCGCGGCGATCGCCACCAGTGCGCCTGGAGTCAGTCCCCAGCTGCGTGCGGCCACAGCGACCTTCAGCAGGCGACTCGGCCGCATGGGGGCCACCACACCGGATCGGACCATCACGCCGAGATGCCCGGCTTCGCCAGTGATCCGATTCGGCAGCGAACGCCAGGAGAAGTCGTCGCCGCTGATCCCTTCGGCTTCGCGCTTGAATCCTTCCAGCGCCCCCTTGACGAACGAGCGCATCGCCGGCAGCGCCGCCCAGTCGGCGATTGCGCCGAACAGGCCCGGGGCGTCGTACGACAGACGCACCGTCATGCGACAGCCGCCGGGAATCGGGCGCAGACGCATGCGGCAGCGGAACGGGACTCCGGTGTACGACGTCCAGGCGATCTCACGCGGCGGCTGATAGTCGACGACGATGGCGTCACCGCCGACCATCGCCCCGCCGACCTTCACGAGCACCCGGTACCGCGCGTCCAGTTCGGGCCCTCGCGTGGACTCGGCCGCGGTCACCAGGACGGTCGAATCGGTGTAGCGGCCGAGCGTCGCCGGATCGCCGCAGATCTCCCAGACCTGCTCGACGGGCGCCGCGATGTCGAGACGTTCTTCGATTCTCATCCGATCACCGGGAGCTTCCGTTCAGCCTGCATGGACGTGAGCACGTCCTGCATGGTGGCGATCAAGTCGTCGTAGACCTGGTCGAGG
>JASGFV010000324.1:0-2872 GCA_047605365.1 Gordonia sp. (in: high G+C Gram-positive bacteria)
CCGCACCGACTTCCTCACCGAGACCCGCGGCACCGGCATCGCCAACGCCGTCTTCCTGCACTACGGCCCGTGGGCGGGCGAGATCCGCGCCCGCCACACCGGTTCGCTGGTGTCGGATCGCGCCGGCACCGTCACGCCGTTCGCGATGATCCAGCTGGCCGACCGCGGCACCTTCTTCGTGAACCCCGGCGACGACAGCTACGAGGGCCACGTGGTGGGCATCAACCCGCGCCAGGAAGACCTCGACATCAACGTCACCCGCGAGAAGAAGCTGACCAACATGCGTCAGTCCTCGGCGGACGTCATGGAGACCCTGGCCAAGCCGATGCAGCTGGACCTGGAAGGCGCGATGGAGTTCTGCGCCGCCGACGAGTGCGTCGAGGTCACGCCCGAGGTCTGCCGTGTGCGTAAGGTCAATCTCGACGCCAACACCCGTGCGCGTGAGCGTTCGCGGGCCAAGGCGCGCGACCAGAACGCCTGACCCGCGGGTACTCAGGGAGAGTGGATTGAGGAGTCTGGGACACCGGAGTGCCGGCAGCCGGATCGCGGCCGCAGTCGCGGCCTGCCTGCTCGCGTTCACCGCGACCGCCTGCATGGCGGATCCGCCGCCGCCGGTGCGTGAGACGCTGCCGACGCCCACCCCCAACGAGTACCCGGACGAGCGCACCGTCTACCTCGCCACCGACTCGATCGGCGCCGGATTCAATCCGCATCTCGGCGCCGATCAGAGCGCGGTCACCACGGCGATCGCGGCGATGACGCTTCCCAGTCCGTTCCGCCCGGTGGTCACCCCGTCGGGCAGCGAATGGCAGAAGAACGACGCGCTGGTTCAGTCGGCCGAGGTCACCTCGACCGCGCCGTTCACGGTGACCTATCACCTGGTCGACGACGCGCAGTGGTCCGACGGCCTGCCGGTGACCGGCGACGACTTCAGCTACCTGTGGGAGCAGATGTCGCGGCAGCCCAACGTGGTGGGGCAGGCCGGCTACCGGGCGATCCGGGACGTGCAGACCAGCGGCGGCGGCAAGATCGTGACGGTGGTCTTCGACGCCGCATATCCGGCCTGGCGCGAACTGTTCACCGATCTGCTGCCTAGTCACAAGCTGCGGTCGGATCCGACCGGTTTTCAGACCGGCATGGACCGCGGCAAGCCGGTGACGGCCGGACCGTTCGCGATCTATTCGATCGACCGGGCGCGCGACGAGGTGCGGCTGATCCGCAACGACCGCTACTGGCGGACTCCGCCCAAGCTCGACCAGGTGGTGCTTCGCCGGGCCGGGACGCAGCCGCAGATGGCGCAGACCTTCCGCAACGGCGACACCCAGGTGGCCGTGCTGGCCGCCGGCAACGCCGCTGCCGCGGAGGTTTCGGCGATTCCCGGCATCACCAGCAACCGGACGGCGGGCTCGCGCGCGCTGACCCTGAACATCAACACCCGCTCGGACGTCATGAAGCGGCTGCCGCTGCGCAAGGCGATCCTCGGCATGCTCGACCCCAGGGTGATCACCGCGGCGGCCGCCGGCGAGGACGTGGTGACCGTTTCGCCAACACCGTGTACGTGCCGTCGGACGGGACTTCTTCCCGGTGAACCGGCCGCGGACGTCGCAGAACCAGATCCAGTCGTGGCTGGAGGGGGCGGGGTACACGCGGGGCGTTCCGCGGGAGCGCACGGCGTCACCGGTGCCGTCGCCAGTCCCGTCCGCCTCCTCCTCGCAGGAGCCGTCGGCGCCGCCGTCGCAGGAACCGTCGGCGCAGGAGCCGTCGTCGTCCGAGACGCCGCTGCCCGCGCCGAGCACCGTCGAGGTGAAAGAGGTGCCCGAACTGCCCTACGGTGTGGCGCCGCTGCTCAAGGACGATGCGCCGCTGGTGGTGCGGATCGGTGCGACCAACACCGACCAGCGCGCGATGTCGGCGGCCGAGAACATCGCCGACCAGCTGCGCGGGCAGGGGGTGCGAGCCATGGTCCGCGGGATGACCAACACCGAGCTCTACGGCCAGGCGTTGTCGGGTTCGGAGGTGGACCTGGTGGTCGGCTGGGATTCGGCGGCCGTCGATCCGGCCACCGCGCTGGCCTCCCGGGTCGGGTGCCAGGCGCCCCCGAAGGGCACCGAGGCCGGTGCGCACACCGTGGAGCCCGAAGCGGATCCGAACGTGGACCACAGCGTGCTGCCCACGCCGACGGGCACCAGGGGACAGCCGACCACGCCGAGTGCGAGCCCGGAGAAGCCGTCCGCGGACAACAGCTACATCGGCAACACCTCGGGGCTGTGCGATCCGACGCTGATCGCGCTCGCCGACCAGGCGATGTCGCAGGAAGACCCCGAGCAGACCCTGATCGAGGTCGAGCCGCTGCTCGCCGCGCAGGCGGTGTACCTGCCGCTCTACCAGGACACGGTGTTCGTCGCGGTGACCGACAAGGTGACCGGGGTGCCGCTGGCCGGGCCGATCCAGGTCGGGATCTTCGGGGACGCCGCACGATGGAACCAGCAGTGACGCTCGACGACCGCCCGTCGACGGGGCCCCGGGGACGCAGGCTGCTGCTGCTGCACGCGCATCCCGACGACGAGTCGATCCAGACCGGCGGCGTGATCGCCCGATACCTGTCCGAGGGCGTTGACGTCCGCGTACTCACCTTCACCCTCGGGGAGGAGGGCGAGGTGATCGGCGACCGGTGGGCGCACCTGGTGGCCGACGAGGCCGACCAGCTCGGCGGCTACCGCATCGCCGAGCTGTCCGCGGCCCTGACGGCGCTCTCCGTGCGGGGACGCGACCTTCTGACACCCCGTTTCCTGGGCGGCGCGGGCCGCTGGCGCGACTCCGGCATGGCGGGCACGCCGTCGGCGGAGAATCCGCGGGCGCTGGTCCAGGCGTC
>JASGFV010000325.1:0-2845 GCA_047605365.1 Gordonia sp. (in: high G+C Gram-positive bacteria)
GTCCGCATCGGCGCCACCAACACCGACCAGCGGACCATGTCCGCGGCCGAGAACGTCGCCGATCAGTTGCGGGCCAAGGGCATTCGTGCGGATGTGCGCGGGTTGACGAATACCGAACTGTACGGCCAGGCTCTCTCGAGCGCGTCGGTCGATCTGGTGGTCGGCTGGACCAGCGCGGACGTCGATCCGGCGACCGCGTTCGCCTCGCAGGTCGGCTGCCAGAAGCCCCCGGAGGGCACCGAGGCCGGAGCGCACACGGTGGAGCCGGAGGCCGACCCGGCCGTCGACCACAGTGTGCTGCCGACGCCGACCGGATCGCCGAGCAAGTCGCCGAGCGTCTCGCCGTCGCCGCAGAAGCCGAGCCCGGATTCGAGCTACATCGGCAACATCTCGGGACTGTGCGATCCGCAGCTGATCGACCTGGCCACCCGCGCGATGAGCGAGGAGGACCCCGTCGCCGAGCTCACCGAGGCCGAGAGCCTGCTCGCCGACAAGGCGGTCTACCTCCCGATCTATCAGGACACCGTCTTCGTCGCCGTGAGCGACGAGGTGGCCGGGGTGCCGCTGACCGGCCCGGTCCAGGTCGGGATCTTCGGCGGCACGGTGGACTGGAGTCTGCGATGAGCGCCTCGGTGTGCTCGCGCCGGATGCTGGTGCTGCACGCGCACCCGGACGACGAGTCGATCATGACCGGCGGCGTCATCGCCAGGTATCTGGCCGAGGGCGTCGACGTTCGCGTCGTCACCTTCACTCTCGGCGAAGAGGGCGAAGTGATCGGCGACGAGTACGCGCACCTGGTGGCTGATCAGGCCGACCAACTGGGCGGGTACCGGATCGCCGAACTGACCCGGGCCCTCGCCGCACTGAGCCCGGCCGGCGGTCCCGTGCTGACCCCGCGCTTCCTCGGAGGCGCCGGTCGCTGGCGCGACTCGGGCATGGCCGGCACTCCGTCGGCCCGGAATCCGCGCTGCCTGCTCCAGGCCGATCACGACGTTCTGGCGGCCACACTGGCCGCCGAGATCGTCGAGTTCGCCCCGCAGGTGGTGCTCACCTACGACGAGGCGGGCACCTACGGGCATCCCGATCACAAGCGCGTCCATTCGGTGAGCCGTGCGGCATTGGAACGCGCGCAGGCGCAGACCGGGGCGCGGTACAAGGTCTACGAGTCGGTCACCGAGGCGAGCGCCCTGCGTGCCGGCCTCGACTCCGTCACGATGATCCCGGAAGGCTGGCGGATGCCGGACGACGGCGAACTGCCCAGCTATTCTGATTCGCGGGTGACCACCGAGATCGACGTCTCGCGGTACTTCGAGCAGAAGGTTTCCGCGCTGGCCGCGCACGCCACCCAGATCACCGTCGCGCCGTCGCGCCGCGAGTACGCGCTGAGCAACGACGTGCTTCAGCCGGTATTCGGGTGCGAGCACTTCCTGCGCGTCGACGAGGACGTTCGCGGCTCGCGCCGCGAGACCGATCTCTTCGCGGGCGTCGCGGAATGACGGCGGGGGCGCGCACCGAACTGGTGGTGCAGACGCTGTCGGGCTTCCTGCTCGGCGTCATGACGACGTTCTTCCTGCTGGTCCGCGTCGGCGGGGCGCCGTTTCCGATCGCGATTGCGGCCGCGGCGCTGGGCAACACGCTGCTGTTGAAGCTGGCGTCGGACTGCACCCGGTCGGCCTGGCGTTTCGCGCCGCTCGCCGCCTGGGGTCTGGTGACGCTGGTCGGCATGATGCCTGGAATCGCCGGCAACGGCGCCCTGCTCGACGGCCCGTGGCTGCTCCTGCTGATGGTCTTGGGGTTCGGAACGCCCGCGATCGCCTCGGCGTGGATACGCCCGCTCGACTGAGCAGTGGCGACGGCGGGGCCCGCCGAGCGGGTCTACTCTGGTCGTCGTGACACCTGAACTCCCGCCCACGCCTTCGGCCATGCGCCGCGCGCTCCGGCGGGCGACGGACGGCGCGACCCTCAACCTGAGCGAAGCCGCAGTCCTGATGGCCGCCCGCGACGACGACCTCGACACGCTGTGCGACGCCGCGTCGAAGGTCCGCGACGCCGGGCTCTCCGCGGAGGGCCGCGACGGTCAGATCACATACTCGCGCAAGGTCTTCATCCCGCTGACTCGCCTGTGCCGCGACCGCTGCCACTACTGCACTTTCGTGACGGTGCCCGGCAAGCTGGCGCGCGAGGGCCAGCCGATGTTCCTGGAGATCGACGAGGTCCTGCAGATCGCCCGGCGAGGCGCCGAACTCGGCTGCAAGGAGGCCCTCTTCACGCTCGGCGACCGGCCCGAGGACCGGTGGCCGGAGGCGGCCCGCTGGCTGGACGAACGCGGCTACGACTCCACGCTCGACTACGTGCGCGCGGCGTCGATTCGCGTCTTGGAAGAGACCGGACTGCTCCCGCACCTGAACCCGGGAGTGATGAGCTGGGAGGAGATCAACCGCCTCAAGCCGGTGGCCCCGTCGATGGGCATGATGCTCGAGACCACCGCCCGGCGGCTGTTCACCGACAAGGGGGAGTGTCACTACGGCAGCCCCGACAAGGACCCGGAGGTGCGCAAGCGCGTCCTGGTCGACGCCGGACGGCTGTCGGTGCCGTTCACCACGGGCATCCTGGTCGGCATCGGGGAGACCCGCGAGGAGCGCGCCGACTCGATCCTGGAGATCCGCAAGACGCACAAGGCGTTCGGGCACGTGCAAGAAGTGATCGTGCAGAACTTCCGGGCCAAGCCGGACACCGCGATGGGCAAGGCCCCGGACGCCGACATGTCGGAGTTCCTGGCCAGCGTCGCCGTCGCCCGGTTGTTGCTGGGGCCCGGCATGCGGATTCAGGCGCCGCCGAACCTGGT
>JASGFV010000326.1:0-2827 GCA_047605365.1 Gordonia sp. (in: high G+C Gram-positive bacteria)
CACGACGATCGGCGCCGGCGCCGATCCGGCCGCGGGCACCTCGAAGCGCCACGGCGACCCCCCGGCGTGCAGGCGGGCGCGCAGCATGTGGTGCCGTGCGGCGAGCACGCCGACGGCCTGCTGCAGAGCACCGAAGTCGAGCCCGGACGGCACGGTGAGCAGCGCGGCCTGGTGGAAGCCGCGGATGTGCTCCGCGGTGCCGCCGGACAGCTCCTCGAGCCAGCCGACGATCGGCGTCGACGGCACGATGCCGGCGGCCACCTCGCGCACCGGCTCGGTCACGACGGCCCGGCCCACCGCGTCGGCGAGCGCCTCGGCGGTGCGGTGGGTCATCACGTCGCGAGGGCCGACAGTGAAGCCCTCCGAGCGCAGCCGGGCCACCAACGCCATGGCCACGATGCTGTCGCCGCCCAGTTCGGCGAAGTCCTCGTCGAGCCCGACCTGGTCGGCGGGCAGTCCGAGCACGTCCGCGAACGCCCGGCAGATCTGCCGTTGCACGGCCGTCTGGGCCGGACGGATCACCGTCTCGAAGCTCGGCTCCGGCAGCGCCTTCCGGTCGACCTTTCCGTTGGGCAGGGTCGGGAACGCGTCGAGGACCACCACGGCCGACGGCACCATGTAGTCGGGCAGCCGATCGCGCAGCGAAGCGCGCAGGCCGGACGCGTTCGGCGCGGTCTCCGCCGTCACCGAGTCGACTGTGACGTAGCCGACGAGCCGGCCGCCGCGGGCCACGGCGATCGCCTCGCGCACCGCCGGGTGCTCGCCGAGTGCGGCCTCGACTTCACCCAGCTCCACGCGGAATCCGCGGATCTTGACCTGGTCGTCGCCGCGTCCGCGGTATTCGAGCAGGCCGTCGCGGGTCCACCGGACGGTGTCGCCGGTGCGGTACATCCGGCTGCCGTCCGCGGCGAACGGGTCGGCGACGAAGCGGTCTGCCGTCAGGTCGCCGCGGCCCAGGTAGCCGCGGGCCAGGCCGGCGCCTGCCAGATACAGCTCGCCGTCGACACCGTCGGGCGCCGGGCTGAGCCCGACGTCCAGGACGTAGGCGCGGGCGCCGTCGACCGGGAGGCCGACCACCGGCCGCGGTGCGTCGGACGCACGGGCGACCAGCGCGTCGACCGTCGCCTCGGTCGGACCGTACAGGTTGTAGGCATCGGTGCCCGACAGCGCGCGCAGTTCCTGCCACTGGCTCTCGGGGACCGCTTCGCCGCCGAATCCGACGGCCGCCATGGTGGCTTCGGCCCCGTCCAGTTGACGCAGGTGCGACGGTGTGAGCTCCAGGAAGTCCCACGCCTCGTCGCGCAGCTGAGCGGCCAGGGCCTGGGCGTCGCGCTGCACGTCCTCGGCGACGATGCTGACCTCGTGGCCGTCGAGCAGCCACAACTGCGGCTGCCACGACGCGTCGAAGGCCAGTGACCACGCGTGGCCCACCCGCAGGCGGTCACGGCCGGCGCGCGCCTTGGCCGGCTCGTGCAGCATCCGGCGATGGCTGGCGAACAGATTCGCCAGACCGCGATGCGGCACGACGACGCCCTTCGGCGTGCCGGTGGAGCCGGAGGTGAAGATCACGTAGGCGGGATGGTCCGGGAGGACCTGGGCGCGGCGTGCACCCGGGATCTCGCCGGGCCGGGCCGGAGCCAGCAGTGGGTCGTCGAGCGAATCGACGACGCGGACCGGCCGGGCGACCTCCACCATCGCGTCGACGCGCTGCTGCGGCGCCGACGGCTCGATCGGCAGGTAGGCCGCGCCGGCGTAGAGCACGCCGAAGATCGCTTCCAGGGCGGCGACTCCGCGGGGCAGTCGCACCACCACGACGTCTTCCGGACCGACTCCCTCGGCGGCCAGCCGGCCGGCGATCAGGGCGAGCCGCTCGGACAGTTCGCCGAAGGTGCGCGTGCCGTCGGCGCCGCGCAGAGCCGGGGCCGACAGATCGCGGGCGGCCGCGGCGTCGAACAGCTCGACGAAGGTCGACGGCGCGGGCGCCGGGCGTTCCACCGAACGGAACTCGCCCGGCACCCGGACGTCGTGCCGGCGCAGCGGCGTGTCCGGGGACGCGACGAAGAACTCCAGGACGTCCACCAGCCGGACGGCCATCGCCTCGACGGTCGCCCGGTCGAACAGGTCGGTGCTGTACTCGATCACGCCGCCGACACGCGTCGCGCCGCTGGAAGAGTCCTCGGTGAAGTCGAAGGACAGGTCGAACTTCGCGGTGGTGGGCGCGGGCAGACCGGCGCCCGGCTCGGGAAGCCGGCCGTCGACGTACACCACCATCGCCCCGAACAGCGGGTTCATCGCCGCCGAGCGCGACGGGGCGACGGCCTCCACGACCTGCTCGAACGGCACGTCGCGATGGTCGAAGGCCCGCAGATCGGCGGCACGGACGCGCGCCAGCAGTTCGGTCGCACTCGGATCGCCGGACAGGTCGTTCCGCAGCACCACGGTGTTGAGGAAGAAGCCGACCAGCCGGTCGAGCCGCTCGTCGTCGCGCAGCGTGACCGGGGTGCCGAGCGGGATGTCGTCGCCCGCGCCGAGACGCGAGAGCAGCACCGAGACCGCGGCCTGGACGACCATGAACATCGACGTCGAGGTCCGGGCGGCGAGGTCCTTCAGCGCGTCGACCAGTTCGGGCCGCAGACCCAGGAACACGCCGTCGCCGGCTCCGGACGGTCGCGGCGGGCGCGGACGGTCGTACGGCAGCGCGAGTTCCTCCGGGGCGCCGGACAGTTCACTGCGCCAGAAGTCGAGCTGCGCGGCGCCCTGCGGGCCGTCCACCAGCTCGCGCTGCCACGCCGCGAAGTCGCCGTAGGTCAGCGGCAACGGCGTCCAC
>JASGFV010000327.1:0-2826 GCA_047605365.1 Gordonia sp. (in: high G+C Gram-positive bacteria)
GTGGCGGTGCGCGACGTCGACGATCTGCTGGATGCGGTGCACGTGGCTCGCGAACGACGCCACGATGACGCGCTGCTTGGCCTTGCCGATCACGGTGTCCAGGACGCCGCCGATCTCGCGTTCGGGGGTGACGAAGCCGGGAACCTCGGCGTTGGTCGAGTCCACCAGGAACAGGTCGACGCCCTCGTCGCCGAGTCGGCTGAAGCCGGCCAGGTCGGTGAGCCGGTTGTCGAGCGGCAGCTGGTCGAGCTTGATGTCGCCGGTGTGCAGCACCACGCCCGCCGGGGTGCGGATGGCCACGGCCAGCGCGTCCGGGATGGAGTGGTTGACGGCGAAGAACTCGCAGTCGAACGCGCCGTAGGTGGCGCGATCACCCTCGGCGACCTGAATCAGGTTGGGACGCAGCCGGTGTTCGCGGCACTTCGCGGCCACCAGCGCGAGGGTGAAGCGCGCGCCGATCACCGGGATGTCGCTGCGCAGCTTGAGCAGGAACGGCACCGCGCCGATGTGGTCTTCGTGGCCGTGGGTCAGGACGACGGCGTCGATGTCGTCGACGCGGTCCTCGATGTAGCGGAAGTCCGGGAGGATCAGGTCGACGCCGGGCTGCTGGTCCTCGGGGAACAGCACGCCGCAGTCCACGATCAGCAGGCGCCCGTCGTATTCGAACACCGTCATGTTGCGGCCGATCTCGCCGATGCCGCCGAGCGCGACGATGCGCATGCCACCCGTGGGCAGCTTGCCGGGCTGCGGCAGACGGTCGAGCACGTCGCCGGTCACGCCGGAGCCGGTGGCCTTCTCCGCGACCGGGTTCGCGGCGGCGCCGGCCGCGGCCTTCGACTTGCCTGAGCGGCGCTTCTTGCGCGGCTTCGACGGCTGGCCGTCGCCGGACTGGTTGCCCTGCTGGGGCTGGGCGTTCTGGGCCGGCTCGGGGTTCTGGGCCGGCTGAGAGCTCTGCGCGGACGCCTCCGAGACTGCGGCAGCGCGAGTCTCAGCGGTCGGGGCCGCCGTCTGGGCGACGGGCGGTCCGGCGTTGCGCGAGGCACGACGGCGTGCGGGCTTGCTACCGGTCATGTCAGATCACCTCCGCGGCACGCAGATCGGCGAGCAGCGCCTCGATCTGGGCCTGATCGGCCGGCACCTGCGGGAGTCGTGGGTCGCCGACGTCGAATCCGGTCAACCGCAGTGCGGTCTTGACCATCGTCACGCCGCCGAGGCGGCCGGCGGCGTCGTTCAGCGGGGCGATCGACGCATTGATCTTGCGTGCGGTGGCGAGGTCGCCGGCCCGCACGGCGTCGCGCAGTGCGACCAGTCGGTCCGGGACCAGGTGTCCGACGACGCTGACGAATCCGACGGCGCCCACCGCCAGCCACGGCAGGTTGATCGCGTCGTCGCCGGACAAGTACTGCAGATCGGTCTGCGCCATGATGCGGGCCGCAGCGGGCAGGTCGCCCTTGGCATCCTTGACGCCCTTGATGTTCGGGTGCTCGGCCAGCGCCAGCAGGGTGTCGGTTTCGATGGGCACCACCGAGCGCGGCGGAATGTCGTAGAGCATCACCGGCAGCGACGTCGCGTCGGCGACGGTCCGGAAGTGCGCGAGCAGACCGCTCTGCGGCGGACGGCTGTAGTACGGGGTGACGATCAGCAGGCCGTGCGCGCCGGCCGCTTCGGCTTCGCGGGCCCGCAGCACGGTCTCGGCGGTGTCGTAGCTGCCCGCGCCGTGGATCACCTTGGCGCGGTCGCCGACGGCGTCGAGCACCCCGCGCAGCAGTGCCATCTTCTCGGCCGGAGTGGTGGTCGGCGATTCGCCGGTGGTACCGGAGACGACGAGGCTGTCGCAACCCTTGTCGACCAGTTGCGCAGCCAGTTCGGCCGACTTGCCGAGATCGAGCTTCCCCTCGGAATCGAAGGGAGTCACCATGGCGACGGAGACCGTGCCGAACGGGTGTGTCGAGTGCTCAGAAGAAGCCGAAATCATGCCGATCAGGCTACCTGACCGAGGTGGCGTGACCGGCCATCAACCCTCGAAGACGAACGGCGACGTCGCGACCTCGGTGCCGTCGGCCAACTCGGCGATGTCGAAGTCGCCGAACGCGGTGGGAGCGAGTTCTGCCAGCTGCCGCAGGCACTCGACGGCGAGCTGCCGGATCTCCACGTCGGCGTGTTCGGTGGCGCGCATCCCGATGAAGTGGCGCCAGGCCCGATAGTTGCCGGTCACGACGATCTTGGTCTCGGTCGCGTTGGGCAGCACCGACCGCGCCGCCTGACGTGCCTGCTTGTTGCGCAGAATCGCGTTGGGCACCCCGGAGAACTTGCCCTCGAGCTTGTTCAGCAGTTCGGTGTAGGCGGCGCGGCTCGCGTCGGTCGCCGCCAGGAACAGTTCCTCGAGTTCGGGGTCGCCGACGATGGCCGGCGGGGCGACCACGTTCGAATCGTGCTCGGGCACGAACCGCTGCGAGAGCTGCGAGTAGGAGAAGTGTCGATGCCGGATCAGCTCGTGAGTGCACGAGCGAGAGATGCCGGTGATGTAGAACGTCGCGTTGGCGTGCTCGAACAGCGAGGTGTGGCCCACCTCCAGCACGTGCCGCAGGTAGCCGGCGTTGGTCGCGGTGCGCGGGTTGGGCTTGTCCCAGCTCTCGTAGCAGGCCCGGCCGGCGAACTCGATGAGCGCCTCGCCGCCGTCTGCGTCCGTCGACCACGGCACCTCGGGGGCGGTGAAATGGGTGGAGGCCACCAGCTGAACGTTCAGGGGCACCAGCTCGGACACGCTGAACTTCCTTCGTTGTCGACGATATCGACGGCCGTGAGCGGCACGTCGCTGCCTCGCCA
>JASGFV010000328.1:0-2799 GCA_047605365.1 Gordonia sp. (in: high G+C Gram-positive bacteria)
CAACAACGGCATCTACATCATCGGCGACCGCCTCGATCACATCATCATGGACTCCCCGACCTACGGCGTGCCGGTTGGTTCGCCCGCGGGCTATCGCACGGACGTCGCCTGGGCCACGCAGATGTCCTACAGCGGCATCTACCTGCACGCCGCGCCGTGGTCGGTGTGGGCACAGGGCAATACGAACACCTCGCACGGCTGCCTGAACCTGAGCCCGGACGACGCGATGTGGGTGGTCCAGAACACCCTGCGCGGTGACCCGGTGACCGTCAAGAACACCATCGGCGATCCGCTGCCGGGCACCGACGGGCTGGGCGACTGGAACATCCCGTGGTCCACCTGGAAGAAGGGCAATGCCTGACGGCGTGCGCTGACCGCGAAGATCTGAACATACGACGACGCCGGGCGGGGAACTCCTCGCCCGGCGTCGTCGTATTCGATTGGTGTGCGCGCCGTCGTCGCCGGTCGTCGCCAGGAGTGGTGCAGCACACAACCCCCCGGAAACAGTGACATTGCGCGATGTTAATATCTGCGCGAGATTTCAAGTCGCACGATCATTAGGTGGCAACACACATGGGCAAGCCCACTTGGGAAACTGAGGAACTGACCGCGCTGCGCGAGATGGTGCGCTCCTTCTGCGAGAAGGAAGTCACCCCGAACGCCGAGCGCTACCGCGAGCAGCACCACGTCGACCGCGACCTGTGGAACAAGGCCGGCGAAGTGGGTCTGCTGTGCATGTCGATTCCGGAGGAGTACGGCGGCGGAGGCGGCACCTTCGCCCATGAGGCCGTGCTGATCGAGGAGCAGGCGCGCACCGCCGACACGTCGTGGGGCGTAAGCCTGCACAACGGCATCGTCGCGCACTACATCCTGGCCTACGGCAACGACGAGCAGAAGCAGGCGTGGCTGCCGAAGCTGGCCAGCGGCGAGTGGGTCGGCGCGATCGCGATGACCGAGCCCGGTACCGGCAGCGACCTGCAGAACGTCAAGACCCGCGCGGTCAAGGACGGCGACGACTACGTCATCGACGGCAACAAGACCTTCATCACCAACGGCGGCCAGGCCGACCTGGTCATCACCGTCGTCAAGACCGACACCGGCGAGGGCGCCAAGGGCATCTCGCTGATCGTCGTCGAGACCGAGCGCGAGGGCTTCAGCCGTGGCCGCATCCTGGACAAGATCGGTATGAAGGGTCAGGACACTGCCGAGCTGAACTACACCGGCGTGCGCGTCCCGCAGTCCAACCTGCTCGGCGAGACCGAGGGGCTCGGCTTCGTCCAGCTCATGCAGCAGCTGCCGCAGGAGCGCCTGATCATCGCCGTCGGGGCAGTGGCCGGCATGGAGATCGCGCTGGAGAAGACCCTGGAGTACACCAAGGACCGCACCGCCTTCGGCCGCCCGGTCTTCGGTTTCCAGAACACCAAGTTCAAGTTGGCCGAGGTCGCCACCGAGGCGCACATCGCGCGCGTCTTCCTCGACGACTGCATGGAGAAGCACCTGCGCGGCGAACTCGACATCCCGACGGTCGCGATGGCCAAGTGGTGGACCACCGAGAAGGCCATGGAGATCGCCGACACCTGTCTGCAGCTCTTCGGCGGCTACGGCTACATGAACGAGTACCCGATCGCCCGGATGTGGGCCGACGCTCGCGTTCAGATGATCTACGGCGGCACTAACGAGATCATGAAGGAAATCATCTCGCGTTCGTTGTAGCGATTCCGTTCTGCGTACAATGCCGGGTTCTGATTCGAGGCCCGGCATCGTCGTGTCTGGTTATTGTCTGGTAAACGCCCATGCCGGGCTGTGTGATCGGGCTTACACTTTTTCACATGTCGGGGACCTGGCCGCTCTTTGAGCGGGAACGGGAATACCAGTCGATCCGCGAGTCGCTGACCGGGGACGCGGGGGGAATCGTCGTGACGGGCGAGGCGGGCGTGGGTAAGACGACGCTCGCCCGGTACGCCGTCGGCGACCTCGACGTCAGTGTGCGGTGGGTGAGCGGCACCGAGTCCGCACGCAGCATCCCGATGGGCGTGTTCGCGCATCTGGTCGGGCCGTCGGCGTCGAGCGATCCGCTGGCCTACCTGGCCGTCGCGCGCGAGGCACTGCTCGCGGAGGGGCCGGTGGTGATCGGGGTCGACGACGCGCACCTGCTCGACACGCTGTCGGCGACGCTGCTGCACCAGCTGGCCGTCGACCACGCGGCGCGGATCATCGCGACCGTGCGCAGCGGCGAGAGCGTTCCGGACGCGGTCACGGCGCTGTGGAAGAACGACTACCTGAGCCGGGTGACGCTCGCGGCGTTCACCAAGGAACAGAGCGTGGAACTGCTGGAGAGCGTGCTCGACGGCCAGCTCGAAGGGCTCTCCGCCGACCGGATGTATGAGGCGTCCGGCGGCAACGCCCTGTTTCTGCGGCACATGGTGCAGGGGGCGCTGGAATCGGGGGCGCTGCGGAAGGTCAACGGCGTCTGGCAGTTGCGCGGCCGGGCCGGCATCACTTCGGAGCTGGCGACGCTGCTGGAGGACCGGATCGAGAAGTTCCCAGACTCGGTGCGCGCGGTGCTGAAGCTGCTGGCCGTCTGCGAGCCGCTCGACCTGGACGTACTGGTCGACGAGGCGAGTGAGGACGCCGTCGAGGACGCCGAAGAGGGCGGGCTGGTCGCGATCTCTCAGGAGCGCAGTACGCTCAGCGTCTCATTCGCCCATCCACTGCTCGGGGAGGTGATCCGGCGCCGGCTCGGGCTCGCGTCGTCCAGGCGGCTCCGCGGCCGGCTGGTCCGGGCGCTGCGGGCGCGAG
>JASGFV010000329.1:0-2775 GCA_047605365.1 Gordonia sp. (in: high G+C Gram-positive bacteria)
TAGAGCGCGAGGTCGCGATTGCCGCGCGAGATGTTGCGGGCGGCCATCTCCAGCAGGCCCGGCAGCAGCGTGCTGTTGAGCTCGGGCCGGTCGGACTCCAGCGGGTTGAGCACCTTGACGGTGTTGCGGCGCGGGTCGTCGTCGGTCAATCCCCAGGTGTCGAAGACGCCGGCCGGCATGAACGGGTACGGCAGCACCTCGACGAAGCCGTCGCCGGCCAGGGCCGCGCCGATGGAACGACGACGACGCTGCACCGCGGTCAGCCCGCGGCCGCCGGTGGCGCGCGGCAGGATCGCCGGGATGTCTTCCAGGCCCTCCAGTCGCAGCACCTCTTCGACGAGGTCGGCGCGCTGACGCAGGTCGGGACGCCACGACGGCGGGGTCACTTGCAGGACGCCGCCGTCGACCACGTCGCAGCCCACCTCGCGCAGACGCGCGGCGGTGGTCCCGGCCGGGTAGCCGATGCCGGCGACGGCGTCCGGCTCGCCCGGAGCGATCTCGATGACCGGAGTCGGCGGCACGTCGGCCTGCACGTCGGCGATCGGACCGGCGACCTGACCGCCGGCGATCTCGATGATCAACGACGCGGCACGGTCGGAGGCCACCGCGGTGATGGCCGGGTCGACGAGTCGCTCGAACCGCTTGGCGGCCTCCGAGCTGAGCTTGTGCCGCTTGCCGGTGCGGAAGACCCGGACCTGATCGAAGTTCGCCGACTCCAGAAGCACGCGAGTCGTCGCGTCGGTCACCTCGGTGGCCGCGCCGCCCATCACGCCGGCCAGAGCGATCGGGCCCGAGTCGTCGGCGATCACCACGTCTTCGGGGTCGAGCGTGCGGGACACGCCGTCGAGCGTCTCCAAGGTCTCCCCCGCGCGAGCCGAACGCACCGTGACGGTGCCGCTCACCTTGTCGGCGTCGAAGGCGTGCAGCGGCTGACCGAGCTCGATCATCACGTAGTTGGTGACGTCGACGATCGCCGAGATCGGCCGGATGCCGGCGACTGTCAGACGCTTCTGCATCCACCACGGCGACGGCGACGTCGGGTCGACGCCCTCGATCAGGCGCGCGGTGTAGCGAGTGGCCTGGCCGTCGACGGCCAGCTCCACCGGCCACGGCTCGGCGTCGAGCGTCTCGGCGAGCGGGCCGTCGCCCACCGCGGGATCGACGAACGGCACGGAGAACGCGCTGGCCAGCTCGCGGCCCAGGCCACGCATGGAGAAGGCGTAGCCGCGGTCCGGGGTCACGTTGACGTCGATCGCGGCGTCGGCCAGACCGAGCACGTCGTACGCGCTGGCGCCCGGCTCGGCGGTACCCGGGGCCAGCACCAGGATGCCGCTGCCGTCGCCGGCCAGGCCCAGTTCGGCGAGGGCACAGATCATGCCGTCGGAGGTCTTGCCGTAGGTCTTGCGGGTGGCGATCTCGAAGCCGCCCGGCAGCACGGTGCCCGGCAGGGCGACCACCACGAGGTCGCCGACGGCGAAGTTGCGTGCACCGCAGACGATGTCGCGCGGCGCGTCCTCGCCGACCTCCACCTGGCAGAAGCGGATCGGCTTCTTGAACTCGGTGAGCTCTTCGATGGCCGCGACGCGGCCGATCACCAGCGGACCGGTGGTTTCCGGGAACGCCTCGACGTCTTCGATCTCGAAGCCGACGCGGACGAACCCGGCGTCGATCTCGTCGGTCGACGCCGACCAGCCGGGGGCGCCGGCCTGCAGGACTTCAGTCAGCCAGGTCTGGGTGAGACGCACTGTGCACTACTTCTTTCGCGAGTCGTGAGGTGTCGAGAGTTTGTGGGCCGGCCGCGGGGGCTAGAGGGCCGGGCCGAAGGGCAGCGTGAAGCGGACGTCGCCCTCCACCATGTCGCGCATGTCGGGCAGGTCGTTGCGGAACTGCAGGGTGCGCTCCAGGCCCATGCCGAAAGCGAAGCCGGAGTACACGTCGGGGTCGATTCCGCTGGCGCGCAAGACGTTCGGGTTCACCATTCCGCAGCCACCCCACTCGACCCAGCCGGCGCCGCCCTTCTTGCCGGGGAACCAGACGTCGACCTCGGCGGACGGCTCGGTGAACGGGAAATAGCTCGCACGCATGCGCGTGGTGGTCTCCGGACCGAACAGCGCCTTGGCGAACGTCTCGAGGGTGCCGCGCAGATTCGCCAGCGTCAGGCCCTTGTCGACGGCCAGACCCTCGATCTGATGGAAGACCGGGGTGTGCGTGGCGTCGAGCTCGTCGGTGCGGAACGTGCGGCCCGGGCACGCGACGTAGATCGGCACGTCGCGCTGCAGCATCGACCGCACCTGCACAGGCGAAGTGTGTGTGCGCAGCACCTGCCGCGAACCCTCCGGTGCAATGTAGAAGGTGTCCTGCATCGACCGCGCCGGATGATCCGGCAGGAAGTTCAGTGCGTCGAAATTGTGGTGCTCGGTCTCCACCTCGGGACCTTCGGCGATCTCCCAGCCCATCGCCACGAACACGTCGGCCACCTGCTCGGCGATCACCGTGATCGGGTGCCGCGCGCCCTGCGCACGACGCGACGACGGCACGGTGACGTCGATGGTCTCGGCAACCAGGACCGCGGCGTCACGCTCGGCCTTCAGCACTGCGGTGCGCTCGTCGAGGGCGGCCTGCACCCGGCCGCGGACCTCGTTGACCAGCTTGCCGGCCGCCGAGCGCTCCTCCTTCGGCAGGCTTCCGAGCGCGCGGCGCGCCAGCGCGATCGGCGACCGGTCGCCGAAGTGCGCGGTCTTGGCCTCCGCGAGGGCCTCCAGGCCGCCCGCCTCC
>JASGFV010000330.1:0-2735 GCA_047605365.1 Gordonia sp. (in: high G+C Gram-positive bacteria)
GCCCAGGGCGCCACGCCCGCCGATCTGGAGGCGATCTTCGCCGGCACGGCGGACCTGTCGTGGCTGCTGCCCGCGGCCTCGCGGAGCATCCTGTCGGCCGGTCCCGATCCGGCCGCCCTCGCGGCCGCTACGCGTCGCACGCGCGACGAGATCGAGTCCGCCCTGCGCTGAGAGTCGCCTGGTTTCGACTACAGCCGTTCGGCGTCGAGTCGCTCGCGGAACGCCTTGATCGCCGGCCACGTGTACCGCTGGGCGTCTTCGCCGGTGAGCATGCCGAGGTGGCTGGACTCGACCGTGTGGAACTCCACGTAGGACGCCGAGGTGAAGACGTCGACGGCGTGCCGGACGGCTCCGTACGGCGCGATGTTGTCGCGGTGCGAACCCGTCATCAGCAGCGGCGCGGTGACCGTGGTGAGGTCGACGGTGTGGTTGTCGAAGTGCAGAACACCACGCTCGAGTTCTCCTCGGAGCACGAAGTTCTGCAGCATCTGCTGTGCGACACGCCCGGGGTAACCTGGGAGTTCGTTCTGAAAACGGTCGATGACCTGCATCCGGACGAGGGCGTCCTGGTTGTCGAGATTCTTCAGGATGTACATCGGCTTGCGCAGTTCCCGCTCGAATGCGAGGCCGCGATAGACCAGTCGCACGATGGGTGCGGGAATGCCGGCGAGCGCGTCGAGAACGTAGTTCGCGGGTCGTCCGCCGGTCGGTCCGAGCAGCTTCCGGACGATCGGATACGGCGGGATCTTCATGTAGTCCAGGGGAGTGCCGACCGTCGAGATGGACCGGATCGGCAGGTCGTGGTTGTACGCCGCCGTCATGTACGAGATGGTTCCGCCGAGGCTCCACGCCATCAGATCGACGCTCGCCGGACCGGCGGCGAAATCATCAACGACTTCGGAAATCGCCTGCGGGACAATGGTTTCGAAGAAGTCTTCAAAGCCGAGATCGCGGTCCGCGCGCGAGACGTCGCCGAAGTCGACAAGGTACGGGACGGTGCCGATCGAGAGCAGGAACTCGACCACCGAGTTGGCCGGTTCGACGCCTGGCGCCAGGTCATAGCAGCGTGCGGGGACGGCCAGCGGCGGCACCAGCAGCACCGGGACGGTTCCGGCCTCGCGGGCCGCGGCGAACTGGTCGGCGGTGCCGAGTCGCAGCAACCGTGCGTGGGGGCGATCGGACAGGACCACGGATTCACTGGCGGTGCGCGGCGCCAGGTCGTTTGCCAGCACTCGGCCCAACGTCTGCCATTCGCTCCTACGCATGGAGCGACACGCTACCGACGGGCGTCCGCGGCGACTCGTCCGGGGTCGGTGGTGCACGCACCGGGGTGCACCGGGTACCGTCTGTCCTGGTCATCACGATGGTGGATAGGATTGTCGTGAGCGCCGGGGCCTCGCAGGGGGCCAACGGTGCATTACCGCCTGACGCTGAATCGGCGTCGGTGGGCCAACCGAACTGTAAACACGAAAGACGGAGGAACCGTGGCTCTTCCCCAGTTGACCGACGAGCAGCGGGCGGCAGCGCTCCAGAAGGCGGCCGAGGCTCGCCGTGTGCGCGCGGAGCTCAAGGAGCGCCTGAAGCGCGGCGGCACCGACCTGAAGCAGGTTCTCGCGGACGCCGAGAACGACGAGATCCTCGGCAAGATGAAGGTCTCGGCGCTGCTGGAGGCTCTGCCCAAGGTCGGCAAGGTCAAGGCGCAGGAAATCATGACCGAGCTGGAGATCGCTCCCACCCGCCGTCTGCGCGGCCTGGGCGACCGCCAGCGCAAGGCTCTGCTCGAGAAGTTCAGCTCCTGAGCGTGCCTGCTGCTGCAAACACCCGATCGAGGGGCCGACTGGTTGTACTGGTCGGCCCCTCGGCCGTCGGTAAGTCGACGGTCGTCCGGCGGCTGCGCGAGCTGGTGCCGGAATTGCAGTTCAGCGTGTCGGCGACGACGCGCGACCCGCGGCCCGGCGAGGTCGACGGACGCGACTACCGCTTCGTCTCCCGCGCCGACTTCGACGCGATGATCGAACGCGGCGAGCTCTTGGAGTGGGCCGACATCCACGGCGGTCTGCAGCGTTCGGGCACGCCCGCAGCGCCCGTCGAGGAGGCCATGGCCGCCGGAGCGCCGGTGCTGCTAGAGGTGGATCTGGCCGGCTTCCGCCAGGTGCGCGACGTGTTGCCCGAAGCCGTCACGGTCTTTCTGGCCCCGCCGAGCTGGGACGAGTTGGTACAGCGTCTGACCGGCCGCGGCACCGAATCGCCGGAGGTCGTCGCCCGTCGCCTGGAGACCGCCCGCACCGAGATGGCCGCCGTCGACGAGTTTCAACACGTCGTGGTGAACTCGGATGTCGACGATGCGGCCGGCGAGTTGGTAGACTTGCTGGTCGGCCCCCTTGACACGGGGCCCCGGTGACGAGGCCCGGCCCCGTCGCCGCCGAGAAACTTTCGCTCTTTTTCCTTTTAGCTCGACCGTGCAGGAGTAACGCGTGACCACCCAGACCGAGATCGACGTCGTCGTCGACGAGCCCGTGTACGACACCCCGCTGGGTATCACCAATCCGCCGATCGACGAGCTGCTCGACCGCACCTCGTCGAAGTACGCGCTGGTGATCTACGCGGCCAAGCGTGCTCGCCAGATCAACGACTACTACAACCAGCTCGCCGAGGGCATCCTCGAGTTCGTGGGTCCGCTGGTCGAGCCGGGTGTGCACGAGAAGCCGCTGTCGATCGCCATGCGCGAGATCCAC
>JASGFV010000331.1:0-2687 GCA_047605365.1 Gordonia sp. (in: high G+C Gram-positive bacteria)
GTCCGACAGCGAGCTCGCCGAGGCGCGGGCCGCGGCGGCCCTGGCCCCCTGCCCGGACGACGCGGCGGCGCCCGGCCCGACGGCGGCGCTGCGCGACGTGTCGGCGAACTGCCTCGGCGACGGACGCCGGATCGACCTCGGCCCGGCCACCGGGGGCAAGCCCCTGGTGGTCAACTTCTGGGCGGTCTGGTGCCTGCCGTGCCGCAACGAGCTGCCGCACTTCGACAAGCTGCGTCAGCGGGCCGGCGACAGATTGAACGTGCTCGGCGTCCACGCGTACGACGGCGCAGGCCGGCCCTTCCTGATCCTCAAGTTCCTGCAGGAAGTGGGCGTCCACCTGCCGGTCGTCACCGACGACGACGGCAAGATCGCCGAGGCGCTCGGTGCGCCCCGGATCTATCCGTCGACCGTCCTGATCCGCGCCGACGGCACTGTCGCGAAGGTGTTGCCGCAGGTCTTCGACTCGGCCGAGGATCTGGAGGTCGCGGTCCGCGACGGCCTCGGCGTCGATTTGGGAGGCTCCCGATGACCCGCGACGACACCGAATCGATCGGCCCGCTCGTCCCGTCGAGCGAGGCGCCGGACTGGCTGCGCCCGGTGGTCGACGATCCGCGCGTGGTCAACGAGAGCGTGCTGCGCCGCGGCGGCAATCGCGCCCGCCTGGCCAACGTCCTGCGCGGCCAGCGGGCCGCGGCGGTCCTGGTGCTCTTCGGCGGCGACGTCGCCGCGGCCGCCGACCATCCGGGCGGCCTGCCCGCCGACGCGGACGTGCTGCTCACCGAACGCGCGTCGACCATGCGGACCCACAGCGGCCAGATCGCGTTCCCCGGCGGCAGCCGTGATCCCGGCGACGACTTCCCGGTCGGCACCGCCCTGCGCGAGGCGTGGGAGGAGACCGGCCTGGACGCCGCGGGCGTGCACGCTCTCGCCAATCTCCCGAGCTTCCCGGTGCCCACCGGCTTCGCGGTGAAGCCGGTGCTTGCGCACTGGCGGTCGCCCAGCAGCGTCGGCGTGGTGGACGAGGCGGAGACCGCGCGAGTGGTCCGGGTGAACATGCGGGAACTTCTGCTGCCGCAGAACCGTTTCCAGGTCAGCCGCTCGATCATGGGCGGCACGGTCTACAAGGGTCCCGCGTTCCTCTACGACGGCATGCTCGTCTGGGGGTTCACCGGCGGCCTGCTGGCGGCGATCAGCGAGTCGGCCGGCTGGGACGTCCCCTGGGACAAGTCAGACGTGAGGCCGTTGGAGGACATGATTCAGCAGACCGGCGGACGCCAGGTGTCCGGCTTCACCGGCCCCGAAGAGAGTGCGACGTGACGGGTTCGTTCTGGGTCGACGTGGTGGTCGTGGGCATCGCGCTGCTCGCGGCGGCCAGCGGCTACCGGCAGGGGGCCGCGGCCTCGGCGCTCGCCTTCCTCGGCGTGCTGCTGGGTGTGATCGCCGGCATTCTGGTGGCTCCGCACCTGGTCAGCCGCATCGACGACGCGAGGGTGCGGCTGGCCGTGGCCCTGCTGCTGGTGGTGGTCCTGGTGATCATCGGCGAGATCTCCGGCATGGTGCTGGGCCGGATGGCCCGCAGCGGTCTGCATTCGATGAAGCTGCGCCGGGTGGACAGCTGCGTCGGGTCGGCTCTGCAGTTCGTCGCCATCCTGCTGGCCGCCTGGCTGCTGGCGGTGCCGATCCGCAACGCGCAGAACTCGCAGCTGGCGTCCGCGGTCGACGGCTCCGCGGTGATCAACGCCGTCGACCGCGTGGCGCCGGACTGGCTGCGCGGCCTCCCGCACGACTTCACCGAACTGCTGGACAGCTCCGGCCTCAAGGAGGTCATGGGCCCGTTCGGGCAGACGCAGGTCGCGAACGTCGACCCGCCCGACGAGACCCTCTCGACCGCCGACGTGGTGCGCAAGGTGAAACCCAGCGTGCTCAAGATCGTCGGCGTCGCGCACAGCTGCGGGCAGGCGCTGGAGGGATCCGGCTTCGTCGTCGCCCCGGAACGCGTGATGACCAACGCGCACGTCGTCGCCGGCACCGACGAGCTCGCGGTGCGGACGCCGTCCGGACGGGAGCTGGAGGCCACCGTCGTGTGGTTCAACTCCCGCAATGACGTAGCTGTGCTCGACGTCCCGGGCCTGAAGGCGCCGTCGCTGAAGTTCGACGACGACACCGCGCAGACCGGAGCCGACGCGATCGTGCTCGGCTACCCGGAGGACGGGCCGTTCACGGTGACTCCGGTGCGAGTCCGCAACACCGTGAATCTGGTCGGCCCGGACATCTACCAGCGTCCGAAGCAGGTGCAGCGACAGGTGTACACCGTCCGCGGAAACATCCGGTCCGGCAATTCCGGCGGTCCGATGGTCGACACGAAGGGCAATGTCCTGGGCGTGGTGTTCGGCTCCTCGGAGAATCCGGCCGACGCGACCGGCTTCGTGCTGACCGCGAAGCAGGTGCAGGACGACATGGACGCCGCCGCGCAGCGTCAGGGCAGCGCCGGGGTGAGCACGGACCGCTGCGTCAGCATGCGCTGACGCTCAACGGTCGTCGTTACAAGATCAGTAGACCCGAGAACGACGGCGATCGAGGCGTGCGACCTGCCCGTAGCACCTCCCGGCAGCCACATGGGTAGGCCTCGGCCCTCCCGTATATCGTTGCGTCGATGGGTCTTTCGCCGATGTCTGAGCCTCCGTCGT
>JASGFV010000332.1:0-2640 GCA_047605365.1 Gordonia sp. (in: high G+C Gram-positive bacteria)
CTACATCCCGGAGCTGCGGGACGCCGACCCTGACCGGCTCGCCATCGCGCTGTGCATGTCCGACGGCACGCTCTACTCACAGGGCGACAGCGACGTCGCGTTCACCATCCAGTCGATCTCCAAACCGTTCGTCTACGCCCTCGCGCTGGCCGATCGCGGTTTCGACGCCGTCCTGGAGAAGGTCTGCGTGGAGCCCAGCGGCGATGCGTTCAACGAGATCTCGCTGGAATCGGGCACCGGCCGTCCGCTGAATCCGATGATCAACGCCGGCGCGATCGCCACGCACACGCTGGCCGGGCCGGTCGGGGCGCCGCCGGAGGTGCGGCTCGAGCGGATCGTCGACGGCCTCAGCGCATTCGCGGGACGCCGCCTGGAGGTCGACCAGAACGTCGCGCGGTCGGAGTCGGAGACGGCCTTCCGCAATCGCGCGCTGGCCAACATGCTGCGCGCCTACGGCATCATCGACGGCGATCCGCTGGAAGCGGTGGACGGATACATTGCGCAGTGCTCGCTGCTGGTCACGGTGAACGACCTCGCGCTGATGGCCAGCACCCTGGCCAACGGCGGGACCAATCCGGCGACCGGCGTGCGAGTGGTTCCGGCGGCTGCCGTCCGGCAGACGCTGAGCGTGATGTCCACCTGCGGCATGTACAACGGCGCCGGCGACTGGATGACCCGGGTCGGCGTGCCGGCCAAGAGCGGTGTGGCGGGCGGCCTGATCGGCGCGCTGCCGGGTCAGGCCGGCATGGCGACCTTCTCGCCACGCCTCGACGAGCACGGCAACAGCGTGCGCGGCACCGCTCTCTTCGAGCGGTTCACTTCGCGCATGGGGATGCACCTGATGGACGTGCCGCCTGCCGGGCCGGTGGTGATCCGGTCCCGCCGGCGCATCGCCGACGACACCCTCATGGTCTCGCTGCAGGGCAGCATCCGTTTCCAAGAGGCCGAGCGGATGGTCCGCGAGTTCGCCGACCATCCGCCGGTCGAGCGCCGCCTGGTGATCGGGCTGCTGCGGGTGACCACCGTCAGCGACGTCGCGCGACTGATGATCCTGGAGGCAATCCGGCGGCTCACCAACGACGGCCTCGACGTCGTGCTGCTGGATTCGGACGGGGTCCTGCCCGGCGTCGAACCGGGGGCGGGCGCGACCGGAACGGTCCGCGTCCTGCACAGTCTGCGAGACCTCGAGGGTCTGGACGTGGACGCGCGCCCCGAAGGCTGAACTGGGGCGCTTCTGCCAGAGCTTTCAGCCCCCAGCCGTCCGCCCGGCGCTGGGAGCTGAACGCTTTCCCGAGTCGGGTCAGAGGCCGGCGAGACGGCGTCGCACGCGCTGGGCGTAGGGCTGCGCGCCGACGTCGTCCGCGAGCTGGACGGCCGCCTGGAAGTCGGCGGCGGCGTCGAGGCCGGTCAGGCTGCGGGCGAGCCCGCGGTAGGCCGTCGCCGGGCCGAGGCAGACCAGGCCGGGCCACTGCACGATCAGTCCGGTCGACCAGTTCTCCACGAACGGCGCCAGTCGTTCCGCCAGGAGGGCCGCCTCGGCGGCGTTCGCGGGGTCGCGCGCCACTGCGTAGAGCGCTTCGAGCAGCAGTGGAACCCGCGCGACGACGCGAGATCCGGTCCACCCTGCGGCATCAGCGCTGAGTTCGGTGATCATCCGGAGGGCACGACGATGCTCGCCCGACTCCGCGGCCCCGAGCGCGACGACGAGGGCGAAGTCGTCGTCGATCTCCTCGGTGAGGCGGTCGAACGGAGGCAGCGCGGAGGCGAGTTCGCCGTGGTGCCACGCGGTGATCGACGCACTGGTGGCCGTCGACGTCTCGGCGAGCAGGCGCGCACGCGGGCTCAGCGAACCGCTTCGCCCGGCGAACTCGTCCGCGATCTCCGTGCTCTTCGCGTAGTCGCCGGTCAGCAGTGCGAGCATCACCCGCCACCACAGTTGGACGGTCAGCAGGTCGTCGCGACCGGTCGAGTTCGCGATCCGGGTGAAGTCGGTCGACAGTCGCCGCGCAGACCGGAGGTCGCCGGCCTCCAGGGCGCAGATGCGCTGCAGGTGCAGGGCTGTCGCGCGCCGTCCGGCGTCGCCCGCGGCGAGTTCGGTCAGCTGTCCGGCGATCTTCGCGCGCTCGTCGAGTCGTCCAGGTTCCCAGCGCAGGAGGAAGTCGGCGACCGCCACGTCGAACCCTGCGTCCGGACCGGCGCACTGCGCGGCGGCGAGGTGATGATCGGTGGCGCCGGACAGGCCGAGCGCCGACCGTCGAGCGGCCTCCAGCGCGTGGAGCCGGGCGCGGGCATCGGCGTCGATCTCGTTCGCGTGGGCCAGGGCCTCCACCGTGAGAAGGTTCGCCGAGGACTGCAGCACGCCGTAGCCGGACCAGTACCCCGCTGAACCGTTCGGTGACGCGAGCAGCGCGGTGTGGGCGAAGTCCGGCCAGGCCGCACGCCGGCGATCGATCGCGGCGGCGGCGTCGAAGGCGGCCTCCGCCGTCTCGATGTCACCCGACCCGATCGCAGCGCGGCCCACGATCCGGTGCAGGTCGCGGGCCTGCGCGGAGTCTGGGTCCGCCCACCGCAGGCCGCGTTCGGCGTGGCCGTTCGCCCGGCGGTCCGCACCGGCGTCAGCGGCCGCCTCGGCCGCCGCGC
>JASGFV010000333.1:0-2637 GCA_047605365.1 Gordonia sp. (in: high G+C Gram-positive bacteria)
TCACCAAGGAGCAGGCCGAGTACATCGGCGTCGACGTCGAGGGCCCGTACAAGCCGGAGCACTACCGCTACTGAGCACTGTCGCTCGCGAACGTCTCTGCCGGGGCTTTCGAGAAGCCTGCCCCACTCCGGGTCGAGCTTCTCGGAAGCCCCTTTCGTCATCGTCGCGCGGCGACGGTGCGCGGCGGCTGCTGGAGTCGTGAGTCAGGCGAGGGATTGCGGCAGCAGGCCGAGTACGGCCTGGACGGCCTGGTCGCCGTCGGCGACGGTCCACGGCGACGCCCACTCCGACTCGGCGAGGTCCAGGTACGCCCGGTACACGCGAGTCTGCAGGCCGGCGTCGCGCTCGTAGGCGTCCTTGGCGCGGGAGGCGTCCTGGGCGGCACGACCCTCCGCACGCGCCATCGCCACCTCGGGCGGCACGCCGAGCAGCAGCTGGTGGTCGGGGAGGGGGAGCTCGAAGCGCTCGAACTCGAGGTCGTGGACCCAGCGCACCACGTCGCCGTCGGGTCCCTGGTCCAGTCGCGCGGCGCTGTAGGCCGCATTCGAGCTGACGTAGCGGTCGCACAGCACCAGGTCGTTGCGGCGGCAGGACTGCCTCAGCCACTCCACCGAGCGGTGCCGGTCCAGGGCGAACAGCATCGCCATCGCGTAGGCGCTGCCGCTCAGATCGCCGTGCCGCCCGTGCAGCGCCTCGGCGGCGACGTCGGCCTCGACCGATCGCCCGTACTGCGGGAACGCCGTCGTGGCGACTGTCAGACCGCGCTCGCGGGCGGTCGTCTCGATCCGCTCCACGATGGTCCGCTTGCCGGCGCCGTCCAGGCCTTCGATCGCGACGAGAATTCCCACGCCGGAAGCTTACGTGCCCGGTCCGGCCGACGGTCCCGGCGCGTCGATCCCGCCCAAGAGGTGACGGAAGTGTCACGATGGTCGGTATGAAGCCGCGCATCCTGGTCGTCGACGACGACGCAGCTCTCGCTGAGATGCTCACCATCGTCCTCAAGAACGAAGGCTTCGAGCCGTTCGTCGTGGGCGACGGCAGTCAGGCGTTGCAGGCGGTGCGCGAAGTGCGGCCCGATCTGGTGCTCCTCGACTTGATGCTGCCGGGCATGAACGGCATCGACGTCTGCCGGGTGCTGCGGGCCGACTCGGGCGTGCCGATCGTGATGCTGACCGCCAAGTCGGACACGGTCGACGTGGTGCTGGGCTTGGAGTCCGGCGCCGACGACTACATGGTGAAGCCGTTCAAGCCGAAGGAGCTGGTGGCCCGCGTGCGCGCCCGGCTGCGCCGCACCGAAGACGAGCCGGCCGAGCTGCTGGCGATCGGCCCGGTGTCGATCGACGTCCCGGCGCACAAGGTGACGCGCGACGGTGTGCCGATCTCGCTGACGCCGCTGGAGTTCGACCTGCTGGTCGCCCTGGCCCGTAAGCCGCGCCAGGTGTTCACCCGCGACGTCTTGCTCGAGCAGGTCTGGGGCTATCGGCACCCGGCAGACACCCGCCTGGTGAACGTCCACGTGCAGCGGCTGCGCGCCAAGGTCGAGATCGATCCGGAGAACCCGGAGATCGTGCTCACGGTGAGAGGGGTCGGCTACAAGGCCGGTCCGCCGTGATCGGTCGCCGTCGCCGGTTCAACCGGTACATCGCCTCGGCGCAGCGCGCCGGTCTGGCGGTGGGACGGGCCGGCGAGTCGTTCTGGCGGCGGTCGCTGCAGTTGCGAGTGGTGGTGTCGACTCTGCTGCTGAGCTTCGTGGTGCTGCTGATCGTCGGCTTTCTGCTGATCAGTCAGATCACCGGCCGTTTGCTCGACGCCAAGCGGGAGTCGGCGGTCGAACAGCTCGATCGCGGCCGCAGCGTCGCCGAACGCGTTCTGGCGACGGGCGACACGTCGTCGTCGACGCAAAGCCAGCTCGCGCGCGTGCGGTCGCTGCTGACCGATCAGGACACCGAGTCGTCGCAGAGTTCGACGACGGTCGGCTCGTACGACACGGTGCTGCTGCTGCCGGGGGAGAAGGGGCAGCCGGCGACCGGCGTCGGCCCGATCACCGAGATCTCCAGTCATCTGCAGCAGATGGTGGCCGGCGGGCAGGTGGCCTACCAGTACGACACGGTGGAGCGGTTCGGCGAGCAGGTGCCCGCGCTGATCGTGGGCACACCGCTGGACACCGCCGTGCCGAATCTGCAGTTGTACATGGTGTTTCCGCTGGCCAGCGAACAGAACACGGTGAATCTGGTGCGCGGCACCATGCTGGTCGGCGGCATCGTGCTGCTGGGGCTGCTGGCGGCGATCGCCTGGCTGGTGGCCCGGCAGGTGGTGGCGCCGCTGCGCTCGGCGTCGCGGATCGCGGTGCGGTTCGCCGACGGCCGCCTGACCGAGCGGATGGAGGTCCGGGGCGACGACGAGTTCGCGCACCTGGCGATGAGCTTCAATGACATGGCCGAGAGCCTGTCCCGGCAGATCAGTCATCTGGAGGAGTTCGGCGGCCTGCAGCGGCAGTTCACCTCGGACGTGAGTCATGAGCTGCGGACTCCGCTGACGACCGTGCGCATGGCCGCGGATCTGCTGTACGACAGCCGCGACGAGCTCGACCCGCTGCAGCGGCGTTCGGTGGAGCTGCTCGACAAGGAGCTCGACCGG
>JASGFV010000334.1:0-2625 GCA_047605365.1 Gordonia sp. (in: high G+C Gram-positive bacteria)
CTGCCGCGGGTTGGGCTCGTGGTAGATCACCACTTCGAAACGGTCGATCGACGAGTCGAATCGCTCCAGTCGCGACAGCTTGTCGCCCATGTAGACGCGGAAGTGCTCGGGAATCACGACATTGCGACCGGACATGGTCACGTCGGCTTCCGGCTGAGCGGGCTCGGCGACCTCGGCGAGGTTCGCCGGTCGCTCGAACGCCGTCGTGATCACGTCGTTGTCGGGTGCGGGGCCTTTCGGTTCGCGTTGTCCCTTGCGGTGAACGACCGTCATTCGAGTTCCTCCTCCGATCGCTCTGCCCTCGCGTCGCCGAGCAACGTCGGGGGCAGATGCCAATTCGCCTGTGGCGCAATATTTCTTGCGCCTAAATGGGCAGTGATCGCTGCCTGGATGCAGCGGGGAGAGAAAGCGGCGCCGAAGCACGTTCGACGCTGCGGGAAGGGGCTTCACCTCCTGGCGTCGGCGTGTCATCACTGCCGCCTCCGACGTTATCGCGTCTACCCGGGTTCGGCCACGTTTCGCTCAGGACGTACGGCGACAGACCCCGGCCGAAGGACTCATGCTCCGGCGAGGACAACGACCGCCGCCACCCGCACTCCGCGACGACGCAACGCCGCCACCGACACCGCAGCCGTCGCCCCGGTGGTCAGCACGTCGTCGACGAGCACCGCCGGGCCGGCCGAAAGCCCGTCCGGCAGCCGCCGGGCGACACGCACCGCTCCAGCCAGGTTGACCGTGCGGGCCCCGGCGCCCAGGCCCGCCGAATCGCGTGCCCAGGCCGCCGAATGAAGCACCGGGGCCACGCCCACCCGCGCGCCCAGGCGCCGGGCCGCGTCGTACGCCACCGCGGTCACCGGATCGCCGCCGCGCCGACGTGCGGCCAGCGTCCGCGTCGGAGCGGGAATCAACTGCAGGCACTCCCCGGCCGGCAGCTGTTCCCATTCGGCCAGCGTCACCAGCCCGCGTGCCAGGGCCCGGCCGAGCACCGACGCCAGGTCGCGGCGCCGATGCTCTTTCAAGTCGACGATCGCCCCGCGCAGCGGGCCGCGATAGCGCCCGAGCGCCCACACGCCGACCGCCGGATCGACGCGCGGACTCAAGGCGAGCGGCACGTCGTCGAGCGTCCGGGCGCAGCGCCGACACCAGGGCGTGCCCGGACGACGGCAGCCGCCGCATTCCACCGGCAGCGCGAGTTCGGCCGCCGCCGACAAGAACCGCCCCGCCCCCATAGACCAGTATTGTCCGCCGGGCCGGGACCCGGCGTCAGCTGTTCGGCACCACCGGCAGACTCTCGGCGTTCGAGTCGGCGATGTTGATCCAGTACTGGTCGGCGGCGTCCGAGGTCGCACCCAGCTCCAGCACGCCGCGCGAATCGGCGGCGTAGACAGTGCTCGAGGTCGCCGCGATCGCCCGCATCGGCGGTTTCAGGTTGCCCGACACCAGGGCCGCCGCCGGCGCCCCCGAGAGCGGGATCCGCATGACCGGTCCGTCGTCGCCGGCCCGAGCGACGTAGACCGCACTGCGCCCGCCCCACGCCGCCGAATACACCGGGGTGTCGATCGTGTACGCGGCCATCCGCACGCCGGTCAGCGACGGCATCCCGCGATCGTTGGTCGAAAGCACCGCCAGCAGCAGCTTGCCGCCGACGATCAGCGCGACCCGCGCCCCGTCCGGCGACACCTTCAGCGACGTGATCGGCGCCGGATTGACCGCGGTGACCGCCGAGACGTCCAGATCGACGGTGCGGACCTGGCCCTGCTCGCCGATCACCCAGCGTATGGGCCGCCCGTCGACCACCGCGTAACCCGAGTCCGAGTCCGCGCCGAACGACGGAGGGCTGATCGACGCGCCCGTGATCACCTCGGCGGCGTCCTCTCCGTACTTGCCCTGCAGCAGCACCTGGCGGTCGCCCCGAGACGCCACCACTGCCACCCGGTCCTGCGCCGGCGACACCGCGGCGGACTTGAGATCGTCGACGCCGCCCAGCTGCCCCCGCACCGGCACCAGACCGGCCGACGACGCGCGCACCAGCCGTCCGTCCTGCACCAGGTACAGGACCGAGGCCGCCGCGGTGTCCGGGTTCGGATCGAACGACTTGACGTCGGCGGTCCGCCAGCCGCTCTGGTGGTCCGCGACCAGCGGACTGCCGTCGGAACGGATCAGACAGGTGCCGCTGGTCCCCGCCGACTCCAGCGTCCAGACGATCTCAGCTGCCAGCACCGTCCGGTTGCGCGCGTCGTCGCCCTCCAGGCCGGTCAGCGAGATCGAGACCTGGCCGTCATCGGACACCGACACCGCGCCGTGCAACTGCGCGCCCTTGCCGACGTTCGGCCCGACCGCGCCCGCCAGTTCCGGCGACGGTCCGGCCAGCAGCCGGGACACCAGCATCGTCGGGGTGATCGTCGAGCCGAAGAACCAGCGCGGATCGGCCACCAGCCGGGTCTCCGTGCGATCGGAGAAGAACAGGTCCGCGGACCGGTACGCGGCGTCGAACTGGGCCTGATCGGTGAACGAACCGGGTGGGAGGTCGCCGCTCACCCGCCACGAACTGCCGGTCCGCGCGAGCATCAGCGGAATCACCACATCGCCGGTGGCCGGGAGCAGCTGCCCCTCCTTGCTCAGCAC
>JASGFV010000335.1:0-2587 GCA_047605365.1 Gordonia sp. (in: high G+C Gram-positive bacteria)
GAACGACACGATCTCGGCCTTGATGAAGCCCTTCTCGAAGTCGGGGTGGATCACACCGGCGGCCTTGGGTGCGGTGTCGCCCCGGTGGATGGTCCAGGCGCGCGACTCCTTCGGCCCCGCGGTCAGGTAGGTCTGCAGGCCGAGGGTGTGAAAACCCGCACGCGCCAGCGAACGCAGGCCCGGCTCGTCCTGGCCGATCGAATCGAGCAACTCCTGCGCGTCCTCCTCATCGAGCTCCAGCAGCTCCGACTCGACCTTCGCATCCAGGAACACACAGTCGGCGGGAGCGATCACCTCGCGCAATTCCTGCTTGCGGGCATCGTCGGTCAGCACCGACTCGTCGGCGTTGAACACGTACAGGAACGGCTTGGCGGTCAGCAGGTGCAGTTCGCGGACCGACGCAGGTCGACGAATCCTTCGCCGAAAACAACGTCTTGCCCAGTCCAGGATCTCCTGCGCCTTCTTCGCGGCATTGGCGACGGCCACCAGATCGTTGCGTCCTTCTCCAGACGCGGCAGCGCCTTCTCGAGGGTCTGCATGTCGGCCAGGATCAGCTCGGTCTCGATCACCTCGATGTCGGCGAGCGGGTCGACGCGGCCGTCGACGTGCACCACGTCGTCGTCGGCGAAGACACGGACCACCTGGCAGATCGCGTCGGCCTCACGGATGTTGGCGAGGAACTGGTTGCCCATGCCCTCGCCCTCCGAGGCACCCTTGACGATGCCGGCGATGTCGACGAACGACACCGTCGCCGGCAGGATGCGCTCGCTGCCGAAGATCTCCGACAGCCGCGTCAGCCGCGCGTCGGGGAGTTCGACGACGCCGACGTTCGGCTCGATGGTGGCGAACGGGTAGTTCGCAGCCAGCACATCGTTGCGGGTCAGCGCGTTGAACAGAGTGGATTTGCCGACGTTGGGCAGGCCAACGATTCCCAGGGTAAGACTCACGGGAGATCAGTCTATCTGGGGTTTGGGGGTCTTCTGCGCGGCGACCGCCGCATCCTCTTCGATGATGGTGTCGCCGGCCTTCAAACCGATCTGTTCCAGCACGTACCGGAGCAGCACCGCCAGGCACGACGCGACCGGCACCGCGAGGAATGCACCGGTGATGCCGAAGAGGGTCCCGCCGAGCATCACCGCGAGCAGCACGACCACCGCGTGCAGTTCCATCGCCTTGGACTGCAGCCACGGCGACAGGACGTTGCCCTCCAACTGCTGCACCACGAGGATGATGCCGAGCACGACCAGCGCGACGGTCGGACTGTTGGCCACCAGCGCCACCAGGACGGCGAGAGCGCCGGCGACGAAGGCTCCCACGATCGGGATGAACCCGCCGAGGAACGTGATCACGATCAGCACCCCGGCCAGCGGCACGTTCAGCACCACCAGACCGATGCCGATCAAGGAGGCGTCGACGGCGCTGACGATCGCCTGGGTCCGGATGAATCCGCCGAGCGTGTTCCACATCCGCAAGAGCACTTCGGAGATGTGCGAACCGGTGGGCGCGCCGGTGGTCCGGTTGATCCACGGCAGGAACTTCGGGCCGTCCTTCAGGAAGAAGAACACCAGCACCAGCGCGGTGAACATCGTGATCACGGCCGACGTCGCCATTCCGACACCGCTGAACACGCCCGAGGCGATGGTCGACGCGCTCTTGGAGAGCTTCTCGGTGAGGGTATGCACGTACTTGTCGAACTGCGCGTCGTCGATGTTCAACGGCGGGCCCTTGACCCACGTCTGCACTTCCTTGATGCCCTCGGTGGCTCGCTGCGCCAGCTCCGGAGCCTGGCGGATGACCGACGGAATGACGCCGCCGATCACGCCGGCGACCACCGCGACGGCCCCGAGCATCGCCAGGAACGCCGCCAAGGCGGGCGGAAGGCCCTTCTTGCGCATCCAGCGCACCGGTGGCCACAGGACGGTCGAGACGACGATCGCCAGCAGCACCGGCAGAACGATCACCCAGATCTTGCCGATCACGTTGAACAGCCCGTACAAGAAGGCTCCGACCAGGATCATCTGAAGGCAGACCATCGCTGTGGAGCGCAGGCTCGTCAGGAACACCCGCGAACGACTCGGGAACGGCTTGCCGGTCCGCGGATCGGTCATCACGCGCTCGGTGACGCCGGCCAGATCATCGGGCTCGTCGCGATCATGACACTGCTCGGACGGCGAGCCGGACTCTGCGTCGGGCTCGGGAGTCGAGTCCGGAGACTCCTTCGATTCGCTCACCGGACAATCGTCACACATGGCCCCGACAATCGCCGGACAGAACCGCTCCGATGTCATCCGGCCGACCTGCACCGCGATGTCCGAATACCGCTAGACCCGGTTCGCCACCAGCTGTCACAGTGGAGACATGCCCGCCACGGCCCTCCCCGCCCTCGACTTCGACAGCTGCTATCGCGCGCTGTCGGCGCGAGACACCCGGTTCGACGGCCAGTTCGTGGTGACGGTCTCGTCCACCCGGATCTACTGCCGGCCGTCGTGCCCCGCGCGGACGCCCAAGCCGCAGAACGTCGGCTTCGTGCACACCCCGGCGGCCGCCGTCGCCCGCGGCTACCGCGCGTGCCGCCGCTGCCTGCCCG
>JASGFV010000336.1:0-2567 GCA_047605365.1 Gordonia sp. (in: high G+C Gram-positive bacteria)
CCGTGCGAATGCCCGGCGTGCGCGTCGCCGCCGTGCGAATGCCCGTGCGCGTGTCCCATAACCGCAATATATGCATGTTTGCGCATGGATGACAAGGGTCCTGTGCCCCCGGTCATTCGGCCGGCTGTCGGTGAGGAATATCAGCGGTTCAGGTGCAGCTGAGCCAGCGCCGACTCGCGCTTGAGGCCGGCGATCATCAGCATGTCGACCAGCAGCGACCGCATCTCCACCAGCAGCGCCGCGGCCGACAGGTCGCCGCCGCCCTCCGCCAGATGTTCGCGCTCGTCGCCGATCGCCGAGTTCAGCACCCGCACGATCGACCGCACCTGGCGCGCCGCGTCGGCCGGATCGGGCCGCCCTTTCGGCGGGGCCAGCATCATCGCCCGCAGCACCTCGAACGCCGACGACATGTCGCCGAGCACGTCGACCACCACCGGGTCGAGCCGCACGCCGCGGCGGGTCAGGCCCACGGCCCGGCGCGCGATGATCCGCAGGTTGCGGATCGAATTGTCGATCGGCGAGGCCCGTTGCGCGATGCTCTCCAGGCGTGGACGCTCAGTCCAGTACAGCGGCGACATGCGGCTCAGCTCGCGTCCGGCGAGCATGTCCGAGTGCATCGCGTCGACCGCGGCCTGAGTGCCGCGGGCCTTGGTGAGCACCACGTTGACGCCGTCCTCGTCGTCGTGGGCCAGCGCCTTGGCCAGGTCCGCGGTCAGATCCCGGAGGGTGGCCAGCAGGGCCGCCGCGTCGCGGCGGCCGCGGTGCGCGGGATTCACCGGGATCAGGGCGCCGATCAGCAGGCCCACCCCGCCGCCGACCAGCGCGTCGATCCCCCGCTCCCAGCCGGCGCCGCCGCCCGGCGGCAGCAGGGTCGCCACCAGCACCGCCGACGACGCGGCCTGGTTGGTGACCATCGGGGCGCCGTCGAGCACTACGGCGACCACCATGGCCGCCGCCACCACGATCATGATCTGCCACGGTCCGGACCCCACCTTGGCGATGATCAGGTCGCCCACCAGGATCCCGATCAGCACACCGCCCATGAGTTCCAGCGAACGGCGCCAGCGGCGGACCAGGATCAGGCCCATCGAGAGCACCGACGAGATCGGCGCGAAGAACGGGTGCGGGTGCCCGAGCAGATCGTTGGCGATCCACCACGCCGTACCCGCGGCCAGCGCGCACTGCAGGATCGGGACCAGCGACAGGCCCAGCCGGCGGACACGCTTCTGCACCGGCGACGGCAGCTTGTCGATCAGCTGCGAACGCCGTTCGCGCACACGGTCCGGGACGATCACGACGAGGCCGGAAAAATCAGGACAGCCCGAGTTCGGCGATGGAGCGGGGATCGCTGTCGTTCAGCAGATCGAGGCAGCGCAGGTACTCGTCTTCTTCGCCGACGATCTGCGCGGCCTGCGCGAGAGCGCCCACGCATCGCAGAAAGCCCTGGTTGGGCTCGTGGCTCCACGGTACCGGGCCGAATCCCTTCCAGCCGTGCCTGCGGAGCTGGTCCAGACCGCGGTGGTAGCCGGTGCGGGCGTAGGCGTACGCCTCGACGGCCGCTGCCAAGTCCGGTTCGGCGCCCGCGGCGCGCTCCAGGGCGCCCTCGGCCAGGTAGGCCCAGGCGATGGACGCCGACGGGTGCTGCGCGGCGACCAGAGCAGGCACGGCGCCGTTCAGAAGATCCGATTCCGCTTCGTCGTCTCCGGTGAGGAGGGTGGGCTGGGGTCCGAGCAGGTCGGGAAATGAACTCATAACTGCCATTCAATCACTGCCTGTGGTCCGACCGGAGGTCCAGCGCCGGAGTGGTATTCGATACTCTCTATGTGCGAGCGCCGCCCGACGGCGACTCTTACCTTCGGTACACACTTCGCAGAAGATCAGGATTTCACGCGATGCCCACTTCGGACAACGACAAGAACAGCGCCGTCGACAAGGTGGTCGGCGCGTTCCGCGCTCGACGCGAGGGCGGTGGCGACGCCTCCGAGAGCACGTCAGTCGACTCCGAATCCGCCACCCAGATCATCAAGCTGGACGGCAACGACGACGCCCCCGCGGCCGGCGGCAGCTCGGAGACCCCGACCAAGGTCCTGCGCGTGCCCCCCTCCGACGACTCCGAGGAGACGCTGAGCGACGCCGAGCCCGCGCCCGACGAAGACGCCGCCGCGTCCGAGGGCCAGGACGCCGTCGTCGAAGACGCCGTCGGCCTGACCGATGAGGCCGGCGCCGCAGACCTCGACGTGGACGGCGAGCCCGCCGAAGAAGACGCCGAGCTGGCCGTCGCCGAAGCCGTCGAGACCGAGGCCGCCTCCGACGACGCCGCCGGAGCCGACGAGGTCGCGAACCAGGACGCCGAGACCGAAGTGGTGGCGATCCGCGTGCCCGACGACGCCGAGCCTGCCGCCGACGACTCCACCGAGGGCACCGTCGACTCGACCGCCGACGTCACCCCGACCGAGAAGATCCAGGTACCGCCGCAAGCCGCCGACGCGCCGACGCAGAAGATCCAGGTGCCGAAGGCCGCTGCCGCCGCTGCGGCCGCCGCCGCCGTGGGCGCAGGCGCCGCCGCG
>JASGFV010000337.1:0-2505 GCA_047605365.1 Gordonia sp. (in: high G+C Gram-positive bacteria)
TCGCCGCCGGCGCGGTCCTTGAGTGCGAACGGGATGAGCACCTCGATCGGTCCCATGATCATCAGCACCAGCAGGCACGAGAAGTAGAGCGTCGCCCACACCCACGGGGTGCGGCGCATGTAGGAGAAGCCCTCGGCCAGGTCGGACAGGATCGATCCCGTCGCCTTCCGGTGCTGCGCGCCGTCGTCCGGCGTGGTGTCCATCGGCACGTGCCCCATCACCGCGTAGCAGAGCCCGGATCCGGCACTGGCCACCGCGGCGACCACGATCGCCGCACCCGGCGACACCGCGCCGATGATCAGGCCCGCCAGCATCGGACCGCCGGCCTGGTAGATCACCGGGCGCAGGAAGCCCTCGATGCCGTTGGCGGCCTGCAGTTGCGCGGCGTCGATCACCCGGGGGAGCAGGGCAGAGTAGGCGGGGTAGTACATGCCGGTCGTGATGCCGCCCAGCAGTGCCGCGATCGCCAGATGCCAATAGGTGAGGACTCCGGCCGTCGAGGCGATGCCGACCGAGCCGAAAGCGATCAGCTTGGTCAGCTCCAGGCCGATCATGATGGCGCGTTGCTGGACGCGGTCGGCCAGTACGCCGCCGGCCAGCGTCGACACCACCATGCCGACCGCGGCGATGCCCGAGACCATCGACACCCGGCCGGGGCCGCCGCCGAGGCCGATCACCTGCCACACCACGGCCACCAGCCAAACACCGTCGCCGAACAGCGCCAGCGCGAGTCCGGCGGCCAGCCAGCGGTAACGGCGCAGCGCGAACGGGCGCAGCGCGCGCGGCAGGCGGGTATCGGCGGTCACCAAGAGAGCTTGCCGGACGGCGGTGGTGTCGCGCCAACGAGTTTTTCTCGCAAACGACCACCTCGGTGTCGGTTCATGGGGTTAACTTCGTTTCCTCCGGCACAGCCGGGGAATCGTTACGCGTACCGTCGAAAGCATGGTTTCGGGAACAGGGTGGAGTGCTTTGGGCGTCGACAGGATCGTCTGCGGTGACTGATCCGCAGATGCATGTCCGAGTGGCGCCCGGAGTCTCGTTGCGCGCAGCAGTCGACGGCATCCGTGCCGTGGCTCCGGAACAGACTCCAGTCGTCGTGGCGGTCGGGACACGAGATCAGCAGTCGCTGATCCTTGCCGTCGACCAGGCGCTCGACTCCCACCACGAGCCCGCCACCTGCATCGACGCTGGAACTGATGGGGGAGGCGACTACGTGACGATCACCGTTCTGGTGCCGTCGGCCGACGACGTCCAGCTGGCCGGACAGACCGACAGTGACGTGGTCTACGTCAACGAGAAGACCCGTTCGCATCTGGCGGCGGTCGCGTCGACCATCGTCGGCGCGGTCCGCGAGACCTGCGAGGTGGCCCCGCACGGCACCCGCGTGCGGGTGGTGGGCTTGCAGCGCCACGATCGCCGCTTCCGCGGTCCGGTGGTGCGACCGGTCTTCGCCGGAGAGTTCACCGCCGACGAGATCGACCTCGAACGGCGCAACGCCTCGCCCGAAGACGTGGTGTTCGCCGCCGGCGGCGCGCGGATCTTCCAGCGCGAATGGACCGGGAAGCTCGGCGCGATCGACGTCGCCGAGCATCCCGATCTCGCGCAGATCGCCAGCGCCTTCGGCAAGGCGCTCGCCGCTCAGCGCTGAACTCGCCGGCTCATGCCGCGTCGTCGTGCGCGGGCACGCCCCACAGCGGCTGCGCGTCGAGGTCGACGGAGTATCCGTGGTCCCACGGATAGCAGCCGTCCCGGTCCGGCCAGACCAGCTGCAGCGCCGTGAACGCGCGCCCGTAGACCACCTGGGTCACGCGCAGCGTCGCGGTGTGGGCGACGTCGACCGCGGCCAGCTCGTACGGCTCGCGGATCACTCGCGCCAGATGCGTGCCGCCGCCGATCGTCGGGTCGTCGATCACCCGCTGGGCCGCCAGGTTCAGCAGCCGCCCGGACAACTCGGCGTCGAGCCCGGTGATCATCAGTTCCGGACGTCCGAACTCGGTGAGCCCGGTGGTGTAGGCCATCGGCGGCGACACCTCGTCGCCGAAGACCGCGGTGACGGCCCATCGGCCCTGCACGATCTGAGCCAGCGCATGACCGATCAGGTCGTCCCCGCCGTTGCATCGCGGATCGAATTCACACATCTTTGCCTCCCGAGTGAGTGACCGTCTCGATCCGGCCGGATCGATCAGGTGTTCGACTTGCAAGAATCAGAGTAGGTCGGGGGTCTGACAAAATGTGATCGCGCGGATTCGGACTAGACTGCGTACGTGCCAGGCAGAATCCCCGATCGCGACATCACGGCGATCCGTGAGCAGACGCGCATCGAGGACGTCATCGGCGACTACGTGGCGCTGCGTCGCGCCGGAGCCGACAGCATGAAGGGCCTGTGCCCGTTCCACGACGAGAAGTCGCCGTCGTTCCACGTGCGGCCCAACCACGGTCACTTCCACTGTTTCGGCTGCGGTGAGGGCGGCGACGTCTACACCTTCCTGCAGAAGCAGGAGCACA
>JASGFV010000338.1:0-2501 GCA_047605365.1 Gordonia sp. (in: high G+C Gram-positive bacteria)
GCTTCCCTGATAAGGAAGAGGTCACAGGTTCAAGTCCTGTTAGGCCCACTCCCGACGACTGGAGATCGTGGTGAAGAAGCTCGTCACTGTCGCTCTCGCGGTCGCCGGCTTGATCTGGGTGATCGGCCGGTCGAAGGGAACGCAGAGCGATCCGTGGGCGCAGTTCACCGACCGTCTCTGATGAGGGGCCTTGGCGCAATTGGTAGCGCACCTGCCTTGCATGCAGGGGGTTAGGGGTTCGAGTCCCCTAGGCTCCACCGAGGTCGTGGGCGGTCGCGGAGCGGCCGGACAGGATCTCGGTCAGGCAGGGCACGAGAACCCCCTTGGGTGGGGGCGCCCCCTGCTCGGAGCGAAGCGGCGAGCTTGGGGGAGTCGAGTCCCCTAGGCTCCACTCGACCAACAAGGTCTCCACCGGGGCGGGTCCCGCCAGGTGGCCACTCAGTCCGCGTGACTCGACGGCGTTGTTGTTCGTGGAGCGGTTCGGCTGGAGTCCCACGCCTCCCACAGGCGGGTGTACAGGCCGCGTGCCGCGACGAGTTCGTCGTGGGTGCCTTGCTCGATGATGCGGCCATGTTCCATCACGACGATCCGGTCACAGGTCACGGCCTGCGAGAGGCGGTGGGCGATCACCAGTCCGGTGCGCCCGGTCAGTACGGCGTCGGCCGCGCGATCGAGCAGTCCGGCGTGGGACGATCCGGCCTCCGCGGTGGCCTCGTCGAGGATCGCCAGATCCGGGTCGGCGAGCAGGAGCCGAACGAGGGCGAGCTGCTGTGCTTGTGCATCGGTGAGCGTGTGCCCGCCGGCGCCGACCACCGTGTCGAGGCCGGCCGGCAGCAGGTCGAGCAACCCGGTGGCGCCGGTGAGGCCGAATGCGGCATGGATGTCGAGGTCGGTGGCGTGGGGCGCGGCGAGGGTGAGGCCGTCACGCAGCGTCCCGGCGAACACGTGCGTCTCCTGCGTGATCACCGCGCAGCGTTCGGGCCGGCCGACGGTCCCTGTCTCGGGACGGTGGATACCGGCGATGACCGCCGCCAGCGTCGTCTTGCCCGCTCCCGACGCACCCACAACGGCGACGCGTTGACCAGCGGGAATGTCGAGCGTGATGCCATCGAGGACGCGGGACCCGTCGCCGTACCTGAACGCGACCTCCCGGAGCCGGACGCCCCCGCCGGCGTCGACGGTCGCCACCGGTCCACTCGACTGCTCCTGGATCGTGACGACGCCGACCATCCGGCTCAGCGACGCGAGGGCGGACTGGAGGGTGTCGATGACGAACATCAACTCGTTGATCGGGCTGAGCAGACGCAGCACCAGCAGCATGGCGGTCGTGGCGCCGCCGACAGTTGCCGTGCCGTCGCCGATGAGGACGAAGCCGACGACAAGGACAGCGGCCAGACTCAGGCACTCGCCGAGATTGAGGCGGCCGTTGAGCATGCTCTGCACGATGCGGGCCCGCAGCGACTGCACGGCGACGCCCCACGAGTCGGTCATCACGGCGCGGTGCCGCCGCTCGGCGAGGCCGAAGCCGAGCACCGTGGCGTACCCGCGCTGGGACTCCAGGATCTGCTGGGCGCGCGCACTCATCGCCGTTCGCTCGGCGCGGTACACCCCTGGCCCGGTGCGCAGGTACCACCGCATGGCCAGCACGTAGATCGGCAGCACGACGACGAAGGCGGCCGCATAGGGCCACTCCAGTGCCGCGAGGCCACCCAGTGACACGACGATGGTGAAGGCCGTGACGGTGAGCACCGGGATCACGGTGGGAGCAGCGTCGGCGACCGCGGTGACGTCGTCGCTGGAGCGGGAGATCAGGTCACCCGTCCCGGCGCGCTCGACGAGGTGCTGCGGGAGGGTCATCGCGCGGCCCACGAGTCGCTCACGCAGTGTGGCCAGGAGGGCGTGGTAGACGCGGGTGGCGAGCACGATCGTCAAGGCCGTCCCCGCCGCGCCGAGGACGGCCGAGAGCGCCATGGCGGCGGTGACCACCAGCACGATGCCGAGGTCGGCCGTGCCCGTCTGCACGCGATCGACGAGGAGTCCGATCGCCACCGGCGGGATCAGGTCGACCGCGGTGCTGACGATGCCCAAGGCGCCGGTCGTGGCGAGCCGGAGCCGGTATCCACGACTGAGCAACCACATCTGTCTGGCCGTCTCCCGGCCGGTCGCTACCGGCAGCCCGGCTGCCTGGGACGTGTCGCTCACCGCGCTGGTCCCGCCTGCGCGGGTGCCTCGCCAGGCAGGTCGACGACCCGGTCGCAACAGCCGAGGAGCGCAGGCGCCGAGGCGATGAGCAGCGTCGAGCGACCGGCTCGTACGCCGCGCAGCTGCCCCGCGATCTCATGCTCGGTGACCGAGTCGACCGCGGTGGTCGGGTCGTGCAGCACGAGCACCGGCGCGTCGCTCGCTAGAGCGCGGGCGAGTGCGACCCGCTGACGCTGACCACCGGAGAGGCGATTGCCGCCCTCACCGACCGGGAGGTCGAGGTCGCCCGCGAAGTCGTC